>DASSCV010000388.1:0-3280 GCA_035697505.1 Rubrobacter sp.
AAGAAGGCCGAGGGTTGGAACACTACGCGCCTCACGACGTCTACGAAGCTGTTGAGAAGATCGGAGAGGTCGTAGTCTCCTCCCGAGGTGGTGGTCCTTGAAGCCAACTTTTCGCGCGCTCCTTTAGTCTGGAGTGAAATCGGGTTGACGCTTCGTACTCTAACCGCGAGGGTATAAAGACGCAACGGTGAAGGGGACCCTGACCTTATTCACCCTAGTGCGTGGAAGGTGAATTCTCCGAAGTCCGTAGGCGCGGTCTTGCATAGACCCTCCTCTTAGAGCCTTCTTAGAGCCTCGAGGCTGGCATCTAATCGCCTGGGGACGGACCCGGGGAGCACACAAGGTGCTCTCGAGTGGGGTAGAGGGCCTTAGAAGCCCTACTAGCAGGGCTAGTCCTTCTCTTCTAGCTCCTCCAGCAGTACCGAGACGTAGCGCACCGCTGACCAAGTTACGAGGATCATCATCGGCTCCGAAGGCACGTTCTCGACGCGAGAGGCAGTCAGGCTGACCATGTCCTCCGTGTGGCGCAGCACCACGCCCCGCCTGTCCCAGTCCTCTAAGACGCCGAACAAGGGATCAGAGTCCCCGTGTACGTACACCTGGACGACCTTACCGACCCATGCCTCGACCCACGATGGTAACCCACCGCTCTCCGCCATGAGGAAGCCTCCCTCCGGGATCTTTTACCATCGGGAGCATTATCTCATCTTCGGCTATTCACCCAATTGCCTAGAAGGTGCGTTCCCTGAAGTCCATATCCAAGATCTTGCATAGGCTCGTCCGTATGCGCCGGAGAGTAGTAGATAAGCCTGCTCTGGTACCGGAAACCCCTCACCATAGGTTGTGCTCCTGAATAGAGATCGACCTCTACGCATACGCAGGAGAGGGTCGCGCCGTGGGAGCTCCTCTCCCCAAGCACGGCGTTCTCTCGGTGACCTGATAGCTTGAGAATAGAACCACTACGACTGTCCGTGGGAGGCCGTTCGTTGCCTCGTTTTGGGGTAGTGCTTGATCCACACGGGCTGTCGGTGAGCTTGTGCTGACGTGAGGTCTCCGCGGCTATCCGATCTTGACACATAAAAGAGAGGCAGCATGCGGCACACCGTGTCACGTTTCGTGGGGCGAGCATGTCGAATAGTGACGATTTTTGCGACGGTCATTAACTGCTTTTACAGGACACTCTTGGGGCTTTTAGTACAGGATTGCATGTCCAGCTGTGACCGGAAATCTACTCACCTCAACGGAGGTTGATCCGCGCATTGACCCGGATCCTCAGCGTGTTCGCCTGAAGCTTGCGGACGTGGGCGAGGGCTTGAACGGAGGCGAGAAAGCGCCTGTGGGCACTTTCCTGCATCTTCATCATCTGTAGAAGAAAGGACGGCGAGCCCCGATGCTCGGAGCCGCGCTCATAGTTGGCCGAATGGAGCCACCTCGTGGAGCTGCAAAAGCATCCACAACCAGACGATCTGTTCGGTTAGCAGATTGTGGTCCCTGAATTGCAGGTAGCAGCAGGGAGTGTGCGTGTCTACCAGGGTAACGAACGCAACCATCGCCCCGGGTTTCGCGCTCGGCGAGTCCTCGATCCCATCGTCAACCAAAAGGGGCAGAGCTAGCGGTGCACGGCAACCTTATCGACTCCTTCTCGCTGCCGGTGCGCAACCGGGCTGATACGTGCTGGCACGCACTGGACAAAGTGAGACTGCCAGATCATCAAAAACCGCATAAACAAGCGTAATTCCCGGACACACTAGGACGGGCTAGAACGTGCGCAAGCAAACTCGTAGCTGGAGATGAGGTCAGCGGTTCGAGTCCGCCCGTCGGCTCTTTACAATCGGCTTAGATAAGGCGAATACTCGGAACGGACAACTTTTCCCCTCCGGGCATCGTGGAGGCTGTTTAGAATAGGGTACAAACAGTTGATGGGGGTGGGTGATGCGCTACGCGGTTCTCGGAGCGGGTGGAGTCGGCGGACTTGTGGGCGGTGCGCTCGCGAAGGCGGGCCACGACGTTACCCTGCTCGTGCGTCCTGGCCGGAGGGATCTATACTCCGAGCGGTTGAGCGTTCAGAGCGAGTCGCTCGGGAACTTTGAGGCACCGGTACGGGTCGCCGATTGGCTCGACGAGCACTTTGACGTAGTCTGGATCGCGGTCAAGGCCACGGCGCTCGAATCGGCACTTGGCACCATTGCTCCGGAAGTACTGGTAGATGGCGTCTTGGTGCCGCTGCTAAACGGCGTAGATCACGTCAGGCGGCTGCGCGATCGGTACGGTGCCGAGCGGGTCTTACCGGGGACGATAAGTGTCGAAGCTGAGCAAGCGGGGCCGGGGCGAGTTAGGCATCTCTCTGAGTTTGCTGATGTGCAGCTCGCGCCGAATCTGGCAACGCGGGAGCGAACGGAGACCTTGTGCGAAGAACTGCGTGACGCCGGGATGGGCTGCGAAGTGCAAGACGATGAGACCACCATGCTCTGGAGCAAGCTCTGCTTCCTGGCGCCGTTTGCGCTGGCGACCACGGCGTCGGAGGGCTCGCTCGGGGTTGTCCGGGCTGACGTGGGCCTGTGGGCACGCTTGGAGCAGTGCGTTAATGAGGTCTGTGCCGTTGGGGTAGCCGAGGGGGCTAAGGTAGCTTCCGAGCCGATCCTCACAGCACTCGAAGGGCTGCCCAACGGTTTCCGAAGCTCGATGCAAAAGGACGTTGCGGCGGGGAGGGAACCGGAGCTCGATGCCATCGCGGGACCCATCCTGCGTGGCGGTAGTGAGTACGGCATCGAGGTGTCAGCCACTCGTTTCCTCGTGGAACGGGTTGTGGCCCTAGAATAACGGCAAATGAACAGTCAGGCGGTCCTGTGCCTTCCGCACTCAGCGCCGCCACCTTCGCCGCTGTTGCCTAGGCCTGAGGCCTACGCCTACACTGACGGGGCTTCCACTGGCTCTCGTGGTCCCGGAGGCTACGGGGTCGTTATCCGCTGGGAGGGCAAGACCAAAGAGATAAGCGGCGGCGAGCTGAACACCACCAACCTGAGGATGGAGCTTGCCGCCGCCTGTGTCGCTCTGGAGACTATAGGCGAGGGATATACGGTGAGCGTCTACTCAGACGCTTCCTACCTCATCAACTGCATGAGGAGGGGCTGGTACAAGAAGGACCAAAGTAACCAATACCGAGAGAGCGCATCTTCTCAGACTCCTAGACTCCGAGGTAGCCTTGTGGTCGGTACTTGATCTCCTCCAGCTTGTCTTTTCGCTTAGCCGTCTCGCTCGAGCTGCTTCGCTTTATGGCGCA
>DASSCV010000389.1:0-12158 GCA_035697505.1 Rubrobacter sp.
CAACTTCGCGGTCCTCTTCCTGCGGGCGTGCCCGACGAGCTTTTCGGGGATGATCGTTCCGCGTTCCGGCAGGTAGTTCTTCAGGTTGGCGCGGATGGTGCGTTCCCAGTCTATGTCCGCCGGACGTGGGCGGCTCGTGCGGGCGGCACGGTTCAGGGCGCCGCGCACGGCCTGCTCCGTTTCCTGCGCGAGACGGCGCTCCAGTTCCTCGACGACCTTCCTTACAACCCGGCGGGCTGAGTCCTTCGTCTTCTCCGGTATGACACGGCCCAAAGAGATGAGTGTGGCGACCAGGTGTACGTCAGGCTCGACGGCTTCGAGCATCTCCGGTTCGAGGAGCATGCGCTGGAGGCCGAGCCGGTCCAGGGCGTCCTTCTGCATAACGCGCACGACGGGCGAGGGGAAGTATGTGCGGATGTCTCCGAGCCAGCGGGTGACGTGGGGGAGAGATCCCCCATGCCCGACGTTCTTGCTGTCTTTTTCGCCATCGTAGAGCGCGGCGAGCACACCGTCCATGCCCCGGTCATCCCCCACAAGCCCGGCGCCGATTGTCGCCTCCGAGTCGCCGCCGAGGACAAGCCGCCAGCGGCGCAGGCGTTCGTTCTCATCCATCGCGCTTCACCCCCATTATCTGCGCGAGGACGGGCAGCGTCCGGGCCGCCCGCCGGTGGTCCAGGTCCCCGGTACCATCCTCTCCGTGTGCCGAGCCGGCTTCCCCCCCACTCCCCAACTTCCTGACCTTCTCGCCCATTGCGCGTTTCTCAGCGGGCTCGAAGTCCGAGAAGGCGCGGCGGACGAGGGGGAGGAGGGTGGTGAAGGTTTCGGGGTCGAGGCCTGTCAACCAGCCGTCGAGGGCCATCCAGAGTCCGGTCTGGTGGAGCAGGACCAGTCCGCTCCCCCGCAATACACCCTCGACCCATGCGGCGGCCTCCGGGGCGGGGATGACGGGCGAGAGCGAGAGCCCGGCGAGACGTTGCAGTTCGTCCTCATCGAGAGATCCAGCCTCCAGGAGCAACCGGCAGCACCAGCCCCTGAGTAGGGCGTTGACGCTTTCGTTCTCCGCGAGCGGACGCAGTACGGCGCGCCACCTCCCGGCCATACCTGGGCGGTCCAAGAGGTTCACGCACTCTTCCACACCGCCGATGCTCCCGGCCATCTCCCGGGCTGCATCGTCGTCCAGGGAAGTACACGCGCCGGGGAGGGTGACGAGCGAGCGCTCGAAGAGGACATCTATCACGGGAAGGACGCTGGCGGCCCCTGTGCCGCGCACGTCGCCGTAGCGGGCGACACGGGCGAGCGGAGGGAGGGCATTCATCAGGCGTCCGACGTCGGCGGAGGCGGCGTTGTCACGAACCCGACCGAGCAGGTACCCTACGGCGGCCTCCGGGAGCCGGGCGAGGATGGCAACGTCGAGGAGCGCGGTGAGGCGGGGCAGGTCGGCGGTCTCTGCGAGGTCGCGTACGCGCGAGGCGGAGGCGGACTCCACGGTGTTGCCCCAGACGTTGGCTTCGATCAGGGCCAAGGAGAGCTCGGGACGCCATTGTAGGGTCCAGACCTCGTGGAACGTGCCGCTCTTTCCGGAGACGGCACGCGGCTCGCCCCAGCCTACACCGAGCAGACGCAGACGATGGAGAAGCTCGCTGCGGGCGCGCCCGTTCACCTCGCGCAGGTCAAGGTCCAGGTGACGCTCCCCGGCCGATGGTTTCAAGCGCAGGCGCTTTTGCAGACGCTCCAGGTCGTGCTGGAGGGGGACCGTGGGGGTTTCAGCGGGGACTTCGCCAAGCTTCTCGCCTATCTCCAGTCGGTCCCGGATCAGGGCTAATCTCTCCGTCTCTCCGCCGCACAGCGTCGCCAAGGCGGCCTCGCGCAGCTCGTCGAGGCCGGGAGCTGGGAGATCGCGGATGGCGGCCAGCGTCTCCGCCACTCTGGCCGCCTCGACGACGTTGGCTGGAGAGGCGTCGAGGTCTTCGGAGCGCAGCAGACGGGCGACGTGGGAGAGCCAGCGGGAGGCGACGGACCCATCTGGGGTGCTCCAGAGATGCTCGTAGTAGCCGGGGGAGGCTATGCCGGCGCCGTAGCCGGAGCGGTACGAGAGACGGCCTGCGGTCCAGGGGATCCAGGTGGCCGAAGTCTTCCGCTTTTTCAAACCTTTGAGGAGAGCATCGTCGGATTTCACGGCGTGTCCTTCGAGGTACAACGCGGGCGCGTGCCAGGCCCCGCACACGACGGCTATGTTCTCGTGGCCTTCCTGGAGGGTCTTGCGTATCTCACGCCGCATGTACGCTTCGCGGCGGGCTTCGCGCGGCGGGGGCTCGTAATCTTCCCGCAACGCGGCCATCGCCTCGATGATGGCGTCGAAGAGGTCGGTGGCGTCGCGGCGCTGCTCGACCTGGCGCTCCCACCACAGCTCGCGATCCTCGTATCCGGCGGCGACGGCCAGGAGACCGATCGGGTCCTCCCTGACCTGGCACTCAACATCGTCTTCACCTTCGAAGTCCAACGCCCGCGGCAGGTCCACGAACCGCGCCGTCACGCCGCTCCCGAGCGCGTAGCGGAGCGCGTTCCACTCCGGGGAAAAACGGGCGAACGGGTAGTAGGCGGCGTCCTGTGGGGCTTCCGGCGGGTAGACGAGCAGGGCGACGGGCGGCTGCATCTCCTGACGGGCCATCAGCGGCAGTACGGCATCAGCGTCGGACGGCCCTTCGACGAGGACGGCGTCAGGGCGCAACTCGTCGAGGGCCCAGAGGAGGCTCCGCGCGCTGCCGGGGCCGTGGTGTCGGATGCCGAAGACCCGGATCGCCACGGCTACACTACTTCACGGCACTCGCGGTAGAGGTCTTTCCAGCCCTTCCGCTCGCGGACTACCGTTTGCAGGTACTCCATCCACGCCACACGGTCCTGTACGGGGTCCTTGAGGATAGCACCGGTGAGGCCGGCGGCCACATCGTTGGCTTTCATAGCGCCGTCGCCGAAGAAGGCGGCGCTGGCCAGGCCGCCGGTGAGTACGCTTATGGCCTCCGCGGTCGAGAGTGTGCCGGTCGGGGTCTTCAGCTTCGTCCTGCCATCCTCCGTGACGCCGCCGCGCAGCTCGCGGAACACGGTGACGACGCGACGGATCTCCTCCAGCGCCGGCCTCTCCGCCGGAAGCTCCAATGCTCGACCCAACGACGCCACGCGCCGCTCCACGATCTCCACCTCCTCTTCTATCGTCTCCGGCACAGGCAACACGACCGTGTTGAAACGCCGGGTCAACGCGCTGGAGAGCTCGTTCACACCCTTGTCACGGTTATTGGCCGTGGCGATCACGTTGAACCCTTTTCGCGCCTGGACCTCGGTATTCAATTCGGGGACGGGCAGTGTCTTCTCGGAGAGGACGGTAATTAGGGTGTCCTGCACTTCGGGGGCGATGCGGGTCAGTTCCTCGATGCGGCAGAGCCCGCCGGAGCGCATGGCGTTCATCATGGGGCTCTCGACCAGGGCGGCCTCGGAGGGGCCTTCGGTGAGGAGGCGGGCGTAGTTCCAGCCGTAGCGGATGGCGGCCTCGTCCGTGCCTGCGGTGCCCTGAATGAGGAGCGTCGAATCCCCCGAGATCGCCGCCGCGAGGTGCTCGCTCACCCACGACTTGGCCGTTCCCGGAATCCCGTACAGGAGGAGGGCTCTATCCGTGGCGAGCGTGGCTACGGCTATCTCTATTAGACGCCCGTTCCCCACGTACTTGGGCGAGACGGTGAACCCGTTGGACAACGTCCCGCCCATCAGGTACGTCTTGACGGCCCACGGTGAAAGCTTCCAGCTCGGAGGCTTCTGGCGGTCGTCGGCTTTCGCGAGCTCTGCCAACTCTTCAGCGTACTCCTGCTCGGCGTGTTGGCGAAGCAAGGCGCTCGGTCCATCGTTCACAGCGGTATCTCCTTTACGAGCCTGCGTCGCAACTCCAGCGTCTCCTCGAATTTCTCCAGTTTCTCCCTCCAGTATCGGAAGGGTAGTCTTTCGTACCGGAGCACCTGATCATCGGAGGACATACTCTCACTCAGGACTTCGTCAGGCTGAGTCACCGATGCGTGATCCAGGCACGAAAGTGGTATCCGCTCGGCGGCGGGTTGAGGAGTCCCCAACCAGGGATCGCTCACGTCGCGGTTCCTTGCAAAGATTCGGGGCACGTGCTTTCGCAACTCCTCCAAATACAGGAGGCTCAATTCCTCGTCCCACGGCCCAGGCAAGGCTTCTAAGGTATATGCTAACTCACGACTCATTCCACTACTCCGAAGTAACCGACCAAGCTCCACATGTGGAAGCAGTGGCGCCAGCAACCGCGGCAATTCCCACGTGGATGTGTAGTCGCGCTGTGTCTCCGGCGCCTCGTGCCAGCGCCTCCACAGCGGCCACGTCCACGACTCTTGTCCGTGCCGCACTGCCGCCCGTCTCCAGCCTGTGAGCAGCACAGCCTCCCACTCACCGCGGGCGGCGGCGACCAGCTCTTCCGGAGTCGCCCCGAAGCGCCTCTCCCAATAGACAGGCGGAACCACCTCCAGGGTCCGCACGACCGTCCAGGCTTTCTCGCCCATTTTCCCAGGAGGCGAAGCCTCTCCCGGCAACTCGCGCTTCCATCCCTCGTCCACGACCAGCGGGAGTTCCACCACTACCTTCCCCGGTCGTCCCCGACCCAGGAGGCCAGTGGAAGGCGGCTCATAGCCCGCTATGATGGCGTCGGCCCGTTCTACGTTCCTCAGGGCACACGCGCTGCCCGGGAGGCGGGCCAGCAAGTCCGCCGCCACCGCGCGAACCTTCATACTCCGGTCGCCGAGCGAGGATTCCAGGAACGGCTCGTCTTCGGGAGAGAGGTTTTCCTGGAAAGCCTTTAGCATCGCGGACCGCGCATCGGCCTTCTCTTGCCGCCACGTTTCGGAGAGCCACCCGCGGCCCAGCGCAGGATCTCGCTCGCGCACGCGGCGCAGCACGGATGTTCGCCTCTTCAAAGTCCCTTCATCCCAGACGTCCCTAAGGTCTCCGTCATCGCCCACCGCCCAGGCCCACGCCGGATTGAGCCGGGCGAGCCAGCGTCCCCGCTCCCCCAGCACGGCGGCGACGGCGGGACGCAACTCCTCTTGCTCTACGTTCAGGGCGCCAGGGAGCAGCGCGTGTGGCAGACGAAGCCCGGCGAGCCGCAATCTTTCGAGGGCTTCGAGGAGTATGGTAGTTCTCTGATCCACTAGGAGTCGATGCAATAGATCCGCTGCTTTCGCGGAGCAGGCCGTAAGGGTCTCGTCCGGCGCTGTTTGAGGAGCTTCTATCCCTGACTCCGCCACGCGCCCGGCGGCCCGGTAGACGGCCCGCGTACCGGCGCGTAGCAGTAGATCCCGTTCGGGACCCTTCCCCCCCGCGCTTTCGAAGAGACCGTCCGTCGGGAGACCGCTTGCGGGTGGCGTCTCCCGAGACGTTCCGGCGACGGCGGCGCGAGTGAGGGCGTCCATCAGCCTTCTTCTGCGAGGATGTAGTAGGTTCCAGCGGCGGCTACACCCAGCGGGATCAGACCTTCCCCATTCCACTCGGCAGCGAGGTCCACGGGCCGGCCGCCGGACATAGAGAGAAGGGTCCAGTGCTCTCCACCGGCGAGCGGTAGGGCCTGGCCAGCGCGGTCGCCGATCAGCCAGCGCCCGCCTTCCGGTCCACCATCCAGCAGAGGTACGACCCTTCTCAGGGCGGCCGGGAGGCGCTCGAGCCAGGGCTGGAGGGCCGTCGCTCTGGAGGTGTGATCCAGGAACGCCTCCACCGTCTCGTAACCGGGCAACCCCCCAGAGCGCTCTCCGCCGCCCGACCTGGACCGGACGACCACCCTCAGAGGATAGGCGCCGGGGTAGAAAGCGATCTCTCCCCTCCACGTCGTGGCGGAGACGAAGCCTTCGGCGAACGGCGAGCCCGCCGCCGCGAATTGATGAACCAGTGCGTAGCGGCGGGTGTCTTCCCCCAATAACCAGGTGTGGCTGACGGTGAGGCGTCCTTCCTCCTCGGTACGCTGTCCGAGCACGATCCAGCGGTCATCAACCCTCTCGCCACGCTCCAGGACCTCCTCCTGCGGGTGCGAGATACCGACCTCCGCCCTGACGCTCTCGGCGAGAGGATCATCGAGGACATCGAGGCGGCGGAAGGCTTTGGAGAGGAGCGCGAGCCGCCCGAGCCCGTCGAGGAGCTTCCCTGGCCAGTCCGGGGAGGAGTTTGGCACCCCCGAGAGCCGCCGGAGGCGCTCAGCGACGCCCGGAGCCTGGGCGTCCACCATGCGCTTTGCTTGCTCTTCCCAAAACGACGCCGGCTGCGTCCCCGCTGCCGCGAGACCGCCCCGCACAAGATCCTCCATCCACAGGTCGAGCGCGTCCAGGCCGGCGGATATGCGCGAAAGCCGCTTCTTCTCCCGCTTCTCCCTCGCCACCAGATCAGGCGCGGCGGCCTCGTCTGGCCCCTTCGAGCGTTCGCCGGCGGTCGTTCTGGCGGCGCGCCGGGCGAGCCAGTCAGTGACCCAGGCGGGCGAGGCAGTCTCTGAAGGTATGGCCCCGAGGGACAAGAAGAGTAGGCCGATGGCGTGTTTGCAGGGCTGTTTGCGGCTCGGGCAGGAGCACTTCACCGCCAGGTCGGAGAGGTCTACCCGCACCTGGTAGACCGCGCTGCCCCTGCACTCGCCCCAGAGGGCCTCCTGATTGCGGCCGAGGCTCTGCCAGGACCTTGGTGCGCCAAGCTTCTTGCCGGCGGCGGCCACCTTCGCATCCGGCGCGAGCGCCGCAACGCCCTCGGATGTCAGGCCCGCATTCACACTTCTCACGGCATGGGGAGGTGCTGTGGTCGGATCGTGATAGTCGAAAGCCTCACCATAGAGTTGATTCTAGCGGCGCAGTCCAGGCGAAAACACCGTTGAAAACTCCGGCAAAGGCGTGTAGACGAGCCTACCGCCCATTGGTCGCGTAACGGCCGGGCTCTTTACCCGCCGACCGGTGTCTTCGGCTCCTCGCCGGAGAGGACAGCGACGATGTTCTCAGCCGCGAGCGCCGCCATCCTGTCGCGGGTCTCGACGGAAGCGCTGCCGATGTGCGGGGCGAGGACGACGTTTTCGAGCTCCAGGAGCTTCGGGTGGACCTCGGGCTCCTCCTCGTACACGTCGAGGCCTGCGGCGAAGATACGGCCCTCGGCCAGTGCGTCGGCCAGCGCTGCTTCGTCCACCACGGGGCCACGCGAGGTGTTGACGAAGATGGCCTCGGGGTTCATCATTCCCAACTCCGCCGCCCCGATGAGATGGTGGGTCTCGTCGGAGAGCGGGGTGTGCACCGAGACGAAGTCCGCGGACTCCAGCAATTCGTCGAGGTCCAGGTAGCGGGCTCCGAGCTCTTCCTCCGCTCCCACTTTCCGGGAGCGGTTGTGGTACAGGATCTCCATGCCGAAGCCTTTCGCGCGGCGGGCGACGGCCTGCCCGATCCGACCAAACCCGACGATGCCGAGCCGCTTACCCCACACGTCTCGTCCCATTAGCTGCTTCGGACCCCACCACTCCCAGCGTCCGGCGCGCAGCAGGCGCTCTCCCTCCCCCAGACGGCGCGCCGCAGCGAGCAGCAACATGAACGCCACGTCGGCGGTGGTCTCGTCGAGCACGCCGGGCGTGTTGGTCACGACGACGCCCCTCTCAGCTGCCGCCTCCACGTCCACGTTGTCGTAGCCTACGGCCATGTTGGCGACCACCCTCAAGTCCTCGCCGGCGGCGTCCATTAGCTCCCCGTCCACGTTCTCCGTAGCGGTCGAGAGAACGCCGGATACGCCGCGTACGGCATCAAGCAGCTCCTCGCGCTCCGGCGGACGCTCGTGTAGGACCCTCACGTCGAAAGGTTCGAGGGCGCGGAGCCCGGCGGGCGGGATCTCACGGGTAACGAGAACATTCTTGGGCACAGACTCCCCCATATCCGATCCCTACTCTTCTAGCCTCTGTCGCAATACGGTCTGCAGGATGCCGCCGTTGCGGAGGTACTCGACCTCGACCGGTGAGTCCACGCGCGCTTTCACCTCGAACTCCTTCTCTTCGCCTTCGTCGGCCTTGACCTTGACGGTCAACTGCTTGCCAGGCTCGAGGCCCGCAAGGCCTGAGATGTCGAACGACTCGCGGCCGCTAAGCCCAAGGGATTCAGCGCTTTCGCCTTCTGCATACTGCAAGGGCAGCACACCCATGCCGATCAGGTTCGAGCGGTGGATGCGCTCGAAGCTCTCCGCGATAACGGCCCGCACCCCCAGCAGGAACGAGCCCTTAGCCGCCCAGTCGCGCGAGGAGCCTGACCCGTACTCCTTGCCGGCCAGGACGATAAGCGGCACGTTCTCCTCGCCGTACTTCAGACTCGCCTCGTAGATCGTGGTCTCCTCGCCGTCGGGGAAGTGGAGGGTGTAGCCGCCCTCTTTGTCCACCAGCTGGTTGCGGAGCCTGATGTTGCCGAACGTGCCGCGCACCATGACTTCGTGGTTGCCGCGCCTGGAGCCGTAGGAGTTGAAGTCGCGCGGGTCTACGCCCTTCTGTATCAGGTACTGCCCCGCCGGCATCCTCGAAGGGATAGCCCCGGCTGGCGAGATGTGATCGGTGGTCACAGAGTCCCCGACCTTCACGAGGACCCGCGCGCCCTCTATGTCTTCCAGGTCTTGGGGTTCGGGTCCCATGTCCTTGAAGAAAGTGGGTTCCTGGATGTAGGTCGAGTCGGGGTCCCACTCGTAGAGGTCGCCAGAAGGCACCTCCACATCGTTCCACTGCTCGTTACCCGTGTACACATCGGCGTACTGCTCTTTGTAGATCTCAGGGTCGAGGGCGTTCTCTATCTCCCTGGCCACTTCCTCCTGTGAAGGCCAGATGTCCTGAAGATACACGGGGTTGCCGTCCTCGTCCTCGCCAATAGCGTCTTTGGAGAGATCTATGTCCACCGTGCCCGCCAGGGCGTAGGCGACGACGAGCGGCGGAGAGGCCAGGTAGTTTGCGCGAACGTCGGGGTTGATGCGGCCCTCGAAGTTTCGGTTGCCCGAGAGAACGGCCGCGACGACGAGGTCGTTCTCCTCTACGGCGGCGGAGATCTCCTCGGCTAGCGGACCCGAGTTCCCAATGCACGTCGTACACCCGTAGCCGACCACGTCGAACTTTAGCTTCTCGAGAGGGTCGAGGAGCCCCGAGGTCTGCAGATACTCCGTTACGACTTTAGAACCCGGCGCAAGGCTGGTCTTGACGTGCGGCGCGACGGAGAGTCCCTTCTCGACGGCCTTCCTGGCCAGGAGGCCGGCACCCATCATCACGGAAGGATTGGAGGTGTTGGTGCAGCTCGTTATGGCGGCGATAACGGCGGAACCATGCGTGAGGTAGAGCTCCTCTCCGTCCACCGTAACGGTGATGGTCCCCCTAGGCTCGGCCCCAGACTTCCCATTCTCGGGCTCGCCGCCGGACGTAGGGTCACCCTGGTTGGTCACGCCTGAGGCGCCTGCAGGGGTGTCGCTCGCGGGGAAGGACTCGGTGTCGTCTGCGGTGTGGCTCTCGACGGCGGCGCCCTCCTTGCCCTCTGCCTCGTTGGCCCCACCGCGGGCGACTGGTATGTCAGGGTTAGGGGTATCGCTCGCGGGGAAGGACTCTTCGTCGGCATGGTCATAGGCGTCCTCGTAACCATTCCCCAGGAGCGGATGGCCGGGGTCAACCATCTCGGCCAGCGCCTGTCTGAAGGAGGGTTGCATGTCGTCGAGGGCGACCCTGTCCTGCGGACGGCGCGGCCCGGCCAGGCTCGCCTCGACAGACTCCAGGCCCAGATCCAGCGTCTCCGAGAAACGCGGCTCGGGCGTCTCGTCCGTGCGCCAGAGGCCCTGCTCCTTGCTGTAGGCCTCGACCAGCTCGACGAGCTCCTCGTCGCGGCCCGTGCCGCGCAGGTAGCGGAGCGTCTCGGTGTCTACTGGGAAGAACGTGCACGTCGCCCCGAACTCGGGGGACATATTCGCGATGGTGGCCCGGTCAGGTAGCGAGAGCTTGCTGAGCCCATCTCCGTAGAACTCCACAAACTTGCCCACGACGCCGTGGGATCGCAGCATCTGGGTAACTGTGAGAACCAGGTCGGTGGCCGTGACGCCCTCTTGCAGAGCGCCCGTAAGCTCGAAGCCGATCACCTCGGGGACGAGCATGTAGTAGGGCTGTCCCAGGGTTACGGCCTCGGCCTCGATACCCCCGACGCCCCAGCCGAGCACGCCGAGGCCGTTGATCATGGTGGTGTGGCTGTCGGTGCCGACGAGCGTGTCCGGCATCGCCACTCCATCCTTTACGATAACTCCCTTCGCCAGGTACTCCAGGTTGACCTGGTGAATGATCCCTGTAGCAGGAGGCACGACCGAGAAGTTGTCGAAGGCCTGCTGTCCCCACTTCAGGAACTCGTAACGCTCGCGATTGCGCTCGAACTCCCGCTCGGCATTGAACTGCAGGGCAGCCGGAGATCCAAAAGCGTCGACCTGGACAGAATGGTCTATGACGAGGTCGGTAGGAACGAGTGGGTTGATCTTCCCTGGATCTCCGCCCACATTCTTCATCGCGCTACGCATCGCCGCGAGGTCGACGACCGCAGGCACACCGGTGAAGTCCTGCATGACAACCCTGGCCGGCAGGTACGCAAGCTCTCCGCCGACCGACTCGGGCCAGTCGGCCAGCGCCTCGACGTCCTCTTTCGAGACGAACTTTGCACCCGCGTTACGCAAGAGGGACTCCAGCATCACCCGAATGGAGAAGGGTAGCGAGAACACGTCTCCATCCACCCTCTCATCCAGGGTCTTCAGGCTATAGAGTTCTATCTCTCCAGAACCAGTCTCCAGCGTCTTGCGCGCACCGAAGGGATCGTTCGCCATGTTCGCAACCTCTTCTCTGAAACTCGTATGTATGACCTTCTTCGATTATAGATGATCCGTGATGCCCCACGGGTCGAGCGAACCCTATGTGGTACCGCTCGGCTATCTCGCCGACCCGGTAACTCTACCCGCGGCCTCGGGGCACGAGCTTGTAGAGGAAACGGTCACTTTCGACCGGTAGCACATCAAAACCCGCCTCGCGGAAGGAGTCCAATCGGGCTCGGCCGTTAGCCAGGAGGTACACGGGTCCTGACCCTGCGGCCCTGCGTGCGGCCTCTACGCCGGTAGCGTCGTCGGTGCCGTAGCGATCGGCGGCCTCAGCCGCGCTAATCTGGTCAGGCCAGACGACATCGGTGTGGCGGTCCCAGGATGTACAGAAGGGGTCCATCAGCGTGAGATCCTGCCTTCGCCCCTCCACGAGCACCATGTACCAGAGGGGGCTCCTATGGTGCAGGACCGTGGCGCCCTTCTCCACGTTGACAGCCACGGCTTCAATCGCCCTGCGTCCTCCAAAATCCCCGCTACGGTCGTGCGCCAGGTAGGAGTTGCGCACTCCCGAGAACGGTACGGCTAGCATCAGGGCCGAGAGGATAACGAGAAGGACACCGCTGGCGGTAGAGCCGATCGCCAGGCTCACCACCAATCGCAGCAGGGCTCCAAGGCCTGCCGAAATACACAGTCCGAAAGTCAGAAAGGCGGGGATTAGGAATATGTAGAAGTCCTCGATCCCTAGCTGGAGGTAAACGGCAGCCTGGACGAAACATCCGAAGAAGAGCGCGCCGAGAAGAACGGCAGTTGGGCGATCCGTAAAGAGCAGGTAGAAGGCAGCCAGTACTCCAACCACTATGAGGAAGAGAGGGAACTGTTCGAGGAGATGGTCTCCCAATAGCCCCAGCTTGGTCGAGGTGTCCGCAAGCGTGAGGCTGGAAGGGCTGCAGTGCCTCCCCTTCTCTGAAGATTCGGCCAGAAAGCTGCCGCCCGTGACGAGTAGCAGGAAGCGCCACGGGGTCGAAGGATCAGCCTCGTTCAGAGGCGCGTGCATCATGGCCCGTATGGGGAGGTAAAGAAGCGGAAGGAGGCCGAGCAGGAAGATCCCGACGCCCTTCGCCATCAGCCCCGTCCTCGAAAACACACGCCTGTCGGTAAGGAAAACGAAGGCCAGAGTGGCGGGAACCAGCAGAACGCTCGTCAGGTGGTGGGTGAGGGAGAGACCGACCAGAAAGGCCGAGAGCAGCAGGTATCGGCTGTCGCGGCGGTCTCTCCAGAGGAACAAGAAGAGGATGACT
>DASSCV010000390.1:0-9597 GCA_035697505.1 Rubrobacter sp.
TGAACCGCCTGTACTCGCTCTTTGCCGGGCGGCCTCCCTGGAACACGACCATGGAGGCCACGGAGTTGGTCCCCATGGTGTTCGAGATGTCGTAGCACTCGATCCGAACCGGCAGCCGGGGGAGCGCGAGCTCTTCGCGCAGCCCGTCGAGCGTTGAGGCGACCCTGTTGCGCCTGGCTTCATCCAACATCCGCTCGTGCTCCAGTCCGAGCTCCGCGTTGCGCACTGCCATCTCCAGGATTCGGCGTTTGTCCCCCCGCCTGGGACGACGTACCTCGACCCTGGTTCCCCTCAAGCCCGAGAGGTGATCGGCGAGCGTATCCAGTTCGTCCTGGCGGTCGTCGGACTGGACGAGGACCTCGCGCGGCACGGCGCCCGTACCGTAATACTGGGGGACGAACTGCAACGCTACATCCTCGGCCCGCGACTCGCCGTAGTTGTCGAGGAGAAAAGAGTCGCGGTTCACGATCTGGCCTTCGCGCACGGCGAATACCTGCACGCAGGCAGTCTCGCCCTCGGTGTAGGAGCCAAAAGCGTCGAAGGAGTCCTCGGAAGCGATAGTCGCCTGCTGGCGGTCGCGCACGTGGGATAGCGCGGAGATCTCGTCGCGCAGCCTCGCCGCCCGCTCGAAGTCCGTGTCCCTGGCGGCCTCGCGCATGGCGGCCTCGCGCTCGAGGATCAAACCGTCCACCCGCCCCTCCAGAAAGGAGATGACGTCCGCGATGATCCCATCGTAGTCATCCTTGGAGATGGCCCCGATGCACGGCGCCGCCGAACGTCCGATGTGGTAGTTGAGACAAGGCACCCCGCTGCGGCGCCCCGGCTCTGGACCGCGGCACTTGCGGAAAGGGAAAGTCTTGTTCAGTACGTCGAGCGTCGCGTGGACGCTGCCAGCGCTAGGGAAAGGTCCGAAGTAGCGGTGGCGCGGGTCGTGGGAGGAGCGGGTGGCGAAAACCCTTGGGTACTCGTCTCCGGTCGTGACCACTATGTAGGGGTAGCTCTTGTCGTCCTTGAGCGAGGCGTTGAATCGCGGCCTGTGGCGTTTGATCAGGTTCGCCTCGAGCACAAGCGCCTCGGTCTCACTGCCCGTGATGATGAAGTCTATCTGCCTTACGCGTTCCCTGAGCTCCGCTATCTTCGGGCGTCCGTCTCCCGAGCGGTTGAAGTAGCTGGCAACCCTGCTGCGCACGTTCTTGGCCTTGCCCACATAGATAACCGTGTCTCCAGCGTCTTTGAAGATGTAGACTCCGGGCGAGGTAGGAAGGTGTGATCTATCGGGGAATCCGTTCTCAGTCATCGAGAGGGATTATACCGCGAGGACCCACGCTTCCCTGCTTAGCCAGGCTTGCGGCGCTGGATCTCGGCCCCTGGTGGAATCATGTCGTCCCCGCCGGCCCTGGCGTAACCGGATCCGCTGACGTAGCCGCCGATGGCCCCTGATAAGGTCGAGATCAAGGCCCCTACCACACCGAGCGGATCCGGATCCGTCGCCACGACGCCGAGCCCCGCAAGCACCGCAAGGGCCGCCCCGGCATAGACGAGCCTGCGCCGTCGCTCGAAGTCCGCGCCTCTGGCATAGAGGGCGAGAATGACGAGGCCCATCGCAAGGAGCGTCAGTGGAACGAAGGCGTAGAAAGCGAGGCTCCCTCCGAGATCGGGGAAGACAACCGTCCGGAACGCCTGGTCTCGCCGGTTCAGCCCGAGGGCGATAGCGAGCCATGCCAGGCCGAAAAAACCGCTGTAGCCGATCAGGGCTCCCACCCCGGCCCCGACGCGGGTCCCACGCGTGCGCTGTGTCCGGAACGTACGGGCCCCGAGAAGTGCTGCAAGCACCATTCCAGGTAGGATCAGGAGTGTCCCGAGGTACGCGAGCGTGGGGGGAAGATAACCGTAAAGCTCCCCGCTACCGAGGTATCTGGACGGCAGCACGAGGAGGAAGTTGGCCGCGAGGAAAACCAGCATCCCCATGTACACCCAGGTAACACATCCGAACGCCCGCCGGTAACGTGGCCTGAGTCCCGTGCGCTCCTCAGAGCCGTTACTCCTGGAGGACACGGTCCCCGGCGACCAGGTCGGCGCCAAAGTGTGAGAGAAGCGTCGGGGCCACGTCCGTGATCCTGTGCGGCGCCGGCACGCCGCTCGCGAGCACGAATACGTTAGAGTCGCTCGCGTGTAACGAGCCGTGATCGCTCGCCGTGTGATACCCGCCGGAGATCTCGCCGAAGGTATACCCTGGTGTCGCCGAGAGCACCACGTCCCCGCACCTCGGCGAGTGCAGGCAGCCCCACAACCGCTCCAGGGCGTCCGGGTAATCACCATAGTGCAAAGATCCATCGGAGACGTCGATGTCGAGGGCACTCGGGTCGCCTTCGAGCTCCCAGGACCGCCCGAAGGGGTCGCTTACTCCTGAGCCTGGCAAAAAGCGCACTTCGCGTCCGAGCCGGCGAACGACCGCCCACCCGTCTTCCATCCAGGCAGCGAGGTCTACGCCGCGGCGCCCGACTAGTCTCTCCACCACCGATTCCAGCTCGACGTCCCCACGAAGATAAAGGAGCGCCGAACGTCCGTTCGGGACCACCACGATGGTGGTGCCGTTGCCGAAACGGGCTTTCACCCCTGACGAGACTTTCTGGCCTGGGATGATGCGCAGGTCGACGTAGCGGCCCTTCGGGAGGAGTGGCGCGTGGCCGTGATCCGAGAGCGCCAGCACGGCGTAGTCCTCGAGCACACGGTCGACCCCACCGCCTGCCCTGAAGATCCTTGCCACGTACTCGTCGGCCGTCGTCAGCCATTGACGCTGCGCCGAGAGGCCGTGGTGGTGGGCTATCGAGTCGCCCTTGAAGAAGTAGACGAGGTTGAACGGCGCCGCACGCTCCTTGATCAACATGGCCCCTACCCTGGCCGCATAGTCATCGTTTATGCCAACGGAGCGGAGGACACCACCGTTGGCCCTACGCCCGCTGAACCCGGTATCGCGGCTGTAGAACAGGTCGCCCATAAAGTATTCCTTCGGGCCCTGCACTGACGGTCCGAGGTAGCGTCCGCCCATCAAGTAACCCTCTATGGTCTTCATGCGGACAGGATGCGTGTGCGGACCGCGCCTGACGGGAAAGTTGACGCACGCGCCGTCGAAACCGCGGTCGTGCAGGGCCTCGAAGAGGGTCGCCGCGTGCAGGTCGTCGCGGTTCATCCGCCAGACGTTGTTGTGGAAGACTCTAATTGGGCCGCTCGCCATCACGGTCTCCGTCATGGCACCGTAGACGACCACCCGCCGCTCGTACTCCTCATACCAGGCGTGCCCAACGATGCCGCTCCTTGCGGGAGCCTCTCCGGTCGCTATCGCGGCCGTCGCCGCCGGGGTTATGCTGGGGAAGACCGAGACCGCGTCCCAGACCGCCTCTCCTCTCTGGGCCAATGCGCCAAGGTTCGGCGCGTCTCCGTCGCGGATGGCTGCCCGTAGCACGTCGGGCCTGATGCCGTCGAGCACCAAGAGCAGAGCAGGCTTTGGTTCATTGTTCGCAGCACTCGTCAAAGCCGACTAAGTTTATCCCTTCACGCCGACTTCGGAGCGAACCACGATACGTTACACGATAGAGACTGTGCGGATAAGGTTACTGGTCGGCTTTCGGTGAGGCGGTGGATTGCGCCTCACGCCCTCCGGCCGCCGGCGAGGCTGATTCCTGGCCTGCGTCAGGCGGGGCGGACTCCTGTCCCGCGCCCGGCGGGGCGGATTCCTGGCCTCCTGCTCCCGGCACTGCGCCCGGGTCGGGGGAGGCTGATGACGCAGCGCCACCCGGATTCCCGCCGTTCCGTGGATTCCTGAAGAAGGGTTGGTCGTTGCCTCTCCCGAAGACGGGTTGGCCGTCTCCGAACGGGTTCCTGTTCTGGCGTACGCGGTCGACGATGCCTGGCCTTTCGACCCCGCCGGTATTCTGGCCACCTCCCGCGGTATTCTGGCCACCTCCCGAGATTGAAGATCCCGCACCGGTGCCGCCGTATCCTGCGGGGTGGATGCCTGGAGCGGCACCGTAAGGACACTTCGCCCAAAGGCCGCAGGAGAGGCTGTTACCGATAACCTTTTCGGCCCCCCACACGACGCCCATGCAGATCACAAACGCCACGGCAGCGGCCAGGAGCCCCTTTATGAGGATGGAACGCCGGTTTAGTGTCGGCAGGTGTCTGAACCAGTCGAGGGCGGCCCGCATCCTGCCAACGAAGTTGTCCCTGAGGTCGGGGCGTCCCGGCATGGTACCGCCGGAACCTCCGCCTTCCTGCTGCCCGCGGCGCGCCCGTAGCTTCGTTGGCATCCCGCGAACGCGGCCCGAGGCGGCCTCCAGGTACGACCTGAAGATCGCCGACCCGCCGGTGATGATCATGGCCGTCAGGGCGGCGCCGAGCAGCGTACCTGCGACCCCGAAGCGGGAGGTGACGAAAGATGCCGCGGTAGCAGCGAGCCCCGCCGCCATGACCTGGTTCGGGCTAATTACTGGATCTGCGCTCTTGGCACTCACGGGCAGTGAATCTATCAGCCCATCCGCACCGTTTCAAAGGCTTGACGAAACTTTTTCGTGAAGGTGTTCTCGTGGCCGATTCTATGGCGGCGGAGGTCGCAGCAGGGGTAGAATTCCTATCAGGCGATCAGCGGAGGGCGGAGAATGAAGGAGCGTGAGGACGCGAAGTTCACGGAGCTGTTCGAGGTGATACAGGCCTACTCTAGAAGGGGCTACTATTATCAGGACAAGGCACTCCAGATCATCGCAGGAACCTACGTCTTTATGTTCGAGGAGGAGGAGATGCCAGACGTCCGTCCCATCGTAGACGACATCCTCGGGCAATACGACTACGTTTTCACCACCCTGGAACGCGGCAACTTGGATCCCTTGAGCGTTGACGCCGTGGTGCGGGTCGCCCTCTACAACGACGAGTACATGGAGTGGGGCATAAACCGCCTCGGACGCATCCTGGAGAGCCTCCACCGCCGCTCGCGCGCCGACGAGAGCTACGCCGACTTCGTCGAGGACGCAGCGGTCGTGATCCGTGGCCTGGAGAACATAGTGGCCGGTTCGGCCCTCGAGGAGATCGTCGAAGGGACGAACGGAGCCTAGAGCACCAAGATCAGAAAGCTCGTCCTCGGTCGGGGTCCGACTGCATAAGAGCCTTTGACTAGCCCGCGGCCACGACCTCGGGCATGAGGCCGCGCAGGAAGCGGCCGGTGTGTGACTCCTCGACGCCGGCGACCTCTTCGGGGGTTCCCGTGGCGATGATCTCGCCGCCAGCGTCACCGCCCTCGGGACCGAGGTCGATGACGTAGTCTGCGGACCGGATCACATCCAGGTTGTGCTCGATGACGATGACGGTGTTCCCCGCATCCACGAGCCTGTGCAGGATGGAGAGCAGCTTCTCGACGTCCGCGAAGTGAAGCCCCGTCGTAGGCTCATCAAGGATATAGAGTGTCTTGCCCGTAGCCCTCTTGCCCAGCTCGCTGGCCAGCTTTACGCGCTGCGCCTCACCGCCGGAGAGCGTGGTGGCCGGCTGCCCGAGCCTGACGTAGCCCAGGCCGACGTCGCGCATGGTTTCCATGCGGCGAGAGATCGCGGGGACGGGGGCAAAGAACTCGCAGGCCTCCTCGACGGTCATGTCGAGGACGTCGGAGATGGACTTGCCCTTGTACGTGGCGCGCAGAGTCTCGTTGTTGTAGCGGCGGCCCTTGCAGACCTCGCAGGGGACGTAGACATCAGGAAGGAAGTGCATCTCTATCCGGATCTGGCCGTCCCCGCGGCACGCCTCGCACCGGCCTCCCTTTACGTTGAAAGAGAAGCGTCCTGGCTTGTAGCCCCTGATCTTGGCCTCAGGCGTGGAGGCGAAGAGCTGCCTTATATGGTCGAAGACCTTGGTGTAAGTCGCCGGGTTGGAGCGGGGTGTCCTCCCGATCGGGCTCTGGTCTATGTCAATGACCTTGTCGACGTCCTCGACTCCCCTGAGCCCCGCGTGCCTTCCAGGACGATGCTTCCCGCGGCTGACGGCGTTGGCCAGAGCCTTGTAGAGGATCTCGTTGACCAGCGTGCTCTTGCCTGATCCCGAGACGCCCGTGATACAGGTGAAAACCCCGAGCGGAAACTCCACGTCCACGCTTTTCAGGTTGTGCTCCATCGCCCCTAGCAACTCGATGGAACCCGTTGGCTCTCTCCGCTCTTCGGGAGGCTCGATCCTCCGCCTCCCTGCCAGGAAATCGCCGGTTACGGAACGCTCCTCGGCTTCGACGTCCTCCACGCTGCCGGTCGCGATGACCTCACCCCCGTGCACCCCCGCGCCTGGACCAACGTCAATGACGTAATCGGCCGAGCGGATCGTCTCTTCGTCGTGCTCGACGACGATGAGCGTGTTCCCGAGGTCCCTCAGCTTCTCGAGCGTGGTCAGGAGACGCCTGTTGTCTCGCTGGTGCAGCCCGATGGAGGGCTCGTCGAGCACGTACAGGACACCGACGAGACCGCTCCCTACCTGTGAAGCGAGCCTTATCCTCTGGGCTTCTCCGCCCGAGAGGGTCCCCGCGGAACGGCTCAGGGTGAGGTATCCGAGCCCGACGTCGACAAGGAAGCCCAGGCGCTCCCTTATCTCTTTGACCACCCGCTCGCCGATGATCCACTCCCGCGCGGTGAACTCCACGCCGTCGAAGAAACGCTGCGCTTCTGTGACGGAGAGCTCTGTGAACTCGTAGACGTTCTTGCCGCCCACGGTCACGGCCAGGGCCTCGGGCCTGAGCCTGGCGCCCCCGCACTTGGGACAGGGAACGTGGCTCATGAACTCTTCGATCTTCTCCCGCCTGTACTCCGAATCGGTCTCGGTGTAGCGCCGCTCCAGGTTGCCTACGACGCCGTCGAAACGGGTCATGTACTGCCTGCGGCGGTTGTAACGGTTGCGGTAAGAGACGTAGATGCGCTCGCCATCGGTGCCGAAGAGGATGAGGTACCTGTGATCCTCAGGCAGGTCGCGCCACGGGACGTCCAGGTCGATACCGTACTTGTCGGCGAGCGCGCCGAGTACGCTCCTGTGGTACTCGGTCTGCGAGTTGGCCCAAGGTACGACGGCCCCCTCGTTCACACTCAGATCCTCGTTCGGCACGACGAGCGCGGGGTCTATCTCCAGACGGCTGCCCAGCCCGTCGCAGCGGTCGCAGGCCCCGTGAGGGCTGTTGAACGAGAACGTGCGCGGCTGTATCTCCGCGATGGAGGCCCCGCAGTTCGTGCACGTGAAGCTCTCCGAGAAGAGCATCGACTCGCCCGCGCCCTCACGCTCGACGGTCTCGACCTGCACCAGGCCTTCGGCAAGATGCAGGGCTGTCTCGATAGAGTCCGTGAGGCGGCGCTCTATGCCTTCCCTGATCACCAGCCTGTCGACGACTACCTCTATGTCGTGCTTGTAGTTCTTGTCCAGTCCGAGGTCGACGGGCAGCTCGTGCAGCTCGCCGTCGACCCTGACACGGGCGTAGCCGCTCTCGGCCAACTCTTTGAACATCCTCCCGTATTCGCCCTTGCGGCCCCGCACCACGGGCGCGAGCACCATAAAGCGCGTCTTCTCGGGGAGGGTGAGTACCTTCTCGACCATCTGCTGCGGCGTAGAGGAGGCGACGGGGAAGCCGCAGACGTGGCAGTGCGGCCGTCCTGCGCGGGCGTAGAGCAGGCGCAGGTAGTCGTAGATCTCCGTTACCGTGGCTACCGTGGAGCGGGGGTTGTTGGACGTGGTCTTCTGGTCGATGGAGACCGCCGGGGAGAGGCCGTCGATGTGGTCGACGTCGGGCTTGTCCATCTGGCCCAGGAACTGCCTGGCGTAGGCGGAGAGACTCTCCACGTAGCGGCGTTGCCCCTCCGCGTAGATGGTGTCGAATGCAAGAGAAGACTTGCCGCTACCGGAGAGCCCGGTCACCACCACCATCACGTCCCGCGGCATGGAGACCGTTATGTCCTTGAGGTTGTGTTCGCGCGCCCCCCGCACGACGATGTGGTCTTCCGCGATCTCTTCTCACCCCACTTCTTCGGGACGCCTCAGGCAAGTATACGGCCCCCTGTTGGGAGGCCAAAGAAGCAGTTTGCTTTTGGCTATATTCTAGCACCCCGAAGGCTCATTTCCGTGGCCGCGTTTGCGATTTTCTGCCCCTAGGCCCAAAATGATAAGCGCCGGTCTTACACAACGTGGCGAACGGAGCCTGCAGTGATCCTGAAGGACTTCTCCCTGATCCTTCTACAAGAGTTGGACGCGGACTGCCCGCTGCCAGGTGACGCCGCCAGGCAGGTGCGCGGGCTCGCCGTCGACGAGCCGGTCAAAGGTTGGATCTCAGCCGACGAAGTGGCCGTAACAGCCCGCGAGGCCCTGGACGAGGATTTCATGCAGGAGGTCGCCTCCTTCGGCTCACCTGCCGTCGTGTGGCGGCTGGAAGGCGAAGTGCCGGCGGAATCGGTCGGGCGGGCCGCCGCGCTCGGGGTTGGTCTTTTCGTGCTCACCCCTGAGGTACCCCTCAGGCGGCTCTTCGAGATCTTCTCCCAGGACGACGGGCTACTGCTGCTCTCCCACGGCGCAGGCCGAACGCTCTTGGAGAGCGCCGGTGGTGAGACCACGATCGAAGAGCTGGCAGGCAGGATCTCAGGGATGCTAGGACGTTCCGTGGTCGTGGAGGACCCTGTGGGGCGCCTGATCGCCAGCTCCGGGTGCGAGAACCAGCTGCGCGCGACGCTCGAAGAGCAGGGTCTACGCGCCTCGAAGAGTGCGAGTATCGACGAGACTCGTCGGGAGCGCCGCGACCGTTACGCCAGGCTACCTGATGGGTACCTCTCCGTGCCCGTCGAACGCTGGCGGGTGGCTGACGGCGAGCTGTTCTGGACCCCCATCGGAGCCGGCGCCCCGGCGGGGTATCTCTGGATCGACCTGGAGGCCGGCCGTCTGAGGCCCGAAGACGTGGTGGTACTTTACTGGGCCAGGCGCGTCCTCGAAGCCGAACTCGGGAAGGAGCGCATACGCCTGGAAACGGAACTTGGTGCCAGGGGAGACTTCGTGGACGACCTGGTGAGCGGCCATTACGGTTCGGTCGAACTCCTCTTGCAGCGCGCAAGATACCTCGGCGCCGACCTAACCGAAGGGGCCCTGGTCATGGTCGTCGACATAGACGACTTCGCCCGCTACCTCGCTCGCCGCAGGCCGAAGGAGCCGGCCATCCAGGAGCTCAAGCGACGCCTGGCTGATGCTGTACGCCTGCAGACCCGTCAGCTCTTCTCGAACTTCCTCCTCGGCCCGCGCTCGGACAACGTCATCCTCTTCCTGGGAAGTGCGGAAGGCGAAGGTCCCGAGGAGTTGCCTGAGAAGGCGCAACTACTGGCCAAAGGAGTACAGCGCTACGTCAAAGGCCTGCTACCCGACCTTACGGTCTCCGTCGGGATCGGGGGCTTCAAGCAGAACCCCGCTCAACTCCCCGACGCCTACTCCGAGGCCAGGGTAGCGCTCGAGATCGGGCACCGCATCCACGGTCCCTCCTGTGTCTCGACCTTCGGAAAGACAGGAACATACAAACTCCTCTTCAGGGTGCTCCAGGAGAATCCCGAGGAGCTCGAA
>DASSCV010000391.1:0-5144 GCA_035697505.1 Rubrobacter sp.
GGCTGTTCCCCGACTCCGGCCCGGACCTGGCGCTCGAGCTGGTCGAGTCGCGCGCCACCGCCAACGGGGTGACGATGCAGGTCTACCGTACGGCCGGGCGCCCGCAGTACGGGTAGGCCACGCCCGACATGACGCACGCGACATAGACACCCCATCGAGGGGGCCGGACGACCGCCGACCGGACCGGCTTCGGCCGCGTTTACGGTGCCCCGAGCTCCTATTCACCCACCTTCGGGGATGGGGTATTCTGCGAAGTTCGCTGCATAGTTACGCTCCGGTTTTTCTCCGGAGGCGGAGGTAGACTGCGCCTTTAGACAGCAGGGGCTAATGGCCGAGCAACCGAGCGGGGTAAACTGCAAGAGCGTAGGTGGGTTAAAGGCAAAGCCGACGAAGCCGGGAAGGAGCTAACCGTGGGCGACCGAGAAAATACCGAACTGGTGCAGCAAGGGTACCAGCACTTCCAGAACGGAGACATCCAAGGCTTACTCGGATTGCTTTCCGAGGACGTCGAGTGGACGCAGTTCGAAATAGAAGGAGTGCCGTTCTCTGGCACACGCCGTGGGCCCGAGCGGGTGGGTGAGTTCTTCTCTCAGGTCTTCGACACAGAAGAGCCTCTGCACTTCGAGCCGAGAGAGTTTGTCGCTCAAGGCGACAAGGTAGTGGCGCTTGGACACTACGCTTGGCGAGTAAAGTCCACTGGTCGGGAGTACGAAAGCGATTTCGTCCACGTCTTTACGGTGCGAGATGGGAAGGTGGCAAAGTACCAGGAGTTCATGGACACCGCTGTTGTTGGTGCAGCATATCGCGGAAGCTGAGCAGCCGACGGCGCCTTCGTCGGACTGTGAGCCTGCCCTCGCTATAGGGCTTGAGTTGGTAGGCCCCGGCCCTTCCTCTCGCTTTATTCACTGAAGTGACCCATGACCCTTGGCGGGCCACCCCGAAACCATGAAAATGGAGCCGCCGCCAAGGCTATTTTCACACCAGTTCCTGGAAGGGGAATTCTGCGACCTTCGCTTGCAGGATCGTGCATGGCCCCGGTCCTCTTGTGCCAGGAACACCATGCCGATCCGGTGCTGCGCATCGAAGTCAACACTGCATCTTGTGGGGCTGAATTTATATACACGTTCGTGAATGAGGTAGGAGCTTATCCCCGTTACATCTGCCACTGCTAGTGGAGTCACAGGCAAATCCATGAACGTGCGCAAGGATGGCTGCCCTCGCACACCCGCGGCTGGTGCCGTAGGTAGCTACAGGCTCTCACCCAGAGGATGCTGTACTCTGTCGCGTGTGGGTCACCTTTCGGCTACCACGGTGAGGGTAGGGGCGTTTGTGTCTGGTGTACGAAACTCCTTGGCTATTTTCCTGGCGAACGTCTGTGGATGGTGGGACCCGCATGATTGAGCACGGCCAAGGGCATTAGAGAAGCCGGAGCCCGAAAGCTCCGGCCCGGTTGGTGCAAAGGTCCGGTCGGGACGGAGGGGGGGAAGCCCCGGCCGGACTATGGACTACCGAATCTAACACCCCGGACTTTAGACGTTGTTAACGTCCTTGGTAGAGTCTTTAAGCCTTACCCTGATGCGGGCAGCCATGTGCTCAGACAAGAGCCTGGAGGGGGAGATGCAGGGGGCACCCGGCCAGGCGATTCTCGGGCAGACGTTCGTCGAAGAGGTGAAGTGCGTGTAGAGACGGTCACTCAGCCTGTCTAGTCTTCGCGCCGGTCACAGACGTAGTCGCATGAGAGATCGTAGTCCCGACCGTCCAGCTCTCCTAGCCGAGGACCGTACAGATGCACCGAGATCCCCACGTTGTCGCCAGGGTTCCCTACCCGGTGAATACCTCCGTTGTGGGGCAGGACGCTAGAGGCTCCGTCTTCCTTGCTCCACATGCGTTGCCGGTACTTTTTCAGGCGGGCGTGATCCAGCCTGGAGCCGTCATCCAGACGCTCGTAGCGCTCCTCGAGGATGGAGCCCACAGCACAGCAGTAAACGCCCCAGGAGGAATGGTCGTGGATCTTTGTCTCTGTGCTCGGAGGCCATACAAAAACCTGCAAGGAGTAGGTATGGTCCTTGCCTCCATAGCTATGTGCCACGTACCAGTCCCCTTCTGCACCCCTTGCCTCTTCCAAGAGAGGGCGAATCCCACCATCGAAAAAAGTGGGGTCCTTCACAAGACCGACCAAGTAAGGAGCGGCTTGCTGTAGGGCTAGTTCCGTAGGAAGTTCGGAGATACTCCGCAAATGGTTCGTATCCACCGCCGGTAATGTCATCATACCTGCGTGCATCGAGATCCCTTTCCTAAGGCCCGCTCTATGCTGCTAGCTGCCTGACCGTGGCAACGGAGTCCTCGACGAAGAAGGTCTCGGGATCTATGGGAAACGTTACCTCGCACACTTTGCCAGGGTATTGCCTCCCTACGCTCTCCACGGCCCGCTCGATGCTCTCAGCCTGAACTGCCACCCTGAAACGCGCCGTGCCACTGCTCACCTGGACCGAAATCCTTATCATTTCCCCACACCTACTCTTCACCTGAGATTGCGATCATCATTACCCGATAATTATACTCATGATCTTCACTGAGAGTAGTGAAATCTAGTCGGAACGTGAAAATCAAGGCGATATTGGCCAGGCGGTAAGGCCGGGAACCTTGGGTAGGAAGATACGTTTCCTTACGTGGAGGACTTCAAGGGTTCTGGATCATCTCTCGCCTGGTCTGGGGCCGCCGAACGGGGTGGAGCGGTGGGAAGTCGAACCCCGGCCGGCGCCTCTCCCACCCGCCGCTGCCTACCTCCAGGGCCTTCCTACATCGCAGGCCGTACCATGCTAGTATTTTGACAAAATCAAATAGTTAGTTGACGGTAGCACATGTTTGTACGCTTGGGGACTGGGGGTTATTCCGATGTCCGGCGAGGATTTCGATAGACGCGTGGGAGTCGTAAGGCGCTTCAACCGGTTCTGGACCCGGCAGATCGGCGTATTGGGAGAAGGGTACCTGGAGAGTCCATTCTCCCTGACCGAGGTACGCGTCCTCTACGAGCTTGCTCACCGCGAGGAGACTACGGCGAGTGAACTCGGCGAGGAGCTTGGATTGGATGCGGGCTACCTGAGCCGTCTTTTACGCGGCTTCGAGAAGCACGGACTGATCCACAAGAGACCCTCCGAAGCCGACGGCCGACGCAGGCTCCTGCGGCTTAGCGCGCGAGGTCGGGAGGCCTTCGCCCCGCTCGACGCGCGCTCGCGCAACGACATAGGCGCGATGCTTGGCGGCATGTCTATCGCAGGGCAAGAACGCCTGGTCGGAGCAATGCGAACTATCGAGGGCCTTCTCAGTGTTCGGCCCGAGCCGGTTATCCCTTACCTTCTCAGGTCCCACTGGCCCGGCGACATGGGCTGGGTCGTCCACCGCCACGGCGTCCTCTACGCCTCAGAGTACGGCTGGGATGAGCGGTTCGAGGCGCTCGTGGCGGAGATCGTGGCGAAGTTCATCCGGCAATACGACCCGAGACTGGAGCGTTGTTGGATCGCCGAGAGAGATGGCGAGATCGTCGGCTGTGTGTTCCTCGTCAGGGAGTCGGAGGAAATCGCCAAGCTGCGACTTCTCCTCGTCGAGCCGAAAGCGCGCGGGCTTGGCATCGGCAGCCGCCTGGTGGAAGAATGCATCCGCTTCGCCCGACAGGCCGGCTACCGAAAAATCACCTTGTGGACGAATGACGTGCTGCACTCCGCCCGCCGCATCTACGAAGCGATGGGCTTCCGGCTCGTCCACGAGCAGCCGCACCATAGCTTCGGGCGCGATCTGGTAGGCCAGACCTGGGAGCTGATGCTGTGATTCTCTTTCGCAGACCCATCAGAAGGCGGTAACGACCCGTCCCTGCCTTCTCGCGGGCCTCGCGTGTCGAGAAGGGCTCATTTCACAACGCTCTTCAGACGGTGAGCCGAACTTGTTCCTCCCTTAGAATCCGTACCAGGGACCTCCACGCACCTGACGCCGTGGTCGACCGGGCCGCCCCGGTCGTCCATGGCCTGCCGGATGTACTCGGGTGGCCATTTCGCACATTATCTCCGGCTCCTCAATGCCGACTCTTTCGACAGGCCGGCGCCTTCCTCGCAAGCGGGCGCATTAGGGCAGGAGTGTAAACTGGATGGTCCCGGGTAAACATAGGAGAGGCCCTCGTCTCTGGCGGACGAGGGTGGTAAGGCCCGAGCTGTCCACTGAAGGAGTGAGGATGAACACCTCGAAGATCAACGAAGCGGCGCCAATGATCGTGCGCGTGGTGCAGGGCTCTCTTATGGCGGGTCACGGGGCCCAGAAGCTCTTCGGGTCCTTCGGAGGGCCAGGATTGGAGGGTACCAGCGGCTTCATGGAGATGCTCGGTATGCGCCCGGGACGCCCCTGGGCCTACTTGGCTGGACTCTCGGAGTTCGCTGGCGGTGTGCTCACGGCACTGGGGCTGTTCAATCCGCTGGGTCCGCTCGGTGTCATAGGGTCCATGGCCATGGCAACGAGGAAGGCCCACTGGGGCAAGCCCATCTGGGTAACCGAGGGCGGCGCAGAGCTTCCCGTCCTCAACATCGCCATCTCGACGGCGCTCATGATCCGCGAGCCCGACAGGTACTCCCTCGATCGTGTGTTGGGGATCCGCCTGCCGCGCTGGGTGGGGCTGGTGGGTCTCGTAGGGACCATACTCACCGTGCTCTACACCGAGCTCGAGGCCGAGGAGACCCCCGAGCAAGAAGATGGGCAGGAGGGTGCTCAGGACGAGGCGCGCGAGGATCTGGCAGGACCTTAATCGCAGCGAGAGGCTCCCCAGAGTTAGGGGGGACGTAACATAAGCGCGACGAACACGCGCGAGGAGAGGAGCCCATGTCGGACAAGATCAACGGCCGGGAGTTTCATCCTATGGTTCTCGAACTGGGCCGTGGGCAGAACTTTGCGGCGCTCACTACTTTGCTACCCGGTGGCCACCCGCAGACTCAGGTGATGTGGGTCGATGCTAATGAGCAGCACCTCTTGATCAACACCGAGGTGCACCGCCAGAAGTTTCGCAACGTCGAACGCGACCCGAGGGTGACCGTCACGATCTGGGACAAGGAGGACCCCTATCGCTTCGTCGAAGTGCGCGGGGAAGTCGTAGAGAAGGTGAAGGG
>DASSCV010000392.1:0-8449 GCA_035697505.1 Rubrobacter sp.
CCCCGGATCACCGTGTACCTGCTGCGCTTGGTCGGCAGCGGGATAGGGCCGAACACGAAGGCCCCCGTCCGCTCCGCCGTCTCGACTATCGAGCGGGCGGTCTTGTCTATGACCTCGTGGTCGTAGGCTTTTAGCTTTATCCTTATCTTCGAGACGGCCACAGGCTACTCCACTATCTCTGTTACGACGCCTGCTCCTACAGTCCTGCCTCCCTCTCGGATGGCAAAGTTCAACCCCTCATCCATCGCAATAGGAGAGATCAACTCCACGTTCATTACCGTGTTGTCCCCCGGCATCACCATCTCCACCCCTTCTTCCAGGCGGATCTCCCCCGTCACATCCGTCGTCCTAAAGTAGAACTGCGGCCTGTAGTTAGAGAAGAATGGCGTGTGACGCCCTCCCTCTTCCTTAGAGAGTACATAAACCTCAGCCTTGAAGCGGGTGTGGGGGGTGATCGTGTTCGGCTTGGCCAATACCTGCCCACGCTCTATGTCATCGCGCTTCACCCCTCTTAGAAGCGCCCCTATGTTGTCTCCTGCCTGCGCAGAGTCCATGCTTTTGTTGAACATCTCAACACCCGTTACAACAGTCTTACGGGTGGGACGTATCCCTACTACCTCTATCTCCTCATTGAGAGATATCTTGCCCGACTCAACCCGTCCTGTTGCAACCGTTCCTCTGCCCTGGATGGTGAACACATCCTCTACCGCCAGAAGGAAGTCCCTATCTATATCTCGCTCTGGCTCTGGGATGTACTCATCCACTGCCTCAAGGAGCTGCACTACCGAAGGCTCACCATACTCCGAATCGTCCCCTTCTAGGGCTCTTAGGGCAGATCCTATGACTACTGGGATGTCATCTCCTGGGAACTCGTACTCAGAGAGGAGCTCCCTTACCTCCATCTCAACCAGCTCAAGGAGCTCAGGGTCGTCGACCATGTCTGCCTTGTTGAGGTAGACCACTATGTATGGAACCCCTACCTGCCTGGCCAAGAGGATGTGCTCTCTTGTCTGGGGCATAGGACCATCAGCTGCACTGACAACCAGGATAGCCCCGTCCATCTGGGCAGCACCGGTGATCATGTTCTTGACGTAGTCAGCATGCCCAGGGCAGTCCACGTGTGCGTAGTGGCGACTAGCTGTTGCGTACTCCTGATGAGAGGTGGCGATGGTTATGCCCCTCTGTCTTTCCTCTGGAGCGTTGTCTATCTGATCGAAAGCCACCTCACGGTTGGCTGGATCGTCTGGGACCTCCTTGGCAAGCACCCTGGTTATGGCCGCTGTCAGAGTGGTCTTACCGTGGTCGACGTGACCGATTGTGCCGACGTTGAGGTGTGGCTTGGTGCGCTCGAATCTACCCCTTGACATCTCTCCTACCTTTCTCGTTCCTATATCCTCTTCCGGAGCAAAAGAGAGTAGCGGTGGCAGGACTCGAACCTGCGACACGCGGATTATGATTCCGCTGCTCTAACCGACTGAGCTACACCGCCACGCCTATGTCGTAGATCGAGTATACCCCGATCCCAGAGCCCCCGAGCGGACTTGAACCGCTGACCCCTTCCTTACCATGGAAGTGCTCTACCGACTGAGCTACAGGGGCATATTCCGTCTGTGTGGGGGCGGGAGGATTCGAACCTCCGTAGGCGAAGCCGGCAGATTTACAGTCTGCTCCCTTTGGCCGCTCGGGCACACCCCCGGCCACGCCCCCGCGGCACTCTGTGCGGAGCGCCAGAATATGGTAGCAAACGCCACCGACTTTTCAACAGATGTGAAGGGGCTGCTGGGTACCTCCAACCAGAGCCCGGGAAGGGATTCGAACCCCCGACCGGCCGCTTACAAGGCGGCTGCTCTACCTCTGAGCTACCCGGGCGCGCCGCCGCAGGCGGCGCGCCGCACGCTGGCTTCGCCAGCTTCTCAGCACGCTCCGGCCTACGGCCTTCGCTTGTCAGCACGTTCCGGCCTGCGGCCTCTACTCTCAGCACGCTTCGGACCTTCGGTCCTCGCTTTCAGCAAGAGCCCTATGAGACCAGCTCGCCGGCACGCTCCAGAGATTGTAACAGCGCAAGCCCCGTGCCGACATCGTGCTAGTTCTTTGCTGAAAGCGGAGCCCGCCAGGCCGGAGCGTGCTAAGCGTCGCCATCGGCGGCGCGCCGGCGTATCTCTTCCAGTCTACGCAAGGTCTCCAACGAAAGTCGGTCTGCTATACGGGACTTGCGCCGGACGTCGGGACTGCGGGTTATGGCCGGCAGCTCGTCCAGGAGGTTCGCGAACTCGCGTGGGGTGGCGCGGGTCGAGCCTCGGGCAAGGGCCGTGCGTTGCAGGGCGAAATCAGCAGTATAAACCGTCGCTGAGCCCTCCAGTCTGGACAGCAGACGTTCGATCACGTCGTCCGCAGACTCCCCTGGGGCGCTGTAGATCACACGCACAGCACCGGCGGCCCGCGACTCGACCCTCTCGGACTCGGGACCCCGGTGTGCGTCGAAGACGACGATAATAGGCCTACCCGTCCACCCCGCCGCCTTCAGGGCGTCGTTTACCAGGAGGTCGCGGGCGGCGTCGAGGGTCCCTGCTCCCCTGTAGCGGTCGAGGGCGCCGATGAGGTTGTAGCCGTCCAGGATCAGGGCCACCCGCGCCTCCTCCTCACCTCGTAGAGCAATACTGCGGACGCAACCGAGACGTTTAGAGACTCGACGGCCCCTAGCATGGGGATGGAGACCGTCCCGTCGCACCCCTCGCGCACGAGCCGCCGCACGCCTCGCCCCTCGCTGCCTAGCACGAGCGCCACGGCCCCGGCGAGATCAAGCTCCGTGTATGGCGTCCCGCCGACCTCGGCAGCGTAGACCCAGAGGCCAGACCCCTTCATCGTGTCTACGGCCCGCCTGAGGTTCGTCACCCTGGCGACCCGCACGTGCTCGCTGGCACCCGCGCTCGCCTTGACTGCAGCCGCCGTCACCCCTACGGCCCTGTCCTTCCGGATGACGACCCCGCTGGCTCCTGCCCCGTCCGCGGCCCGCAGGACTGCCCCTAGGTTGCGCGGGTCGGTGACGCCGTCGAGCAGGAGTACCAGAGGCTCAGGGGGGGAGAGGATCTCCCCCAGTCCGGAATAAGGATATGGTCCGACGTGGGCCGCTACGCCCTGGTGAACTCCGCCCCTGGCAAACTCCTCTACCCTCTGGCCGGATGCGCGTTTTACTTCTACGCCACGTGCGCCGGCGGCCTTCGCGACCTCCTCGTTTCCCACCGCGTCGATGACCTCGAAGACCTTTCGACGCCCGCTCCCTAGAGCCTCGACCACGGGCCTTATGCCATAGATAGTCTCCTGTTTCAATTACCGTCGGCTGAGGATCGGACCCTCAGACGTATCCTCCACGGCCCACCCATCTGCGTGGAGTTCGTCGCGCAGCCGGTCGGCGGTGGCCCAGTTCTTCTCGAGCCTTGCTCTCTCTCTCGTGGCCACACGCTCCAGAACCTCCGCGTCAGGCTCCTCGGAGTACCTGATGTCCACGCCTTCCACCCTCGTAGACAGCTCCTGCGCCAGGTCGAACCCGAAGATGGTCATGACCTCCTCCATGGCCTCTGCGAGCGAAGCTAACTCGCCGGCGGCTTCGGGACGCGTGGAGATCTCACGTCCCGCCCTTCCGGCGACCTCGAAGAGTGACGCCAGGGCCGCCGGGGTGTTCAGGTCATCTTGCATAGCCGCATCGAAGCTCTCGCGCAGCCTGGCAGCCAGCACGTCAGAGAGCTCCGAGGAACTTTGCGAGCCGGAGATCTGAAGGTACAGACGCATAAGCCGCTCGTAGGAGCGGCGCTTCTCTTCCAGGATCTCCTCTGAATACTCTATAGGCTGCGAGTAATGACTCTGCAGGAGCCACATCCGCACGGCGTTGCGGCCGTGGAGGTCCACTGCCCGTACTACGTCGAGCACGTTCCCGACGGATTTAGCCATCTTTCCGCTCGTGAGCGTCACCATACCGTGATGGGCCCAGGCACGGACGAATGGTTGGCCTGGGTGGGCCGCGGCGCTCTGGGCTAGCTCGTTCTCGTGGTGTGGGAAGCGTATGTCCGTGCCGCCTCCGTGGATGTCAGCACCATCGGGCAAGTGCTTGCTCACCATCGCGGAGCACTCGATGTGCCAGCCAGGACGCCCTGGGCCCCACGGGCTCTCCCAGGATGGCTCCCCCGGTTTGGAGGCCTTCCACAGCGCGAAGTCCAGCGGGCTCCTCTTGAAGCCGGTCTGGCCCTTCTCCGTCTCGCGCATCTCTTCGGGACGCTGGTGGCTCAGGGTGCCGTAGGGCGGGAAGCTCTCGACCGAGTAGTAGACGTCACCGTTGCCGGGGGCGTACGCGTGGCCCTTCTCAATGAGCTCTTCGATCAGGGAGATCATCTCGGGGATGTGCTCGGTGGCGCGCGGCTCGATGTCTGGCGGCCCTATGCCGAGCATCCCCAGCCGCTCGTGGAAAGAGTCCGTGTAGCGGTCTACGATCTCCTGCCAGGAAACCCCCTCCTGGTTGGCCTTGTTTATGATCTTGTCCTCTATGTCCGTGATGTTCTGGACAAACGTTACATCGTAACCCCGGCTCCTCAAATACCTGGCCACCACATCCCAGAACAAGGGCGCCCGCGCGTTACCGACGTGGATGTGATCGTAGACGGTAGGACCGCAGATATAGAGGCCGAGCCCGCCATTCTCCCCCACCTCGACCATCTTGCCGCTCATGCTGTCCTTTACGAGCAAACTCATGCCCCTAGTCTAGCCTCTCTAGCCCGCAGTATCCTCTCCCTGGCCTCCTCAGCACCCAACACCGCGAAGAGGTAAGCTATCTCAGGTCCCCTGTTCTTGCCCGTGAGCGCTAGCCTCAGTGGGTGTAAGAGATCCCTGGTCTTTATCCCCCGCTCCTTCGCCCACGCGCGAAGCCCGGCCACGAAGTCACGCGCCTCCTCCACATCCTCGAATTCCCGGCCTTCCAGCCCGGCGGCGGCGTGCGCGAAGACCTCGTCACTCGAATCCTGCAGCTCCTCTACGAGATCGTCAGGGTTCACGGGACCCATGATCCCAAGCAGCAGCCGCGACGCCTGCGAGAGGGTCTTCATATCCTCTCTTATGGCCTCGAGTGCCGCGGGCTCCCGCCCGCTTGGCAGCGGCTCATCGAGGAACGGCTCGAGGCGCGTGAGAAGCTCCTCAGCAGGCAGGCGCCGGATGTGGTTGGCATTGAAGAACAGCAGACGGTCCGGATCGAAGGTTGACGGACTCGTACCTAGCCGTGAAGGGTCCCACTCGCGCGAGACCTCATCGAGCCCTGCGAACTCCTCCTTCCCTTCAGGATGGTTCCAGCCCAGCAGGGCGAGGTAGTTCACCAACGCTTCGGGCAGGTATCCTTCCCTACGAAAGTCCACGATGCTCGCGGCGCCGTGGCGTTTGGAGAGCTTCTTGCCGTCCGGACCGAGGATGACGCCGAGGTGTAAAAACCGGGGCTCGGTCGCACCGAGCGCTCTGTAGAGTAGCGTCTGGCGAGCGGTATTGGAGAGGTGTTCTTCGCCCCGGATCACATGCGTTATCCCCAGCTCCAGATCGTCGACGACCACAGCGAAGTTGTACGAAGGCGTACCGTCGGACTTTCGGATCACGAAGTCCTCTACGCCGCCGAACGTCACCTCTCCCCTCAACTCATCCACGAAGCTACCCCCACGCTGTGGCGGGCGGAAGTAGAGCGCGCGCCGTCCCGACTCGTCCGTGCTCTCGTAGGTGAGACCGGCATCCGTCAGACGCTGCGCAGCACCTTCGTAGAGTTCACTGCGTTCGCTCTGGCGGTAAGGACCCTCGTCGAAAGACAGGCCGAGCCATTCGAGGTCTTCGAGCTGTGCGTGTTCGAACTCGGGTCTGCTCCGCTCCCTGTCAGTGTCCTCGATACGGAGGATCAGGTCTCCCCCGTGATGCCTGGCGAAGAGGTAATTGAAAAGCGCGGTGCGGGCAGCACCGAGGTGGAGGAGCCCTGTCGGGCTCGGGGCGAAGCGGACCCTGACCCCGCTCAACGCCGTTCCAGCAGGCACACCGCCTGGGCGGCTATGCCCTCACCCCTGCCTGGGAAGCCGAGACGCTCGGTCGTGGTGCCTCGTACGCCGACGCGGGACTCTTCTGTTCCCAGGGCGGCGGCGAGGTTCTTTCGCATGGCCCCTCTGTGGTCTCTTATCTTTGGCCGCTCGCAGATGACGACGGCGTCCACGTTGGCAACACTCCACGACCCTCCGACGAGCCCGCGAACCTCGCGCAGCAACCCGATGGAGTCGGCGTCCCTGTAACGCTCGTCCGTGTCGGGGAAGTAGTGGCCGATGTCCTCGAGGCCCGCCGCCCCGAGAAGGGCGTCCGTAACGGCGTGGGCAAGCACGTCGGCATCAGAGTGGCCGAGGAGGCCTCTATCGGAGGGGATCTCGACCCCCCCGAGTACGAGCCTGCGACCCTCATCAGGCGCGGCGAAGGCATGGACGTCGACACCGAGCCCGATCCGCATCAAGGCGGGGCCTCTCGGGCGGCACCCTCGCGTACGGCTAGTATGGCCTCGGCGAACACCAGGTCCTCAGGGGAGGTCAGCTTGATGTTGGTCTTCTCCCCAGCTACGACCTCCACACGACCTCCATCCCGCTCGACCAGGGAGGCTTCATCGGTTGCGGCGCGAAGGAACTCTTCGGACGAGTCGTGGAGGCCGCGCAGCAGGCCGAGGCGGAACGCCTGGGGCGTCTGGACCGCACACAGGTTCGTCCTGTCCAGGGTCTCGGCGACGGTGCCTTCCCTGGCGACCTTGATGGTGTCAGAGACCGGTACCCCAGGGACGACGCCGTCAGGCTCGCTAGCTCCATCAGCCGCCCTTACGACGCGCTTTATGAGGTCGGGCGTGACCAGGCAACGAGACCCGTCGTGCACCATCACGATGGTCTCCGGGTCTTCCGCGCATAGGAGCAGGCCGTTCCTGGTCGAGAGGGAGCGGGCCTCGCCAGGTTCGGCGCAGGCAGCGTACTTGCTGATGCCGGCCGCCTGCACGAGGGCTTCGATCCTTTGCCCGTCGCCGACAGTGTAGATCCTGGCGATCTCGGGAGACTCTTCGAAGGCCTGCAGCGTGTAGTGGAGAGCCGGCCTGCCGAGGAGTTCGATAAACTGCTTGGGGCGGCCCATCCTGCGGCCTGTCCCGCCGGCGAGCACTAGCGCGATCGCTGATCCCCTGTCCTCTATGACACCTCGCCCGTGGTCTCCAGGCTGCGCTGACGTTCGAGGCCGCGCTGGATGGTGCGGGCGCGGGCCTGGCCGACCCCCTCTACCTCATCGAGCTCCTCCTCGGTCGCGTCGAGGATCTCTTCGAGAGAGCCGAACTCCCTGATGAGGCTCTCGGCGACCCTGCGCGGCAGGCGTGGCACCCGCTCTAGTTGACGGTATCCGCGGGGCTTGATGAACAACTCCTCCAGCCGGCCAGGTGAGCCGTAGCCGAGGGTATTGGCGATCTCGGCCGATTCCGAGAGCTGCTCGGCCGATAGAGTCTTGAGGTCCTCCCTGACGCCCCTGTAGTCCGCCTCTTCCGCGACGTAATCCCTCAGCAGAGCTTCGTATTGCTCGGGAACGCCGTGGAAGGCCTGCTCGAGCTGCATCTCGACCAGCCGGCCCTCGCTGCCAAGCTCCCTGACGTAAGCTTCTATCTCCTCGGCGATCCTGGCCGAGTACTCGAAGGTTCCGACGGCGCCAACGACCTCCCGCAGCGTCACGGCCCCGTCGTACTCGTGCACGGTCAGGGCCCGCGCCTCCTCCCTCAGCCTCCTGGTGTACTTCTCGAGCGTCGCGATAGCCGAGTTCGCCTTGGACAGCACTATCCCGATATCCTCGAGGACATGCGGCCCGTAGGAGCCCTGGTAGAGGCTCACCACCCTCCTGCGCTCGGAGACCGCTATGACGAGGCTGCCCGTCTGCTGCGCCGTGCGGTGGGCCGCCAGGTGGCGCATTCCGGTCTCCTCGGACTCGAGGGAGGGGTCCGGACTGAGCTGTACGTTCGCATAGTGAATGGCGGAGATATCGGGCGAGACCACGATCGCGCCGTCCATCTTCGCCAGCTCGTAGAGGCGCATCGGCGCGAACTCCACCTCTACCTTCATCCCGCCCGAGATGATGCCGAGGCTTTCGAGCTTCTCAGGGCTGTCGAGAACGATCAGGGCCCCGTTGTGCGCCCTCATAACGTTCTCTATGGCCTCCCTGAGATCCGTACCAGGGGCTACGAGATCGAGGGCGCGGGCCAGCTCCGCAGGCAAGTGCCGCCGCTGGGGACTCATAGCAGCGCCACCGCCACGGCTTCCTCCAAGGTGCTTACCTCCACGACGCTCGCCTCTCTACGGGTCCCGGTCTCTCTTTCCGGCGGGCCATCTGACGTACCTTCCGGCCTGATTATACGAGAGAAGCCCATCTTGGCCATCTCGGA
>DASSCV010000393.1:0-3834 GCA_035697505.1 Rubrobacter sp.
CTAACTCTACCCCGTCGCTACGCTCACGTCGACGAATGATGGTCCCGCGACGTGGCAATGTACCGTGCCGGTGGTACTTACACAGTGGGGAGAGCGCGCCTCATGGCATCCCAGGCGAGGGTGGCACACCTGATGCGGTTGGGGGTCTGAACGATACCCTTGAGGGCGGCGAGCTCCCCGAGCTCTTCTCTTTCCTCCGTGCGCATCATCTCGAGAAAGGCTTCGATCTTCTCCTGCGCCTCCTCGCGGCTCTTGCCCGTGAGTTGCTCGGTGAGCATCGAGGCCGACGCCTGCGAGATGGAGCATCCGCGTCCGGTAAAGCTCACCTCTTCGAAGCTGCCATCTTGCACCTTCGCGTAGACCGTCACCACGTCGCCGCAGAGAGGGTTATCAATGTGTTCGTGAATGTCGGCCTCCTCCAGCTCGCGCCGGTTGCGCGGATGCTCGAAGTGGTCGAGCAGGATCTCTCTGTAGAAGCTCTGCATCACCTTGCAGAAGATTGTATCAGGAGCGTGCGGAGCTTCGTGTGTTCCTGGACCGCACTCCCGAGGTTGGGCTACAGTCCGTGGCGGCGATGCCACTCTCTATGGACTCTTCTGCGGCAGATGGAGCAGTAGCGGGCCTGATACGGGTACGGCGTCTCCGACTCGGAAGCGGACCGCGCCGCAGTGACACGAACCTTCGAGCATGCCCGGCTACCTTCTGCGGCGTCTGGTCCCGGTAACCTTGGTTTCCGCCAGTGCCACGTAGATGTCATCGCCCTCGACCTTGACCTCGTGTTTGGGGACGGGCCTTATAGCAGGGAGGGTGAGTGCCTTGCCGGTGGTCACGTCGAACTTGGCGCCGTGGCGCGGACATTTTATCTGGTTGCCGATCAACTCTCCCTGGTCCAGGGGACCGGCGTCGTGGGTGCATACGTCCTCGATGGCGTGGAACTCGCCGTCCACGTTGCAGAGCGCCACCCGGTGGCCCTCCAGCTCATAGACGCCCACTTCGCCGGGGGCCACGTCGCCGGTCCTGGCTATCTTGTGGTAGGCGCCCATCCGGTTACGCCACACGCTCCTCGAAGCCTAGCCCGATCTTGCCCTCTATGGCCCGGTCGAGCTTGTCTTTCAGACCCTTGAGCGGGATCCTGCTCGTGACCTCGCCGAAGAACCCGAACACTACGAGCTTCTCGGCCTCGCGGCGTGGGATCCCGCGGCTCATGAGATAGAAGAGCTCCACATCGTCCACCTGGCCCGTGGTCGAGCCGTGGGAGCACTTGACGTCATCTGCCTGTATCTCCAGCCGTGGCAGGGAGACCGCCATCGCGTCGTCGGTACCGAGGATGAGGTTGCGGTTGGTCTGGTACGCATCCGTCTTCTGCGCGCCGGGCTCGACCCGGATGAGGCCGCTAAATACCGCCAGCGACTCGTCGCGCAAGGCGCCCTTGTACAGCAGGTCAGAGTGCGCGTTCGGGGCGAGGTGGTCCTGCAAAGTGTGATGATCGAGAACCTGGTTGGAGTCCGCGAAGTACAGGCCGAGCATCTCCGAGTCGCTGCCCGCTTCGGCCAGGCCCGCATCCACGTTGGTGCGGCTGAGCTCGGAACCCAGGGCGACAACGAGGCTGTTTATGGTGGCGTCCTTGCCTGCCTCGCTGCGGATGGTGTTGAAATGCAGCACGTTGCGGCCCCAGTTCTGCAATGAGACGTAGCGCAGGCGGGCGCCCTGGCCGACGTAGAGCTCGACCGCGCCGTTGCTCAGGGCCGGCTCGTCGTCCTCGGTGCCGCTAGAGGCGTACTCGTCTATGTACGTGACCGAAGCGCCCTCCTCGACCACGACGAGCGTGCGCGGCATTGTGGCTCCGGTGGCGTCGAGCCAACGGTAGCTCTGGATCGGGACCTCGACATCCACGCCTCGCGGCACGTAAAGGAAAGACCCGCCCGCGAACATCGCCGCCGAGAGCGCCGAGAACTTGTCGTAGTCCTCCGGCACGAGCCCGAAGAGCCTATCCCTGACGATCTCCTCGTGATCGCGGAGCGCGGTGTGCAGGTCGGTAAAGACGACGCCCTTACTCCGCAGCTCCTCGTCCATCCGCTGGAACGTCTTCTCGGAGTTGTGCTGGACGAGGAGGGCGGAGTTCTCCTCGCCCTCCTCGATGAGCTTCTGGACGGCGTCAGGCAGGTCGTCCTCGCTCGACACGTGCGGGCTCGGGACGTAGGGGCTGAAGTCCTCTGGGCTCACGTCCGAGATGTCCGTGTAGCGCCACGCCTCGTCGCGCAGCGTGGGCATAGGCAACGCCTCGAAGGCACGCCACGCCTCTAGCCTCTTCTCCGTGAGCCAGCCAGGCTCGTCCTTGAATGAGGAGAGGGCCTTAACCGTCTCCTCGCTCATCCTGCTACTCTTCAGAACCTCAGGCACGATGTTCGCGCTCATTTATCACCTTTCCTGGTTATGAAAACTGGGGGCGAGCCCTCAAGAGGACCCACCCCGCACACAAACCGCTCTGCGAATCACAAAGTCGGCCAGTCCGTCAACAAGCTGACAAGCTGACCTGCTATCTAACCGACCGAACCTTCCATCTCCAGTTGGATCAGGCGGTTCAGCTCGATGGCGTACTCGAGAGGAAGCTCCTTGGCTATCGGCTCGATGAAGCCGTTGACCACCATCGCGATCGCCTCCTCCTCGGAGAGCCCGCGGCTCATCAGGTAGAAGAGCTGGTCCTCACCGACCTTGGAGACCGTTGCCTCGTGCTCGGTGTTGACCTTCTTCTCCTCGATCTCGATGTACGGATAAGTATCCGTCCGGGCTTTCTCGTCGAGGAGCAGCGCGTCGCACTCGACCCTGCTCTTGGAGTTGACCGCGCCCTCGTGCACCTTCAGGAGCCCGCGGTATGTGCTCCTTCCCGTTCCCTTGGAGATGGACTTGGAGGTAATGAGGCTGGACGTGTTCGGCGCGGCGTGGACGACCTTGCCGCCCGCGTCCTGATGCTGCCCGTCGCCGGCGTAGGCGACGGAGAGGATCTCACCCCGCGCGCCCTCGCCGACCAGGTACACCGCCGGGTACTTCATGGTCAGCTTGGAGCCCAGGTTGCCGTCAACCCACTCGATGGTGGCGTTCTCGTGGGCCACGCCCCGCTTGGTCACCAGGTTATAGGTGTTGTGCGACCAGTTCTGGATGGTCGAGTAGCGGATGCGCGCCCCCGGTTTGGCGATCAACTCGACCACCGCCGAGTGCAGCGAGTTCGTGGTATACGTCGGGGCCGTACAGCCCTCGATGTAGTGGACGTAGGAATCTTCGTCGGCGATGATGAGCGTCCGCTCGAACTGGCCCATGTTCTCCGCGTTGATGCGGAAGTACGCCTGAAGCGGGATATCCACGCTGACGCCAGGCGGGATGTACACGAACGAGCCGCCCGACCACACGGCCGAGTTCAGCGCCGCGAACTTGTTGTCGTCCGGGGGGATGATGGTCCCGAAGTACTCCTCGACGATGTCCTCGTGCTCGCGCAGTCCAGAGTCCATATCCAGGAAGATGACGCCCTGCTCTTCGAGCTCCTTCTTCAGGGAGTGATAGACGACCTCGGACTCGTACTGCGCCCCGACACCGGCCAGACTCTCCCTCTCGGCCTGAGGGATGCCGAGCTTCTCGAAGGTGTTCTTTATGTCGTCAGGCACATCATCCCAGGAGCGACCCTGGTTCTCCATGGGCCTTATGTAGTAGTAGATGTCGTCGTAGTCCATCTCCGAGAGGTCGCCGCCCCAGGTGGGGGTCGGCTTCTCGAAGAACGACTCCAGCGCCTTCAGCCGGAACTCCAGCATCCACTCCGGCTCGTTCTTGTGCTTGGAGATCATG
>DASSCV010000394.1:0-16034 GCA_035697505.1 Rubrobacter sp.
CCGCCCTTTCGGCAACAGGTCAGCGTAAGCCTTGGCGACCGCAGGAGCGAAGGAATCGGCCTCAACGACCCTGCCGTTCACGGCGACGTGCAGGTAGCGACGGGTCGGGAAGCTGATGGCGAGCGGGCTGACGAAGCCCCACACCACAGGGTCCTCGAGCGCTACCAGGATCCGCGCCAGCGAGAGGCCGTGGACCTGCGAGATGCGCTCCCTCAGGTCGGCCGCCGCGGGGAACGCCAGGGAGCGCCGCCCGTCCGAGCGGAGGAAGAACCCGACCTGGGGACGGCTCAGGGCCAGCGATTCGACCACCGTCGCTACCGCGTTCGCCTCGGCCCGCACCGTACCCAGGAAACCGCGGCGCACGGGCAAGTTCAGGAACAGGTCGCGAGCCTCCACCGTCGTGCCTTGAGGATGGGCCGCCGACGCAGACTCGACTATCGTCCCGGCGAAGACCCGCACGCGGGCGCCAAGGGAGTCCTCTTTGCCGCGTTCGCGGGTCGCGAGCGTGAGATCCGAGACCGCGCCGATGGCGTGCAGTGCTTCGCCGCGGAAGCCCAGAGAGACAACGCTGGCGAGGTCGTCCGCCGTCCGGATCTTGCTCGTCGCGTGCTCCGCTACGGCGCGTCCCGCGTCCTCCGGAGACATCCCCGAGCCGTCGTCGCTGACCCGGATCAGGGCCGCCCCACCTTCCTCGATCTCGACCTCGACTCTCCCCGCCCCCGCGTCCAGAGAGTTCTCGATCAACTCCTTGACGGCGGACGCTGGACGCTCGATGACCTCCCCGGCGGCGATCCTGTGCGCCACCTCGGGAGATAGCACTCGGACCTGTCCCGCATAGCCGGCGGCCTCCTCGGAGACCAGCCTAGGAAAGAGCCTCATCTGATCTCATCCGGCAAAGTCTTTCACGCCTTCGGCTTCGAGGCGGGTGAGGATCTCACCGGCCCGGTCGGTGACCTGGGGCGGTAACCCGGCGAGCTTCGCCACGTGGACGCCGTAGGAGGAGGACTCTGCGCCTGACTCTATTCTGTGCAGGAACACGATCTCTCCCCCCACCTCTTCGACGCTGGCTTTGTAGTTTCGGCAGCCCGGCAGCACCTCCACGAGCCGCGTCAGCTCGTGGTAGTGGGTCGCGAAGAGCGTGAGGGCCTGCACGTCGTCGTGCAGGTACTCTGCGATGGCCCAGGCGAGGCTCATCCCGTCGTAGGTCGAGGTGCCGCGTCCTACCTCGTCCAGGATGACCAACGAGCGCTCCGTTGCGCTGTTCAGAATACTCGCCGCTTCCGTCATCTCCACCATGAAGGTAGACTCACCGCTCGCTAGCCTGTCCTCGGCGCCTACCCGCGTGAAGATGCGGTCGATGACGCCAAGAGAGGCCTCGTCGGCGGGGACGTAGGAGCCTGTCTGGGCCAGCAGAGAGATGAGGGCCACCTGCCTGAGGAAGACGGACTTGCCGGCCATGTTGGGGCCTGTGATGATCTGGAGCCGCGAGTCCCCGTCGACCTGGGAGTCGTTGGGGACGAAGGGCATCTCCAGGTTGTGCTCGACGACGGGATGCCTGCCACCGGAGATGCGGATACCCCGCCCTTCTACGACCTCGGGGCGGCAGTAGCGCAGCTCGGTCGCTGCGGCGGCGAAGGAGGAGATCACATCGACCACGGCTATGGCGCGCGAGACCTTCTGCAGTTCGGGCGCGGCCTCCTTGACGGCGGCGCGTATCTCGGCGAGGATGCCGCGCTCGATGCGCTCGACCTCGTCACGGGCCCCGAGCATCCGCGATTCGTGCTCCTTCAACTCCACCGTTACGTAGCGGGCGTTGTGCTTGAGCGCCTTGCGGTGTTGGTAGCGTTCGGGGACCGCGCTCGTCTCCTTGCCAGCCACCTCGATAAAGTACCCTTCGCCGTCCCTGTAGCCTACCTTCAGGGTCTTCAGGCCAGTCTTGAGCCGCTCCCCGGCCTCGAAGCGCGTCAACCACTCGTGGGCGCCGTCCCTGAACTCGCGCGCCTCGTCTAGCTCCCCCGAGTAGCCGGGGCGAATGATCTCACCGCTCTCCTCGGAGATCGCCGCTGCGACCAGCTCCCTTACCCCGGACGGCTCCTCCATCGCCCCCAGCACCCGCGAGAGCAGCGAGGAGCCAGAAGATGCCGGCTCCAGCGTCTCCCTGAGAGGCCCGATCTCCTCTAGCGCACCCTTGAGTGAGAGCAGATCGTTGGGCGAGGCCGAAAGCCTTACAATGCGCGTGGCGATGCGCTCCACGTCGGGGATGCGTCCCAGATGCTCGCGCACATCCTCGCGCAACATGTAGTCTCCGGCGAGCTCATCGACAGCCGCAAGACGTTGCTTGATGCGGTCCACCTCCAGCAGCGGCCGCTCCAGCCAGCGCCTGAGCGCGCGTCGGCCCATCGGCGTGCGGGTCCGGTCTACGGTCTCGACCAGCTCGTCCAGTCCCAGGTTGCGCCTCGTCGCCGCGTCGAGGACCATCCCCGAGCCAGGATCGTAAGGACGGAAGGTCACCACCTGCTCCGGCGGACCCCCACCACGCAGGGAAGCGAGGTACTGGATCAAAGCCCCTGCGGCGCCGGCGAGCGCCGGGTGGCCGTCGATCCCGTATCCTTTGAGCCCGGAGACCCCGAAGTGCCTCTTCAGCGCCTGCTCTCCTGCGGAGGGCTCGAACGTCCAGCGCGGGGCGGAGCTCACGGCGGCGCGTACCTTCGGCAGTCTCTCGGCCGCGGTCCGCTCGGGGACGACGATCTCGCGCGGCGCCCACCGCTCTAGCTCGGCGGGGAGCTGCTCCTCAGAGACCTCCGTGCCCGTGAACTCTCCTGTCGAAGCCTCGACGACGGCTATTCCAGCTCGACCATCCCTGACGACGAACGCGGCCAGGTAGTTGGCCTGCCCTGCGGAGAGGACGTTGTCCTCTATTACGGTGCCAGGCGTCAGAATACGCGTGACCTCACGGGTGAACTGCTTGGGTTTCGTCGGGTGCTGCCGCTGCTCGGCTACGGCGACGGAGTGACCCTTCCTGAGAAGGGTGGCAAGATGCTCCTGGAGGGCGTGTCCTGGGACCCCGGCCAGCGGGACGCGTCCCTCGCCGGCCGCCTCGCGGCTCGTCAGCCGGATCGAGAGCGCCTGCGAGATCCTCTTCGCGTCCTCCTCGAAGGTCTCGAAGAACGTCCCGACCTGGTAGAGGAGGATCGTCTCCGGCGGAAGTTGCGCCTTCAGCTCCGCGTAACGTCCAAGCATATGGCTATTCTACGGGCAGAACCCCACTTCGTCAGCCCCGAATCGCACGCCGATCGGGAATCACAAGACGGCTATCACCGCACCAATGACGAAAGCAAGATAGAACAAGCCACCGAGCATCAGCCTTCCGGCACGCAGCTTCCCGGAGCGCCTGAGCATGACGTAGACGAGCCCTCCTGAAGCCAGACCGAGCACAACGGCGAAGAGGTCAAGCGGCGCGAGGTTCCACGGCGTGAAAAGGACGCCAAAAGCAACGGGTACCGTGCTCTGGAACTGCATCGCGCCCGTAACGTTGCCCAGGGCAAGGGTATCCTTGCCTTCCCTTATCCAGAATATGGAGTTGAACTTCTCGGGTAGTTCGGTCGCCAGGGGTGCCAGTATCAGGGCTATGAGGCCGGCAGGCAACCCCAGGCCCGCGGCGGCGTGCTCGACCGCATCAACGAAGAAGTGTGCGCCCGCAATGATGACCCCGAGGCTAGCGAGCGTCTGGAAGGCGACGGCGAAGAGTGGCGGCTCCTGCGTGCGCGGCAGGAATAGAAGCCTCTTCGGCACGTCCTCGAGTTGTTCGCCGGAGGATAACGTTCGTCTGACGTAGAGGCCGTAGCCGAAGGCGAGCACTAGGGCGACAACGACCTTTATGTACAGCGGCAACTCCACCAGTCCGACGCCCGCGGCCACGGCGAAGAAGATTAGGAAGAACCCGACGTCCCTACCGACGGTCGCCGCGTCGACGCGCAGCCTCGTCCCCTGGTCTCTGCGTCGCCGAAAGATAAGCGCCGAGACCCCGACGACGAACATGGCGAGGGTGGCGAGCATGAACGGTGCCCCGAGTATGGCCCCTATACCAATAAGGGCTCCTTCTTCCGATGCTTCGTCTGTGAGGACGGGCTCCAGGATGGCGACTATGGCGATCATGCTCTCAGGCAAGGCGGTGCCGACGGCGGCGAGAAGGCTTCCCACGGCCCCCTGACGCAGCCCGAGGCGTCCTCCCAGTATCTCTATCGCGTTCGTAAAGAAGGCGGCCCCCAGAAGGATCACAACCAGCGCCACCACGAACTCTAAAGCCGTCGACAAAACCCATCTCCTCTCGGACGGGCCGCGAGACGCGAAAAGCGAGCCATCGCGGCCTGTTTGCCTGCCAATGGTCTCGCTCTGTGCGCCTTGGCGCCGGTAACCGGCCGGGAGCATCGCTCCGTAATGACGACCGGTCCCCCCGCAACAGCGGGCGGCTACTCCCCAGTTTTCTGTGATCTTACTTTATAAGTTCTTATAGTCAGTGAGCCACTTCACCAATGGCGCCGAGAAGAGGGCCGACGGGTACGACACACCGCTCGTCGACTGCTTCTGCTGGCTGACGCTGGGCTTGCTGCGCCATTCTCTGTCGCGCTGTACGCGGGGCTCGGAAAGAGATAACGTAGCGTTGGTCCGTAATGTGGAGAGGAGCGAGCGTGAGTCCGAAGCCTGTGATCCTGGACGTAGACCCTGGCCACGATGATGCCGTGGCCCTGATGCTAGCCTGCGGACACCCGGGTCTTGACCTGCTCGCCGTTACGACAGTCGCCGGCAACGTTCCCATCGAGAAGACCACGCGCAACACCCTGCGGGTGATGTCCCTCGTAGGGTGTACGTACGTGCCTGTGGGCGTTGGCGCTTCGGAACCCCTGGAAAGACCGCTCCACACGGCCGAGGATATTCACGGCGAGAGCGGGCTGGACGGGGCTGAGGAAATCCCCGACGCCAGCTTCGAACCCGACGAAAGGGTGGCTGTAGCCCTGATCGCGGACACCCTAAGGGCCTCTCCTGAGCCAGTAACCCTCGTCCCTGTCGGCCCGCTCACTAACATCGCCACGTTCCTGCGCGAGCATCCCGACCTGAAGGACAATGTTGCGCATATCTCCCTCATGGGAGGGAGCATGGGCCATGGCAATACGACCCCGGCCGCCGAGTTCAATATCTACGTCGACCCCGAGGCGGCCCGCGAGGTCTTCGAGTCTGGTCTGCCCATAACGATGTCGGGCCTCGATATAACACACCAGGCCGGCGCCGGTCCTTACGAAAGGGAGCGGCTGCGGGCCACAGGTAGGGTGGGTGGCATAGTGGCCGGGTTCCTGGACTTCTTCGCCGCCACCTACGAACGTGTATTCGGCTTCGACGCCCCGCCGCTGCACGATCCCGTCGCCGTCGCAGCAGTACTCGAACCAGGTCTCCTGAAGACTCGCCCGATGCGGGTCGACATCGAGTGCGAGAGCGAGCTCACCCGAGGCGAGACCGTCTGCGACTTCTACGGTGTAACAGGCAGGGCGCCGAATGCCGAGGTCGGCGTCGATCTCGACCGCGAAGGTTTCTTCAAGCTGCTGTACGGAACGCTGTAATGCGCTCAGTTTTCAGCAGTACGGGCCGTGCGTAGCGAGCGTACTACGAAGGCGTCGAAAGTTACGAAGGCCGGAACATCTCCTGGTGAGACTTCGAGTTTAGCGTGGTCGAGCGCCTCTGTTACCGTCACTCTGCGCTGGGGCGCGACGCGCTCTAGCGCGTACGACTGAGAGGGAGGGAAGTACTTGTCGTGGGGACCGGTGGCCAGCTCGACTGGGACACGTATCCTTCCCGTGCCGGCGAGCGGCGAGAGCTCTTCGAGGTCGTGGCGCACGTCATCGGGGAGATCGGCGTAGAGCGCAGCGAAGCGTTCCGGCTTACGGTTCGCGAGCAGCCCGACGACGCTCCTGGCGCCCGGTCCTAGGTCGTCCGTCCGGCGTGAGCGGAGGCCGGAGAGCGGGTCAGGGTCCTCGCGGTCTATGCTCGCAAGTTCGCCTGACAACGTACGCCGGTCCTCGCCAGGCGGCAGTGCGGCGACGAGGGAATGGGCGATGACGTAAGGGAGGAAGGAATCTGCCTCGTAGCGGATCAGCTCTCCGTCGGACCGGCGGTAGTGGCCGGTCGTTGCGATATTCACGACGGTGCGGATGTCCGAGTAAGGTGCGATGCCGGCGACGACCGAAACCCGCCCTTCGAGGCTCGCTTTTTCTGCCGCGAGGAGGGCTAGCGTAGCGCCGGTCGAGACCCCAACCAGGGCAACCTCTCTGTCTTCGACGTCCGGTCGTGCGGAGACCTCGCGGACGACCTCGACGGTTTCACGGGCGGTATCGGGGGTGATCTTAGCCTCCGTCAGCCCAGGCAGGTCGGGCACGACGACCAGGTAGCCGGCCCGTGCGAAGCCCTCGGCCAGGTTCCTTACCTCGGGCAGTTTCCTTCCCTCGCGCACAGTCCCGTTGACCAGGAATATAGCCGGCCACGGTCCCTCTCCCGCAGGCCTCGCGACGAGAGTGGGGTTGCCAGCCACGGGGATGTCCTCGAAACGAGGGTCGCCGCTCACGGCTTCGGCCGCAGGCGTCAGTACAGGCGCGTCGAGAACGGAGGAGATCACCATGACGGCACGCGCCTGCGCGTCCACCCACGACCAGTACGAGATGAGCAGCCCGATCACTACAGCGAGCGTTACGAGATAGAAGGCGCGCCGGAGCCTTCTACCGGAGAGTCTTTGCGCCGAATCCTTGTCCCGCAACGTCCCTCCCGCCGGAGACGATCTCGTCTACCCGTAACTATGCAACGCAGACCACCGCCTGTCTACGGCACGTCGTATGTACTATTTTCCGGACGGATTCCTTTTTCACTGACCCGGGTAAGACTTCCTAGACTTGCGGACACATACCACCAAGAAGGAGGAACTTCATGGCAGATCTGCCACAGCAGGGTGAGTCATTGCCCGACCTGGAACTCACTTCCGAGAGCGGCGAACATATCGGTAGGGGAGAGCTAACGGGCAAAAAGACTGTACTCTTCTTCTACCCCAAGGACGACACCCCGGGTTGCACAAAGGAAGCGTGCGCCTTCAGGGACCACATGGACGAATACGCGAAGGCGGGTATACAGGTCTACGGCGTCTCGCTCGACTCCCCCGAATCTCACCGCGGGTTCCGCGAGAAGTACAGTCTCAACTTCCCACTCCTCACCGACGAGGGTGGCCGCGCTTCGGAGGTCCTCGGGGTGCTACGCGAGGACCGGAAGAGGACGAAACGCGTCACCTTCTTGCTCGACCCGGAAGGCAGGATCTCCAAAGTCTACCCCGAAGTCACGCCGGACACCCACGCCGAGGAGATCCTGGAAGACGCCGCCTCGATATAGTCTCTGAAGGTGTAGACGCTCTCATTTCATGGCAAGCGTCAGCCCACCAGGAGTCGAGTAAGGCGCAGATGCACGCCTTCGTCCTCGTCCGTGACGTAGTAGGTGGCCCTTAGCGGTAGTCTCTCAGGAAGTTCAGCACGATCCGGTTGAACTCTTCGGGCTTTTCCAAGTTCGGCACGTGTGCCGTGCCGTGCATAACGACCTTGCGCACGTTCGGAAGTTCCCTCTGTAGCAGGTCGGCTGCGGCGAAGACACTCGGCTGGTCCTCGTCTCCGACAATGAGCAACGTCGGGGCCTGAACGTCAGGGAGCCGGTCCGCCGCGGGCGGTTCCGGTTCCCACTCATCGCCCAGCCCCGACGCTTCGTTTCTCAGGGCGATCAGGTTCATCTCCCTGACCAGGTCCCTGACGGAGACGTCTACGTCCTCGGGGGCCCTCCCGGGGCCGTCGACCCAGACCTGGACCTCCAGCTCGGAGACCCGCTCCAGGTCCCCGGCATCTTCGGCGGAGACGATCTCGTCCCACTGCCTCGGGGGGTCGATGTCAGGCCCGAACCCGCCCACGGCAGATCCCACCAGCACGAGGTTGCCGACCCTCTGTGGGTACTCGAGCGCGAAGTCGAGCGCGGCTCCTCCCCCCATGGAGCAGCCCACGAGGTGCACCCTCTCGACGTTCAGAGAGTCGAACAGACCGCGCAGGTCCTCGTGGTGGGAGAACGGTCCATCCACCATCGCGGTCATCCCGAAGCCTCGCATGTCGTAGCGGATGACCCTGTAGCGGTCGGCGAAGGCCGTGAGTTGGCCTTCCCACATCCTGCTGTCCGCGATCCCCGCGTGTACGAGGACCAGCGGTTCCCCTTCTCCAACAGCCTCATAGTAGAGCCGCGCGCCGTTGACCTCGGCCATGCCAGTCTCTCGAAGCATCTCGTCCCTTTCCCAGATACGTTTACGTCTCCTCCGACCCCGTTCCCGTGCGCAGGGTGGCACGTCGGCGCCAGGGTTCCATCGTGTTTTCGGGGGGCATATTCTCTGAAGACGCATCGGCTGCCCGGATGGGGCAAGGTCAGTATACGCTCCCTGCTCCTGCGGCACAGGAGGATTAGCCGCGGGCGGAGTTCGCTACGACCACTGCGTCTGCGGCCGCTGCTGCGCCTCGCCGTCCACTTCCAGATCCACCTTCTCATTGAAGAAGCACAGATGGCCTTCTATGTCGACGGCTGCGGGTATGGGCGTCGGGTAGTACCAGACGAGTGCTTCCCTGGTCTCACCGCCAGCCTGCACCGAGTAGTAAGAGGCAACCCCTTTGTAGGGACACTGTGTGTTCTTGTCGCTAGGGAGTAGTACGTCCTCAGAGACATCTTCAGGAGGGAAGTAGTAGCGGGGCGGCAGCCCGGTCTCGAAGAGGATCCTGGGACGATCCGTCTCCGCCACGACCTCCCCACCAACGAGGATCTTGACGTGCCTGGAGCTCTTCAGGACATCAACGCGATGATAGGGGTCGCGGGGGTGGACAAAGACCTCCTCGTCCTCTTCGTGCCAGTGATCCATCTTGTCCCAATGGAACGCCAGGTAATCAGCAAGCGGCGGAGCAAAGTCTATCGGGTCAGGGTAGCCCCACACAGCATTCTTCGCGAGGCGGTCGCCTACCCTCACCGACCAGTAGGAGGCATCACCCTTGAAAGGGCAGTGCGTCGTGAGATCCGTGGCCTCGAGAAGGTCCATCCGCATGTCCCCTATGGGGAAGTAGTAGACTGGCAGGTGTCCCTGCTCGTGCATGAGCTTTACCCGCCTGCTATCAGCTACGGTCTGGCCGCCGAACATCACCCTCACCCGGCGTGGAGAGTCTTCGAAGAATAGCACGTGGTCACTTGGCGCCCGCACCTCGAAATTGAACATCTTGTCGCCCTGGTCACCGAACGGTCCGGTCCCGATCGTGAGGGTCATCGCTCCTCTCCTCTCTAGCCGCGGCAGCTCGACAAGAGCAGCTGGCAGATCCGCATCTACCGGCCTTTATAGTACACGCGCCCAATGGGTCGGGTGACCTACTCGGAATTACCCAGCTTGGCGTGGTCCAAATATCCGACGATAACGCTGCCCGCGCGGACGATCATTCGAGAGACAGGGCACTCAGTATCTCCACCAGCTCATCCGTGACACACCAGGTGGACAGCGGATACAGTTAGAGTCGTACTGGAGTTCGAAGCGGTAAAGGGGCGTGAGGTTTTTGAGCAACGAAAGCGAAGATGTCATCCGCGTGGCGGTAGTGGACGACCAGCGGCTCTTCACCAAGGGTATCTCCGGCCTCGTAGACATGTTGCCCGGCGTTGAGGTGGTGGGTGTAGCCTTTGACGGCGAGGAGGCCATAACGCTCTGCCGCAAGGAAGAGCCGGATGTCGTCCTGATGGACATCTCCATGCCGAAAATGGACGGTATCAGCGCCACGCGCGAGATCAAAGCTCTTCTGCCGCAGACCGCGGTCGTCATCCTCACGGGCCACGAGGAAGACGAGCACGTCTTCGAGGGCATAAAGGCTGGCGCGCAAGGCTATCTGCTAAAGGACTCAGAACCCGAAGATCTCTCGCGTGCGATCCACACGGTCTACGCGGGGGATACTATAGTCGCCCCAGACCTCGCCCAGAAAATGCTCAACACCTTCGAGGGCGGCAGGCCAGGGGGGGCTCCACTCGCTCCTCCGCTGACCGAGAGGGAGCTCGAAGTCATAAAGGCCCTGGCCCAGGGCATGAGCGACAGGCAGATAGCCAACGCTCTTGGTATCTCGGAGAAGACGGTCAGGAACCACACTTCCAACATCTACAGGAAGCTGCACATCTTCGACAGAACCCAGGCGGTCATCTACGCCGTGAGGGAAGGCGTCATCGACGTTGAGGAGCTGGAGTACCGCCCCCCGAGGGAACCATCACCATAACCTTGGTACCCTCACCGGGCCGGCTCCTGACCTCGATCTCCCCTCCCAGTCCCTCGACCCGCTCGCGCATCGCCGAGAGCCCTATGCCCGCCCTAGCCGACCCGGGATCGAATCCCCTACCATCGTCGGCGACCTCTATCAGAATCGATTCGTCATCCGTACGCAACCCCACCTCCACATTCCTCGCCCCGGAGTGACGCCGTACGTTCGCCAGGGCCTCCTGCAGAATGCGCAATAGCTCTACGCTCTCCTTTCCAGGGAGACTTACAGGGAACCCCTTCTCGACGACTAACCGTATCTCGCGCTCGGATGGTGCCTGCTGGTTCAGCTCCACCAACGATTCGACGGACTCCAAGAACGGTCGCTCCTTCTCGTGCCTGAGGTCGTAGATGGCGCTGCGCAGGCCCGAGCTCGTTCGCCCCAGGGCCTCGAGTTCCTCTTCGAAGTCGAGACTCCTCCCGGATTTCTCGGCCTGCAGGTGGGTAAGCCGTAAAGACTGAAGCGCCCCCGAGAGGTCCTGCAATACTATGTCGTGCAAATCCCTGGCTATCCTGCGCCGTTCGGCCCGACGGATCTCCGAAAGGATCTCCTCGGCCCTGATACGCTCGGTAACGTCGTTCTGGACCCCGACAAAGTTGGTCATGCGCCCCTCTTCGTCCCGTACGGGGTAGATGCTGAGCTCGTTCCAGAACAAGGTTCCGTCCTTACGGTAGTTTCTGAGCACAACGGTGCAGTGTCGCCCCTCGTAGACAGCGGCCCTGAGCTCCTCGAGTGCTGACTGGTTCCGGTCTTCGCCCTGCAAGAAACGGCAATTGCGGCCCAAGACCTCCTCGGCTGAGTATCCAGTCGTCCTCTCGAAGGCGGGATTTACATACACGATAGGGTCGTCAGGCTGGTTAGGGTCGGAGATCACGATGGAGTTGGTGCTAGCGGTCACCGCCCTTTCGAGCAAACGCAGTTTGTCAGGACCATCCATAGATTGTCCTCATCTGCGACACCACCCTCTACAGTCGCCCATCAAACTAGCGTGCATACTCTACTTTATACACCTTGGGAGCGGGCGCTCGCCAGAGACAGCGTCCTCGGCACCGCGCGAGCGCCTCCAAGCTAATGGCCCATAGGGCAATCAGGGAAACGGCGCCACGAACCAGACGAACCCCGGGACAAACCGGGGCGAAGGCCCTAGGCTCAATTACCCGGACACAGGTAGGCAGAAAGTCCGATGGCACCCGGACACTCCCGGCGCATACTAGTTCGTGAAATGATTGTTCTCGAGCATGTCCAGCGGCGCATCTTGATCTTCCGGTCTCGTCACCAGCGAAGCGCCGTCGAAAGGCGTGGGAGGAGGCGACGCCGAAGCGTCATACCCTTCCAGAGTACCCCAGCCGGCGGACGTCTTCTTCCTCGAGGTTCAGAGAAGGATCAGCACGGAAACATGTTTGCACCTTCCAACCGACGACCGCTAGCGGATAACCCTGTCCGAACACGTTCGAACCGCACGAGGGATGGGGCAGCGTGAAGTGCGATGTGAGATTCGACGTTTCGAGAGGAGAGCATTCATCATGATCAACCATTACACCGGGCCCTTTGCACCTGCCGCAGGTCAGCAACATCTCTGCCTCGAGGATTTCGAGAGGGCGGACATCCGGGTGGCCGAGCGGCGCTTCGGAGCCAGTGACATCATCTACGCCCCAGGCGATCCCGATGGCCAGCTTCACTTCGTGCTCGGGGGCACGGTGCGCTTGTACAAGATCTACGGCGAATACAAGGAAGCCACGGTCGCGCTTTTGAGGGAGGGGGACGTCTTCGGCGAGCTAAGCCTCGAGGAGAAGTCTTGCCAAAATGCCTTCGCCGAGGCGGTCACCGACGTCCGGGTGGCGGTGGTGCGGAAGTCTGTCCTCAACGAGGTCATAAAGCGACACCCGGAGTTCGCCCTGAAGGTGTTCTCCTCCTTCTCCGAGCGCCTCAGGCAGTCCGATGAGACGATCGAAATTCTCCTGGACAGGGAGGTATCGGCGCGTCTGGCCACGTTACTCTCGCACCTGGGCGACCGCTTCGGGGAGCCCCACGGCTCGGACATGGTTCTCAAGATGCGCCTCACGCACCAGGACCTGGCGAACATGATCTTCTCCACCCGGGAGGCCGTCTCCAAGGAGATGAGCGGGTTTCAGCGCGCCGGTCTCATCGAGGTACGGAACCGCAAGATATCCGTTACCCCGCAGCTGGCGAAGAGGCGATCTAGTGAGTCTTTCTCGAACCCGGGTGCAGCAGCATAAACGTCTAAGCGTCATGGGGTGAGCGTAATGTGGGACCAAGGTTTCTTCGTCCCTGTACATCATGCGCACGGTGGTCATCCACGCGTCCGCTCATTCACTAGGGGGCGAGGCCTTTCCTGCGCAGTTCTTCGAGCGCCTTCTGCGACTTCTTCAAGCTCTCTTGGCCCATGCCCTTGAGGATCTCGGGGGCTTTGGTGAACTGGATCTCCGAGTAGTCAACGACCTGCCACTGGTTGCCCCAAGGGTCGAAGAAGTCAAGGCCTCTGCCAGGCATGATCTCCACCCCCATCTCTTTGAGCGCCCGCCGGACCACCCTCCTGTCGTCCACCACCATCCCGATGTGCCTGTGTTCGTCGGGGGAGCTGTTCTCGCCTTCGGCGAGCGCGATGAACTGGTCTCCTGCGTCTATGAACGCCATCCTGGGTCCGCGTCCCCGCAGCTCGATCTCGAAGAGGCGTCCGTAGAACTCGAGCGCCTCCTCAATGTTCCCAACCTCGATGGCGACATGGTTGAACCCGATGAGCTTGGCACGGTCCTCCATCACGCCATTATCCACTCGTCAGGGTCGTCCCGCTACCCTCGAAAGGCAAACGAAAAGCTGATTGCCAAAGCGCTGATCAGCGCGGGTTTTGGAAGGATCGACCCTTCTTCAACCCGTTGTGAGTTGCGGCAGGACCGAATGCGCCATGGCCTCCAGGGCGTCTATGTCATCCACCTCCAGCCACTGCAGCATTACCCGCTGCACGCCGGCCTCGGAGAGATGTCCGAGCCGCTCGACGATCTCGCCCGCCGTCCCGGCAAGGACGGCGGCGGGGAGGTGATCCCGCCACTCCCCTTCGAGCTTGCGGTCTACGTCGGCCTCCGTGCGACCGAAGATGACACGGGTCATCAGGGTTCTGCGTACCTGTTCGGACGCCCTCCCTGCCTCGCGCACCAATTCGTCGAGCCTGGCGTTGAGATCCACGAATGCTTCCGCCTTCAGGAAGACGGCGTTCCACTCGTCCGCGTAGCGGGCAGCCAGTGGCAGCGTCCTCCGCACGCCATTACCCCCGATGACCACGGGCGTCCCTCCTGGACGCGGCGAGCGCGGCACGAGCAGGGCGTCGTTCAGCCGGTAGAACTCGCCGTCGAAGGACACTGGCTCAGCGTTGCGGAGCAGCCTGGTCACGACCTCGAGCCCCTCCTCGAAGCGGGCGAAGCGCCGGTCTGCGTCGAGCAAGTCGAAGCCGAAGGTCTCGTGCTCCCATTCATTCCAGCCAGCGCCAAGTCCGAGCCTGAGGCGTCCACCGGCCAGGTTGTCCACGGAGGAGGCCTGCCAGGCGGTAATGACGGGATGCCGGAACGAGAAGGGAGAGACCAGAGGCCCGAACTCTATGCGGCTGGTTTCCTCCGCCAGCCACGTGAGCGAGGACCACAGCTCCAGACCATCCCTGTAAATACCCGTCCGTTTGTTGGGGAAGTGGTCTGAGCGGTAGAGGCCAGCGTAGCCTAGGTCCTCGACCGCCAGCGCCAGCCGTCGCCAGCGGTCCCAACCAACACCCTCCTGCCCCTCGACCATGATCGCGACTTCCAGCACTGAACCCTCCTCTTCGGACGTCGAGTCATCGTAGCGTCGGGATACTGCCAGGGCAATGCACTCGCCGAGTGCAACTCTTGCGCCAATGGAGTTTTCGTTCGAGTAGCTCTACTGTACGGTCGGTAGATAATCCGGGCGAGAACTCTCGAACTCCTCTAGCTCATCCGCGTGCTTTAGCGTAAGACTTATGTCGTCGAGGCCTTCCATGATGCGCCGGCGGGTGAAGTCGTCCATCTCGAAGGTCTCGTGGACGTTGGGTGCGGTGACGGTGAGCTCGTCGAGTTCGATGGTGATCACGGTCTCAGGGTCTTCCCTGACCGCTCGAAGAAGGTTCTCAACGGTCTCCTGTGGCAGGTCGATGGCGAGGAGGCCGTTCTTGGTTGAGTTGTTCCTGAAGATGTCAGCGAATGAGGGGGCGATCACCGCGCCGAAACCGTGATCCTGTATCGCCCAGACTGCGTGCTCGCGGCTGGAACCGGAGCCGAAGTTCTCGCCCGCGATAAGTATCACGGCGTCTTTGTGCTCGGCCCTGTGCATTATGAAGTCCTCGTCCTCGCGCCAGCCGGAGAACAGGAACTGGCCGAAGCCAGTGCGCTCGATGCGCTTGAGAGCATCGCTGGGGACGATCTGGTCCGTGTCCACGTCCGAGTATCCGAGAGGAAGCGCCGTACCAGAGATGCGCTCGACAGGATCCACTAGCCCACCTCCAATGGTACGCCGAGCTCCGAAGGCGAGGCGAACCTGCCCATTACGGCCGTCGCAGCGGCCACTGCGGGGCTGACCAGGTGTGTCCTGCCGCCCTTGCCCTGCCGTCCCTCGAAGTTGCGGTTCGAGGTCGAGGCGCAGCGCTCGCCGGGCTGCAGTATGTCGGGGTTCATGCCGAGGCACATCGAGCACCCCGCGTTGCGCCAGTCGAAGCCGGCCTCCGTGAAGATGTCAGCGAGTCCCTCATCCTCGGCTTGCTTCTTTACGCGCATAGAACCAGGGACCACCATCGCCCTTATGCCTTCCTTGACCTTGTGGCCTTTCAGGACGCCGGCGGCGGCGCGCAGGTCCTCGATGCGGGCGTTGGTACACGACCCGAGGAAGACGGTATCTACTTCTATTTCCCGGATGGGGGTGCCCGGTTGGAGGGCCATGTACTTGAGCGCCCTCTCGTGGCCATCGTTCTGCGGCTCGGGGACCTCGCCGTCGAGCGGAACGGTCTGCGCCGGGGTCGTGCCCCAGGAGACGTAAGGAACCAGGTCCTCGGCCTGGATCACCACCTCCTTGTCGAACTCGGCTCCCTCGTCGGTCGGGAGTTTCTTCCACTCCCCGACAGCCCGCTCCCAAGCCTCGCCCTTTGGAGCATACTCCCTGCCTTCGAGGTATTCGAAGGTCGTCTCGTCCGGCGCCACGAGGCCTGCCCTGGCCCCTCCCTCGATGGACATGTTGCACACGGTCATACGACCCTCCATCGAGAGCTGCCTAACAGCCTCACCCCTGTACTCTATGACGTGCCCGACCCCGCCGCCCGTCCCGATGCGGTTCAGGATGCCCAGCATGAGGTCCTTGGCCGTGACGTCCGCGGGAAGCTCGCCCTCGACGGTGACGGCCATGGTCTTCGGCCTGTTCTGGGTGAGCGTCTGGGTGGCGAGGACATGCTCGACCTCGCTCGTCCCGATGCCGAAAGCGAGCGCGCCGAACGCACCGTGGGTCGCCGTGTGGGAGTCGCCGCAGACGATCACGAGCCCGGGCTGGGTGAGCCCCGTCTCGGGCCCGATAATGTGCACGATACCCTGGCCGATGGAGCCCCACTCGTTGAGCTTGATGCCGAACTCCTCGCAATTGCTTCTCAGG
>DASSCV010000395.1:0-6801 GCA_035697505.1 Rubrobacter sp.
AACTCGATCACGCTCCACAAAGCATAACCGAGACTGCTTGCGCTCTCAGCGGTGAACTGGAGGCACCGTGACTGAAAGCAGACCCAGATACCGTTCGAGGCGTGGGCTGATCTGCTCGTAATCTCCAGTCCGCAGCTTACGATGCCGTGGTGGCCGCCGTGGAGTCAGGGGAGATCCCCAGATCGCAGGTCCAGAAATCCGTCGAGCGCGTGATCAGGGTCAAGGAGAAATATGCCTTGGGCGGAGCGGGCCGCCATTAGGTAGAATGTGGCCAGGTACAGGGGTGGAAGAGCCCAAAAGGCAACGGGGGGGATCCTGGACGACGGAGTTGTTCGGGTAAACGGAAGGAGGAAGTGGGATGGCTGAAGTAACCCTGGAGGAGGTAACCAAAGTCTTCGGCGAGGACGTGGTCGCCGTCGACAAGATGAGTTTGGATATCCCTGACGGGGAGTTCATCGTCTTCGTAGGACCGTCCGGTTGCGGGAAGTCCACAGCTCTACGTATGATCGCTGGCCTCGAGGACATCTCAAGCGGCAAGATCTTTATAGGGGATCAGGTCGTCAATGACCTACCGCCTCGCGAGCGCGACATAGCTATGGTGTTCCAGAACTATGCCCTCTATCCGCACATGAACGTGCGCGAGAACATGGGCTTCGCCCTCAAGCTCCGCAAGATGGACAAGTCGGAGATCTCGCGCAGGGTGGACGAGGCCGCAAGGATACTCTCCATCGAGCGTTTCCTCGACAGGAAGCCCAAGGCGCTCTCCGGCGGCCAGAGGCAGCGGGTGGCCCTTGGGCGTGCCATAGTTCGCGAGCCGAAGGCCTTCCTGATGGACGAGCCCCTCTCCAACCTCGACGCCAAACTGAGGGTGCAGATGAGGACGGAGATCGCCAAGCTGCACAACAGGATCGGGACAACGAGCATCTACGTCACCCACGACCAGACCGAGGCCATGACGATGGCCGACCGGATCGTGGTCCTCAAGGACGGCGAGGTGCAGCAGATAGCGACCCCCCAGATCATGTACGACCAGCCAGACAACGTGTTTGTGGCAGGCTTTATCGGGAGCCCAGCGATGAACTTCATCATGGCCCGCCTCGAGAAGGACAACGGCGGCCACGAGGTAGTCTTCGGCGGGACGCGCCTACATTTGACCCAGGAAGAGTTGGCCAGGGCCAGGGAGAGAGGTTACGACCCAGAAGCCTTCACCGGCAAAGACGTGATCCTGGGCATCAGGCCCGAGCACATCGAGGATGCCGGGACCGAGGCGGCTGAGGGCATCGGCGGGTCGGAAGGCGTGAACACGATGGACGTCGATCCGCAGGTAATAGAGAGCATGGGTTCCGAGAAGTATCTCTACTTCGAGGTGCCCCGTGACTTGGCCGCCCGCCTGGAGAGCCTCTCGGAGATGACCGATGACGAGGCCAGCGGGGATGAGAACGGAGGCGGCTCGGCTGACGAGTCGGGGGACATGATGGTCGCGAGGGTGGCGGCCGAGAGCACCGCGAAGGAAGGAGAGCAGATGCGTCTGGTGATCGACCCGAGCCAGGTGCAACTCTTCGACCCCGAGACCGAGAAGGCGATCTTCTAAGGAGATCGGACGCCTGCGCCGGATGCGGACCACGCCGGGTTACCGTCGAGCCACATCCGGCCGGGGTTGAAGTCTAGTGAGAGTAGAGTGTTGTGGCGGCGTAGAAAGGGCTAGTTGCGCATGACGGAGAGAAACGAAGGATCTGGGGTCTCCACCGGGAGAAAGCTGAACCGGAGGGAATTCCTGAAGATGGGCGGCGCGGGGCTCGCGGGGGCGGCTCTGTTGGGGGCGACCGGCTGTGGCGGCGGCTCAGGTGGCTCTGGAGACCTGATCTTCAGCATGGGCCCCGACGACGCGCAGGGCACAATGGCAGCGCTGATCAAAAAGTTCAACGAGCAGAGCGACTTTAACGTCGTCCACCGGGTGATGCCGTCCGACACGGGAACCTACTTCGACAAGCTTAGAACCCAGCTCCAGGCCGGCAGCGGCGGCGTGGATGTGATCGGTGGGGACGTGATCTGGCCGGCGCAGCTCGCAGCTAACGGTTGGATCGTAGACATGAGCGACAAATTTCCCGAGAGCGAGCAGAAGAAGTTCCTCGAAGGACCCCTACAGTCCGTCACCTACGACGGTAAGGTCTGGGGGGTCCCGTGGTACACGGACGCCGGGATGCTCTACTACCGCGCGGACCTCCTGGAGAAGAGCGGCTACTCGGAACCCCCCAAGACGTGGGACGAGCTCAAGGAGATGGCCGACAAGGTCAAGCAGGACGCGGGCACCAAGTACGGCTTCGTCTTCCAGGGGGACGCCTACGAGGGTGGGGTGTGCAACGGTCTGGAATACATCTGGACCCACGGCGGCAACGCGGTCGACCCGAACGACCCGAACAAGGTCCTCATAGACAGCCCCGAGGCGGCCGCAGGCCTAGCCACCGAGGCCAGCATGCTCTCTAGCGGCGTAGCGCCGGAGGGCGTCTCCGTCTACACCGAGGAGGAGACGGACCCGGCCTTTTTTGCGACGCCGGGGGACGCGGTCTTCGCCCGTAACTGGCCCTACATGTACGCGTATGGTGGCACGAAGGGTTACCTGAAGCAGGACCAGGTGGGTGTCGCGCCGCTGCCGGTGGATGAAGGTTACCCGCTGGCCAGCTGTCTCGGTGGGTGGGACATGCTCATCAACTCCCAATCGGACATGCAAGAAGAAGCGTGGGAGTTCATCAAGTTCATGACCAGCCCGGAGCAAATGAAGTACAGGGCAGTGAGAGCTACGGTTCTGCCGACCCGGAGCGACCTCTTGACAGATCCGGAGATAGAGAAGATACCGGTGGTCGCGCAGGGACGACCTGCGATAGAGAATACCCACCCACGCCCGGTCTCCCCGTACTATTCGGACATGTCCCTGGAGATGAACGAGCAGTTCAACGCTTGCCTGAAGGGCGACATCTCACCGGAGCAGGCCGTAAAGACGCTGCAGGCGGACCTCGAGAGGATCATCGAGGCGGGGCAATAGCCACGGAGCACACCCCACGGCGGGCGACCGCCGGGGGCCTAAGATAGCGAGGTGAGGTGTGACGAGCGCCACTAGAGAGAAGAAGCGACGGGGCGGCTGGTTCAAGGAGGAGTTCGGCACCCCTGAACGGCGCCTGGCCTACTACATGGTCCTGCCGGCGATTATCATCATCGTCGCCATAGCGTTCTTCCCGATCCTGTACTCTGTCTTGTTGAGCGTCACCGACTCGACCATCATCGGCTTAGGTTCGTTCGTCGGTGCGGAGAACTACGTCGAGATGTTCGCGAACCCGGATTTCTGGGAGGGCCTCAAGAATACCGTGATCTTCACGGTGGCGAGCGTGGCCCTGGAGTTCATCATCGGGCTCGGTGTCGCGCTGGCGATCAATCGCGCCTTCCGCGGGCGCGGCCTGGTGCGGGCGGCGGTTCTGGTGCCCTGGGCCTTCCCGACAGTCATCTCCGCGGTCATGTGGCGGCTTATGTTCCAGGATGAGATAGGTATCATCGGCGAAACGGCGAATGCCATCGGCCTCGTCAGCGAGCCAATACTTTCCGATACGACGCTGCTTCTGATCGCCTGCATCCTGGTTGACGTGTGGAAGACGATGCCGTTCATGGCGCTCCTACTCCTCGCGGGCCTTCAGACCATCCCCGGTGAGGTCTACGAGGCAGCGAGGGTCGACGGGGCGAACGTGACGCAGCGTTTTTTCCGCATCACGCTGCCGCTACTTAAGGGAACAATCCTCGTGGCGGTGCTGTTCAGGACACTGGACGCCTACCGGGTCTATGATCTGTTCTGGGTGCTGAGCAGCGAGCAGCTGGAGTCCCTGAGCACGTTCGTATTCAAGAGCGTGAGGATCAGCCAGTTGCTGTTCGCGCAGGGGAACGCGGCGTCCGTCTTCATCTTCGTGACGGCGTTCCTGATCGCGTTGATCTTCATCAAGCTCTTCGGTATGCAGACCGGGACGGAGGAGTAGAAGATGGCTAGCGCAACGACTACCAAGGGGGCGACGGGTCGTAGCCCTCTAAACATGATTCTGTTTTACGTGTTCCTGGTGACCTTCGTGTTGGTGAGCATGTTCCCGCTTCTGTGGGTCTTCAGGATGAGCATCACGATTAAGGCGGAACTCCTAGAGTCGCCGGCGGTCACGGCGACCGCATCGCCGGTCGCCGATAACTACGGGACTGTCTTTGGTAACCCGGACTTCATACAGGCGCTCGTGAACAGCATGATCGTGGCCGGGACGACGACGGTGATCTGCCTGTTCTTCGGCTCCATCTGCGCCTACTCGATAGCGAGGCTCCGCTTCCTCTTCAAGAGCCCGATAATGACGTTGATCCTCGCGATCAGCTTCTTCCCGCAGGTGGCGATCATAGCTCCGTTGTTCATCCAGTTCACTGCCGTCGGGATCATAAACACTTACTGGGCCATGATCATCCCTGATGTAGTCTTCGCGCTGCCGTTGACCATCTGGATTCTGGTCGCCTTCTTCAGGGAATTGCCAGCCGACCTCGAAGAGGCCGCAAAGGTGGACGGGGCAACGACGCTACAGGCATTCCGCAAGGTCATCGTGCCGCTCGCGGCCCCAGGGGTGTTCACGACGGCGATCCTCACGTTCATCCACGCGTGGAACGAGTTCCTGTTTGCCAACACGTTCATCTTCGACGCCGCCCACTACCCGGTCACGGTGGTGATCCCGAACTTCGCCACGGTCTACACTACAGATTACGGGGCACAGGCGGCGGGTGCGGTAGTGGTCACGATTCCGCTGGTGATACTCGTTCTGATCTTCCAGCGCCGTATCGTCTCTGGACTGACGGCAGGGGCGGTCAAGGGGTAAAGCTAGAAGGGAAGCCTCTGAATAAAGAGAAGTTCTGGGCGCGCGATCTGGAGCCTGGCTCCAGGTTGCGCGCCAGCTTCCTCGCCACGGACTCAACGGTCCGCAAGGACAGCCGCGGCGTGCCCTACCTCTCCCTGAAGCTTGTCGACCGTACAGGCTCGGTAGACGCCCGCATGTGGGGCAAACTCCCCGAGGAGTTCCTCCATGAGGCACCGAGTCCGGCCTACGTAGAAGCCGAGGGACACACCCATGAGTACCGCGGCACCCTGCAGGTAAAACTGGAACGACTGCGTTTCCTGCGGCCCGAGGACGTCTCTGAGGAAGACTACCTACCTGCCACAGAGTTGGACCGGCGGGCCCTTGCCGCGGAGCTCGAAAGCGCCGGACGGGAGCTCGAGAACGAGCACCTCAGAGAGCTCTTCGAGAAGATGGTCTCGGATGAGGATTTCTGGACGACGTTCTGCACAGCACCGGCGGCCAAAACGATGCACCACGCCAGGATCGGGGGCCTGCTGGAGCATTCGGTAAATTGCATGAGGATCGCCAGCGAGCTGGCCGGACTGTACCCTGTAGACCGCGACCTGCTCGTCTTCGGCGCCATCTTCCACGACGTAGGTAAGGTGCGCGAACTGTCCTGGGACAGTGGAGCTTTCGCTTACACCACCGAAGGCCGGCTACTCGGCCACGTCGTACTCGGAGAGCGACTCGTGGCATCCTACGTCGCCGCCCTGCCAGGGTTTCCTGAAGAACTGCGTCTGAGGCTCTCTCACGTCCTGATCTCACACCAGGGCGAGACGGAGTACGGATCGCCCGAGCGCCCCAAGACTCTAGAAGCTCTGCTCGTTCACCTCGTAGACAACCTCGACGCGAGGGCAGCAATGTACGTCGAGACCACGACGAACGTGGCCCCAGGCGGCTGGAGCCACCACGAGAACCCGCTCGGACGCGCCCTGTACGTTCCAGAACAATAATGTAAGGGCGGGTTTGAAACCGCCCTTACTACCAGGTTCCCGACCCGACTTAACGGTTAGCGTTTGCCTTCGTCCTCTTCGTCGTCCCCCGCCGCGGTGATCTCTTCCTTGAAATCGTCGATGGCGCGGCGGGCCTCGGACACAAAGCGTCCCATATCCTTGGCCATCTTTGGTAGCGAGCCTGGGCCGAAGATCACCAGGAAGATGAGCCCGATTATCACCATCTCTTGAGGCCCGACACCGAACATAAGACAGAATATAACCCGCGCACGCGCACGTTACAATCAGCCGCGACTCGCCTGCCCCGGTAACGTATATACTCAGCGCATGTCCAATTTCGCGAGAGACCACCGATGATCTCCTGGGGCGCGGCGCGGACCATTGCCGTGACCCTCGCCTCCCGCACGGAGCGGGGGCCCGCAGGCGACTTCGATTACGCGGGCGCCGTGCAGAATACCATCGACCCGCTCTCGAGGTTTACGGGTATCGAGCTGCCACAGGGACCCCCGGCCGGCCGCCAGCTAAGGATCGCGAACAGGGCAGAGTGGATCGACTTCAACATCGAGGGCTTCGGAAGGTTGATGGAGCCCGTCGTGCAGAATGCCGCAGCCGGCGCCGGCGACCTTACTTGGGCCGTCGGAGGTGTGACGCTGACTGCCCAGGTCGGTCTCCTGCTGGGGTTCCTCTCCTCGCGGGTTCTGGGACAGTACGATACGGGACCGCTGCTCACACCCGGGCGGGCCGGAGAGCCTGGTAAGGTCTTCTTCCTCGACGGGAACATAGTCTCGGCCGCAGGAAGGCTCGGGGTACCAGTCGACGGGCTGCGGCTCTGGATCGTACTGCACGAGATGACCCATGCGCTCCAGTTCGAGGGATTTCCCTGGCTACGCAGGCACCTCGGGGAGCTTATGGAGAGCTTGATCTCACCGCTCGCCGAGCGGCTCGGGCTG
>DASSCV010000396.1:0-6966 GCA_035697505.1 Rubrobacter sp.
CCTCATGCGCCGTCCCGGGCAGGCCTTTACGCGGGCCCAGATCTCCGAGGCCGTCTCCACGGGGTCGCATTACCTGGCAAGCCGCTACATAGACGTCCACATAAGCAGGCTCAGGGCCAAGGTCGAGCGGGACCCTTCGAGCCCGGAGATCGTGCAGACCGTCCCTAGCGTCGGTTACAGGGCAGCGAGGGCCGTCTAGATCTCACGATGGAGGATGGGCATAGGAGGGAGAGATAATAAGGGGCTCCCGCCGGCTTTGAGCTTCAAGGCCAGGATCTTCGTGGCCCTCGTCGGGATCTCTTCTGTGACGAGCCTGATAATCGGGCTGGTCCTGTACTACTTTGCCCAGGACAGGCTGATACACGCGGAGAACACGCTGCTCATGCAACGCTCTCAGACGGCGAACTACGGCGCGCGGAACTTCCTGGAAGGCCTGCGTGCCCCCGAGGATAAGACCATCCCGCCCCCCCCCGATTACGCCGAGGAGCTCGTAATGGCGGTCGCCGATCCGACGGGCCTCGAGGTGCTCTATGTAGGTCCGGACATGGAACCTCTGGCCGCCCGTGACGGCCTCGGGAATCCCCTCGACCCCAGGAAAGCATTCGGGGGACTCGACAAAGCGGTACTCAAGGAGACCGCAGCATCGCCACGGGGAGAGGGCAAACTCGTGTGGAGCGAGGGGCGCTCGGGTTACGTAGCGGTGTGGCCACTCACGTCCTACGACGGTACCCTGAAGGGAGTCTTGGTCTACGACGTTCCCCGCGACGAGCTCGGAGATACGCTGGCCTACCTGCGCTACGGCATCCTCGGGGCCATACTGACCAGCATCTTCCTCACCGGGGCGGCGAGCCTGCTACTCACGCGTCAAGTCACGCGTCCCCTCTCCGAGACCAGGGATGCGGCCATAAGAGTCGCCTCCGGGGATTACGCGGCTACCGTGCCCGTCAAGAGCAGGGACGAGCTCGGAGAGGTAGCAAGGACTTTCAACTACATGGCCGAGGAGATAGAGCACTACGTTGGGGAGATCCAGGAGCAAAAGAGCCGTCTGGAAGCCGTCCTGGAAGCCTCTCCCGAGGCCGTCGTGGCGACGGACTCAGGCGAGCGGGTCACGATGGTCAACGCGGCGGCGGCCAGGATGCTGGGCATAAGATCCTCAGACAGGGGGCGTACGCTGGAGGAGATCGGGACCCCACGCGCAGTCCTCAGGTGCCTGCGCGAAGCGGCCGCCAACGGTGTAGCGGTAAGGGAGATCGAGCTTGGAGAGAAGGCTTTCTGGGCTTACGCCGCCCAGATGGACAGGGGACAGTCCGGCGTCGTATCAAACGGCGACGCCGGCATCATCCTGGCCGTAAGAGATATAACCGAGCATCGCTCGCTGGAGAAGGCCAAGACTGCCTTCGTCTCTGACCTTTCCCACGAGCTCAGGACTCCACTGACCACCATCCAGAGCGCGGTCGGCCTGCTGGAACGGGCACGCGACCGGCTCGACCCGCTGGAGCACCGGGCGCTCGAGCTGGCCGATCAGGAATTGAAGCGTATAACGGGGATGGTCGAGGAACTGATGACCCTGGCCCAGATGGACTCCTGGAAGTACCAGCTCGAGGTGGGTCCGGCAGACATGAGTACGGTCGTCCAGACGGCAATAGAGTCGGTAGAGGCCAAGGCCCAGAGGTTCGGTATCAAGATATACTTCGGTGACTCGGGCGAGCACAGGTGTATCTGCGACGTCCAGAAGCTCTACCAGGTCTTTATCAACCTTCTGGACAACGCGATCAATTACTCCGACCCAGGCGCCAGGGTGGATGTAGAGATAGAGGAGGACGACTCGACGGTGACCGTCCGCATCCGTGATACAGGCGTGGGCATCCCCAAAGAGGATCTGAACCAGCTCTTCGAGCGTTTCTACAGGGTGGACAAGGACCGCTCCCGCGCGACAGGGGGAAGCGGGCTCGGGCTCGCCATAAGCAGGCAGATAGTGGAGATGCACGGCGGCAGCATCTCCGTCGAGAGCGAGGTCGACGTGGGCTCCGTCTTCGAGGTCAGGCTCCCGAAGGCGTTCCTCTCCCGCTCCGTAAGTCATGCCCTCTAGGGTAGGGTCGGCAAAACGGGTCGCAGTCCTCTCGATAGCGGCTGTCTTTGCGGCGGGGTGCGCCCACGCCGATGAGGAGGTCTCCATCGCTCCCCTCGTCCCGGCGGCGGGCAGGGTTGACCCCGGACTCGGCCCGGGGACACGAGCCCTCAGTTCGGGACCCGGGTACAAAGGCTCGCCGAGCTGGAGTCCGGGGGGCGACAGGATCGCGTTTACGGTAGACGGCTACGTGGTGGACAGGCTGACGGACTCGGGAGACCTGAGGAACTGGACCACCAGGGATTTCATCGCAGAAGATATAGAGTGGATCTCGGAAGATACCCTGATGATACTCGGCGCGGCGTCGCCCTCAGGGACAGAGGAGACCCCCAGCTCCCTCTACAGGGCGCGAGCAGCAGAGGATTCGCTGGAGCTAGAGACGGTCGAGAAGGAGGTTTCGGCGATCGGCCCGGGCAGGGGGGGTTTGATCTTCGCCCTCGGTCGCGGGGCTTTCGGGAGCGGGCTCGCGCTGACGCGAGGCAGTGGGGACGTCCACAGACTGTACTCCAAGTCTATCAAAGGCCACGTCGCGTCCCTCTCTCTCTCGCCGGACGGCGACGAGGCCGTCGTGGCCGTGCGTCCTCCTGGAGACCTCGAGACCTCCGGGTTGCGCGTATTCGATCTTCGGAAGGGGATAGGGCGAGAGTTAACGCGGCTCGACGGCAACCAGGAGATCGTCGGCACACCCCAGTGGATGGGGCAGTACCTCTACTTCGTGGCCGGGGAGAAAGACAAGCCTGTAGACAGGGACGGCTCGGAGCCACTCTACGAGATCTATCGTGTGCCTGAGGAAGGCGGGGCGACCGAACCCGCGCCTGGTGTAGGAGAGGACTTTGTAGCAGCGAGCATCCGCGTCTCTCCCGACGGCGAGCGATTGGCCGTCATCGGACGCCTCAGCCCGAAGTCGCCGACCAACCTGTACGTGCTTGATCCCCTCGCGAAGGACCTCACAGCCGTAACGACCAACGAGGACATGGAGATAAAGACAGGGCCGGACGACCTCGCCTGGTCGCCCGGCGGCCAGAGCGTCGCGGTAATCGCCCGCGGCACCCCATCTACGGAACCTGAGGTGCGTGCGGACCCCGCAGACAGGCTCCTGAGAGACTTTTACAACCTCTACGAGATACCGGTCGATGGCCCCGAGGATGCGCCTCGATGAGGGACATAATATTCTGGCTCTCCGGCGCGGCCCTCGCCTTTCTGGTCACTGCGGGAGCTTTCCTGCTTTTGGCGAACCTTGCTACCGCCCCTTCCCAGAAGCGTCTGAATCCGGAGCAGGCAAGGGCCGGGTCCGGACAATCCGTGGATCTGATCCTGGACAGAGAACAGCTCGCGTCTCTGAGGTACCTCCCGGATCAGAGTCTCACCCTGGAAGTAGAGAACGAGGGTGGAGAGCAACTCTCGGATGTGAGCGTAATCCTGAGCGTCTTCTCCGAGAACACAGCCCTTTCGAACTTCCGTTACTACAGGAAGACGGTCCAGACGATACCGGCCGGCGAGGACGCCAGGGTGCGTTTCGAGTTTGACCTTCTGGTTCGCGAAGAGCCTGTCGCGAGGCCACCCACAGCGAACCCTGAACAGTCGCGTGAGATCCTGGAGATAAAGGCTACGACGCCCGAGGGCAACTCGACGGTCAGGACGGTGATCCTGCCACCCTGAGGCCCTACCGGCTTCTTTGCTGGCCCGCGGTACGGGCCAGCGTACCAGGCACAGGCGACTTGAGCCCGGGCAGTTTTACCCGCCCGACCAGCGCCCGCGCCAGCTCCCCAACCTCGACGGCGCTCTTCAGGTCGATGTGCGCGAGCGTGTAGTAGCTCATACGGTAAGGGGCGCGGCGCATGGGCTGCCAGCCGCTCTCCAGAAGGAACGAAGTTGGCACGTGGTTGGACACCCCACGGTCGCTGGCTATCGCCTCGACTGTCCCGACGCCCCGCTGCCTGAGATCCCTGAGCATCCTCACCAACAGCCGGCGGCGCGTACGTACATCTCCCCCGGCGTAGGCCAACAGCACGGCCTCATCATCGAGCGGCCCCAGAGGATAACGCGCCGCCTGCGCCAGACGTTCGGACGGCCCGTAGACAACGAATCCCTGAACCTCTCCACCCCGCCGCACCGCGAAACCCGCCGTCCCCCAGAGGTCATTCAGCTCGCGGAACCACTCTTCGGCGGAGTACCTATCGCCGGTCCAGTACGAGATCACAGCCCCAAGACCGGGCACCTCGCTGGCATCCTCGGCTGAAATCTCGCCGACCATCGGCACGAATGACGTGGGTTTCATCGCTCCGGACCGCTCTCCTTCGGTCCCCGCAGCCGTTCCCTGGTCTCCCTCACCTTCCTGCGCAGCTGCTCGGATCTCTCGGCGTCGGCAATCTCCTCACCAGCCTGGGGCTCGACGTCGCGTGACACGTCCCTGAGGTAGGGTCGCTGAGCCTCTGCCTCCCCTGAGGCGGGGGAGGAGTCGCCGAGGTCGACCACCTCGGGGCGTTGGCTTGACCCTTCGCGGACCTCGGCCAGACGCTCCCTCATCTGCTCCTGGGCATCGAAATAGGTCTCGCGGCCCCTCTCGCGGGCTTCACCGGCCCTGTTGGCGAGCGAACCCCTGAGCTCTTTGCCGCTGCGGGGGGCCAGGAGTATGCCCACCAGGGCCCCTACCGCGCCGCCGAGTACGAAGGTTCTCAGTCGCTGCCTGTCCAGCACTTTTGTCTCCTTCTGGGCCTCCAGGGTTATTCTAACCGCTTTTTGCGCGGGTGATGGGGACCCCGTGCCTTGGGGTGCCCGCGTCGAGAAGCATCGCCGAGGCATGCCGCCCGGCCCTGTCGGCTATCCCCGAGACCCTGTTGGTCACGATCTCGACGGCCGCATCCGATGTATTCTCTATGGAGAGGTTCTCGACGGCCTGCACACCGGCCCTGGCGGAACTCTCGACGATGTAGTCGTGGATCTGACGTATCTCCTGGAAGTAGGAGATGTACTCCTCAGCAGGACGACGCATCGCCGTGCCCAGCGCCCTGATGTAGAAACGCGAGCGGTGCACGTGCTCGTCCGATAAGTAAACAACGAGCGTGCACACGTTCGGGTGGTCGCGGTACCGGTTGAGGATGATCTCGGGCACGAGGTGAACCCCCTCGACCACGAGGTTCGTCCCCTCCTTCAGGCCCCTGTCAACGATGGCCTCCACGCCGACGGCGACCTGGGAGGCCTGTTGCCTGAACCCGAAGAGGACCATCTCGTCTTCCTCGACAGGCACCCTCACGTCCTCGCGCTCTATCTTGTATGAGCTCTTGTGGAGCAAAGGGAGCAGGTCGGGGCTTATGGCACGCCGCAGGACCTCCCTGATCGAGTCAGTACCGACCACGCTCTGGATGTTGAGGCGCCTGGCCACGTCGGCGGCCAGCGTGCTGGTCCCTACCCCTGTCGCCCCGCCGATCAAGACCACTATTGGCTCGGTCGACTCCCGCAGCAGGCGCCACTTGTCGAGCCTGCCGACGACGAAGGCGTCTTTCTTGACCAGCTTGTTCCTGACGCGGGCGAGGACCTCTTCCTCCTCGACCGTGTAGCGCTGCTCGGCCAGGAGCTCGGCGCGCACCTCGCTCGCTATCCTGTGCGCCAGCTCGGCGCGCGCCCCAGCCTGGGCCAGCGTCTGCGCCAGTATTCCCCGGGAGAACGGCGTCTCCCTACCCCCCTTGACAATCGTGATCTCCCGCTCGTCCATTGCACACTCCTAGAACGCCCACGAATACTAATCGCCAAGGATGCGGAGGCCCCCGTATTTCCTCCCACGCCGCTTCCTGATGCGGTTGAAGAAGAATAGCAGAAACCCGACAAACAAAAGCGGCAGGAAGGGCAGGAAAAGCCCTACTACCCCGCCTGAAACGGCAACAAAGTCCTCCATGGCGCTCAAGAACGCCGTCGAGACGCCGGCCGAGGAGGTTCTCGACGAAGGCCGCACGATGACTTCGAGCCCGGCGACCAGGCCGGCGATCGCTCCTCCGGCCACGAGCCCAGGTACTGCGCCGGCGTCAAAAAGCACCCCAGGCTCGTACACCGCCGCAAACAGGACCGCGCCTGCCACCATTCTGATCGGTATCATGGCGTAGCCGAACGCGGGCTCCAGAGCCCGAACCTTATCGAGCGTGATCTCCACGACCGCCAGCGCCGAGAGCACAAGGACGACGGTCCATCCGCCCTGCACTCCGAGGATGTCAGGCTCCACGATGAACCCGAGCCGGGCGAACAGAGAGAACAGCGCGAGCGGCACGAAAGCCCTAACCCCCGCGACGGAGGCGAGACCAACACCCAATCCTGCCCAGAAGAGACTCTCCACGGCCAACATTATAGCGCGGCCCAGGGTAGCTCCGCCCAGGCCAGGTCGCGAAGCGGTTCGTCATCGGCGAAGGAGAAACGCGATCCCTCTCCCACCCTGTACCTGGCTCAATCCGCGGGTCTCTCTAGGCTATACTTGCCTGACCCTAAGAATTCGGAGGACCAGTGCCCGAGACCGTGACGATGGACAAGATAGTGGCCTTCTGCAAGCGAAGGGGCTTCGTGTACCAGAGCTCAGAGATCTACGGTGGCATCCGTTCCTCCTACGATTACGGGCCTCTTGGCGTCGAGATGAAGCGGAACATAAAAGAGGAGTGGTGGCGCCACATGGTCCACATGCGCGAGGATATGGTCGGCCTTGACTCGGCCATAATCATGCACCCGAAAGTGTGGGAGGCCTCGGGGCACACGTCCACCTTCAACGACATGCTCGTCGAGAGCCGTACGAGCAAGCGTCGCTACAGGGCCGACCACCTCATCGAAGATGCCACGGGTATAGACGCCGAGGGCTTGAG
>DASSCV010000397.1:0-2262 GCA_035697505.1 Rubrobacter sp.
AGGATGCGGAGCATGTTGTAGAAGCGCTCGGGACGTCCGAGGTCCCAGATCAACAGCACGGGGCTTATGAGCATCGTGGCGAGCACCGTGTAACGGCTCGTGCGGGTCAGCGCATCGTCTTTGTAGCCGAGGATCTGGGCCATCGTGGAGAACAAATGTACCCCTGCCCCGATCCCGCCGATCCAGAAGTAGACCGGGATCTGCCACGTCCAGTGGGCGTGCTTTATGGGCGGGATGCCGTAGTAATTCTTGACCTCACGCCTGGGATCCGTCTCGGGATGGTGCGAGGTCTCGACCTTCCCATTGCTCTGCTGGTCACCGTCCCGCGTCGTATCGCCCACCTATCTCCCCCTAGTCCCTGAACGCCAGCGCGACTACCGCCGCGAGCACTGCGCCCGCGACCATGCTGGCCATGGTCCCTCCCAGAACCTTCTCCTGCGGCAGGTAGGGATGACGGGGAAGGTTGTAGGTCTCGGGCTCGTCCATGAGGATGAACTTGGCGTGGTTGCCCCCGATCCCGCCGGTCCCCCCCACCTCCGGCGTGCCCCAGACATAGGCCTGGCTGTAGCCCTTGTCGTGAAGCTCCTGTACCCGTTCTTCGGCGATGGTCTTCAACTCCTCGACCTCGCCGAACATGATGGAGTTGGTCGGGCACGCCTTGGCGCAGGCCGGTTCGAGGCCGTCGCGTTGGCGGTCGTAGCAGAGGGTGCACTTGAAGGCGCGGCCGTCGTGTGGCACCTGGGTTATGACGCCGTAGGGACAGGCGGGAACGCAGTAGCCGCAGCCGTTGCAGATGTCGGGCTGGATGTAGACGTTGTCGAACTCGTTGCGGACGATGGAGCCTGTCGGGCAGGCCTGCTGGCACGGCGCCGCGACACAGTGCTTGCACACGTCGCTCATAAAAGCCCAGCGTCCCAGGGCGTCGAGCTCGGCCCCACCTGGCAGCGGCTCCGTCACATCCTCGGCGAGCGCCACGAGGTCCACATCGCCTGTAAGACGGCGCTTCTTCGGGTTCTCTATGAACGCGACGTGGCGCCAGGTGGTACCAGAGAGCTGCTTTGTGTTGTCGTAGGAGTCGCCCGTCAGCTCGTAGCCGTCGGCGGGGAGCTGGTTCCATTGCTTGCAGGCGACCTCGCAGGCCTTGCATCCTATACAGACCGTTGTATCGGTCAGGAACCCTGTCGCCACTCGTTCTTCCCTTCTAGCGCGGTGCGCCGGATCTCTTCCACTGGCGATGCCGGATCTCTACTTATGCGAAACATCCTGTGCCCGAGGGCCACGCGCTGGGAGGTGTAGATCCTGTCGACCATACCCGTGCCCATGTTGTAGTAGACGCCTGGCTCGAGAACCTTCGCGCTCCTTACTGGCTTCAGGTTTCTGAGCGCGGCATCGGGATGCTCGACGAGCCAGACCCCGAGGTCCATGAGCTCCTGCTGCATCATCTCCCTTCCGCGGCACTCCTCGACGCTCACGCACGGCCCCTGCGGAGCGCCCGGTAGAGGAGTCCCCAGGCCGTGCCGAACACCGCGTGGTCTATTACGGGAAGCAGAACTTTCGGCGTCTTCTGGGTCCAGGGCGCCCGGTGGACACCGGTGAGCGGCAGCCAGCTTGCCCATCCTACTCCCCAGGCTAGCACGCCAAGGGCCGACCCTACTGAGGCCTCTTCCCCAGGACCGCCCCTCTCCCTGCGCAGGAGGCCGAAGGACATCCCCGTCCCGGCGCCGTAGGCGAAGTGTGCTACCACGGTCAGAAGGCGCCGGCCCCACGGCGAGAGTTCCCCGACCAGGCCGAGCTCCTCGACGCGGTCAACGACCTGCATCGGGGCGGTCTCGAAGACAAGTCCGACCTTCGCCCAGGCCTGGCGTAGCCCGGATAGTACGAGCGTAGCCCCGAGCCCGCCAAGGGCTCCGATCAGGGCTCTCTCCCTGGCGGCCACGCCCTTACACCCTTCCTGCTTCGAGGTTGGCCGTGAAGGCCTTGGCCTCGTGGATGGCGACGTTCGCGTCCAGCGCGACCGGGATCAGGTTGTTGACCACGTCGCCCTTGACCAGGCCGTTGGGACCCCAGTGGTATGGGAGGCCGATGGTATGGAGCTTCTTTCCCTGGAAGTCGTAGACCGGGATGCGGTCGGTGACCAGGGCCTTGCAGTGGATCTTGCCGCGGCTAGTCGAGATGGTCACCCAGCCGGTATTGTTCACGCCTTTCTCGGCGGCCAGCTCGGGGTTTATCTCGCAGAACAGCTCGGGCTGCAGCTCGGAGAGC
>DASSCV010000398.1:0-6184 GCA_035697505.1 Rubrobacter sp.
AACTGGTTCCGGCTCGTCGAAGGCTTACCGGTACAGGCGCACGCGCCTATAGCCACCACGTACTGGGAGTTCTCACGGATCTCCCTCACCTCTTCCGCCTGCGACTCAGACGAAATCGCCCCTTCGATGAACGCCACGTCCAGTCCGGCAAGCGAGTTCTTCGTCTTGAGCGCCTTCATGTGCCTGAACTCGACCACCTTCTTCCATTCATCGAGGTGGTCGTTAAGTAATTCAGTAAGGAGGATCGTGCTGTCTTCGCAGCAGGTGAAAGAAAACCAGCCTACGACCAGCCGCTCATGCTGGTCAGTGCCGCTTGTCAGCTGTGTTGATTGCTCCATAGTCCTGTGATCCCATGGGAGAAAATACAGGATGTTCTCTCTGCAGGCAACGCCAAGAACGTGAACCGCCGCGATCGGCCCGAACAGAGCAGCAACGCCGTACACAGAGCAATCTCTTCTGGCCACTCACCTTACCGCACCGGAACTTCCTCGTGATCATCCAGGCTCAGGAGCAGCATCTCTCCAGACCGGGCGACGGTGCCCTGGATGGCGGCGTTCCCGGGACGGTCCTCCACCTCGCTAAGCTTCTGAGGGAAGTCCACCAACGAAACCAGATCGCGGGATAAGGCAGGAAACCGTGGGGATAGAACAGAGGGCGTGACCGGAAAGAACCTCTCTCCCCACGCACGGTGGGCTTCAGCTGCGGAGAGGGTGCGGCCCCGAGAGGATCCGATGACGCTTTGGAGGCGGTCCTCGACTTCTCCCACCCGTTCTGCCGGATAGGCACCGAAGAGCAAAAAGTTCCCACCAAGGTTTCTGGCGTGCGCCATGCCGGGGTTCAAGAAGGCCAGGTGCCAGAGCGGCAAGCCGACCTCGGCTATGCCCGCCACAGCGCCGGATAGTTCATCCGCCGATCCGAAGGCAGCGCCGAAGGGTACGTCAGCATGCGCCTGCCGGGTTCGCAGCTTCGCGCCCACGATAATCCCCGACGCTCCGGGTCCGACGAAGGATCGCACCTCTTCCCCCGATACCTCGACGATCTCTCCGCCCGATAGGACCACCCTCGCCGATAGGACGTTCTCGCTCAGCCAGCCGTACTCGAAGGAGCCGACGCCGAGGCCATCCATGGCCAGCCAGCCGCCTACGGTGGCCCGGGGGGCGCTCGTAGGGTAGACGGCGAGGCCCCATCCCCGCGTGCGCAGGGGGTCGTCCAGCTGCAGCCAGGACGCCCCTGGCTCGGCTTCCACCCAGGGCTCTTCGTGCTCCGGTAGGCGCAGGCCACGCATCAGGTCGAAGCGGATCAGAATACTACCGCCCTCGACATCCGCCTTGGAGGCCGTCCCGGCACCCAGCGCGACCAGCGGCACGGAGTAACGCCCGGCCTCCTCCGCGAGGAGCTTGACCTCCTCGGCATTCATCGGCGACACGGAAGCTAGAGCGTCTCCGACGTCCGGCACACCCGGCGGAGCCGATTCTGTTCTCTTCAACCGGTCTCCGAAGACCTCCTCGAGACCCCTCAGGGCTCGTGGGGAGATTCCATAGATTCTGTCCTTCCTTCTGTTTGGTTACACCCGAAACGTACTACCGCCCAAGCAACTGTTCCTGAGCAATCTTGACGGTTTGCCCCATCCACGTTGACCATCTTCTGTAGCGTTCCGACCGAGCCCGTGCTCGATCCTCGGGCGGGGTGGTGGTCTACGATCAATACTCGAGCGAATCGTCAAGGTGTGTCTACCGGATGAGGACCTGAAAAGCCACCATAGCGACGACGGAGACCGTGATCACCACGGCCACGAGATTGCTGGAAGCTTCCTCGTTGGCGTCGGGCACGAGCTCGGAGAAGACCATCCAGATCATGGCCCCCGCCGCGAAGCCCAATCCGCAAGGCAGCAGCGGCCGGAAGACCTCGACAAAGAAGAACGCCGGTACCGCCATCAGAGGCTGGGGCAAGCTGGAGAAGATGCTCCAGAAGGCGGCGCGAACCCAGCCCACCCCGCGCGGCACGAGTACCAGGCTGATGGCGAGCCCCTCGGGCACGTTGTGGACGGCCAGAGCCAGGCTAATGAACAGGCCAAGGGCCTCACCTCCGCCGAAAGATACCCCTATCCCCACCCCCTCGGTGAAAGAGTGTATCGTCATGACGCCGACGATGAGCAGCGCCTTGCGGGCGTCGAAACCGCTCATGCTCGCGAAAACCGCCGGGTGCTCGTCTTGCCGGAGGGACCGGCGCGCGACCACGATGAACGCCAGGCCGAGCAGGGCACCCGCCAGCGCACGCAGGGGGCCGTAATTCATGCCCTCGTAGATCAGGCCGAAGCTCGCCGCGAGCATGAGCCCGGCCGCGACGGCGTTGGAGACCCCGAGCCACCGGCGTGTGGGGTGCTTGGCGAAAGCGAAGGGCACGGCGCCGAGCCCAGTGGCCACCGCCGTGAGCAGTGCGAAGAGAAAGACCGAAGACGCGCCCGCCGATTCCATATCTCCTACATCCCGAGCGGCCGCCGCCTGCGAGCTCGCATTCTCAGAGTTTAACCTGCGAATAGACCAGCAACGGCCAGGTAGGAACATCTTCGCCTTGGGCTGCGGCGTCGACCTGCCTCTCCAACCCACGAAGAGAGAGCCACGCATCCCGAACGGCGTCCTTCACCTCGGGGATGCTCCTCAGGCCACCCTTCGAGAAATCTGTGGAGAGGACCTTCACCGACCTGGCGTTCAACCCGATCAGCGCCTCGCAGATCGCCTGGTTCAGCCCTCCCTCCACGGGATAGCAGGCGTGCCTCAAGCGTATCTCCTCAGCCTGCCGCCGGGCATCTTCTCCCCTCCGGGCGGCGGTCTCGATATCCCGCAGCGCGCCGCTAGTCCGCAAGAACTCCTCGTGCGCCAGCCGGGTGAGCACGAGCCCCTCGTGAACGAGGAGAGCCGCGTCGGCGAGCAGGTCCAAGAGCCCAACGCGACCGTTGTCTTGCCAGTGCCATACCTCTCCGAGGCGCCTGACGAACTCGTCCTCCGCCATTCCAGATCCCTTCTTACACCGCCGTCCGTGCCACTATCCCCGCCTCCGCGAGACGAGCGTGCTCGTGAAGAGTCCGCTCGCCCTCGTGGACGGTTGCCATAGCGTATCGGAAGCGAGGAGCTTCGCCATGAGCAGGGTTGCCCATATGACTGGCAAAGATTGGCCAAATGGGGCGCCAATAGATGTGAAGGGGAAGGGCTTATCCGCCGAGGATGCCCATCTCGCGGGCCTTAGCCAGAACCTCAAGCTGGGAGTGCGCGCCCAACGCCTGTAACAAGGAGCGAACGTGGTTTCTGACCGTGGCCTCGGAGAGGAAGAGCTCCTTACCGATCTCCTTCACCGACTTGCCCTCAGAAAGTAACTGCAGCACTTCGAGCTGCCTCGGGGTCAGGGCGGGGATGTTTCTCCTTCTCGGGGCGGGCGCCTCCTTCTTGGAAGAAAGCTGTATCAGCCCGTGGGCCATCTCGAGCGCGTCGTGGGTTCCCTGGGTGTCGCGAAACAGGTGCACCAGGTATGGCCCCTCTTCGGTCTCGACCGTGAGGTTGCTGACGCTCACCCACCGCCTGTCTCCTGAGCGGGTCTTAATGCGCATCTCAAAGGCTGAGACGGGACGATGGGCCCGGGCAAGGTGCATGACCGAGCAACCGTGGGCGCAGAAAGGTCCACCGTCCTCGCGCTCGCCCATGACGGCATCGTAACAAGGCTGCCCCAGAGCCTCCTGCGCAAGCGCCCCGGTGAGGGACTCCATCCGAGAGTCCCAGTGGACGATCCTGTAGTCGGGGTCCACTACGTAGACGGCGTCGCCCGTGCGGGCCTCGGTCAGGCTCCTGACCGCCGGAGGAAGCTCTCGCACCTTCTTATCCTCGCTCATAACAGGCCCATTGTATAGTCTCGAGCTCTGCTAGCGTTGGGGCAAGGCGGGCGCCCCGGATAAACGCGCGGCCGGGCGTCGGGATCGGTCCCAAGGTATAAGCCGGGAAGAACCTCTGTTCCCAGATGCGGCGGGCCTCCTCGTGGGGAACGACGCGTCCCCGATGAGATTCGCTCACGTTCCGCACTTGATGCTATCCAGGAAGTTCTGTATGTACGCTGCGGCCAGACATCTTGTGATCACCCACTCGACGCCTGAGGGCCGACAGCTTCCTACCCGCGAGACCTAACGTACGTGTATGCAGGTTTCTGAATATGGACTTCGTAGAAATTTCCTTCCACGCACTCCGGTGAATAAGGGCAAGAAGTGGAAGGGCCGAGGCGTTATGCCCCGACCCTCTATCTCGTCCTCCCCGCTGCAGCTAACAGCTACTTCCCTCCTGTTTGGGCTTCACCTCCTTTCCCCAGACCGTACAGGGGAGCGGCTAAATGCCGCTCCCCTGCTTGGCCGGGGCCGTCGAAGCTGGCGTAGGGTCCGGCCTACTTAATGGCCATCGGCCCCTCGTACTCCATCTTGCTGGCCACTGTTTTGGAGGCCTAGTCGGTGCCGCTGACCGCCGAGGTCCTCTGGGCGAACGTCAGCGTTGCGTGCGCTGCCGCATCGGACATCTCGTCCAAAGCCTTGGTGTTGATGTTGCCAACGATCACAGCGTCGCCGTAGGCGGCCTCTACCTGATCAACCTCCGCGCTCTGAAGCGCGTCTTTGAGCGTATCGCACGCCTGATGGTAGCAGGGGTCGTAGGCGAGCCCGGGGACGCCGCCGTATTTCGCCGCCTGGGCTTCCGTCTTTTCGCCCTCTGCGCCGCTGAAGACGCCACCGGCTGGGATGCCTTCTACAAAGAACGATTGGTAGTCCGAGCGGCCGTCGAAGGGGATGGACTCTGGGTAGCCGAGATTCTGATCGTCGAAGTACTCGAGGAAGACCTGCTCGATCTCTCCCGAACCGTCTGGCGGGAAGTCCCCGAAAGGTACGGTGGGGCCGTTGCCGTCGTAGACGAACCTGACGTAATTCGGCGAGCCGATCATGTCGAAGTTCAGGTAGAGGGCGATGTCTTCGAGCTGGGCGGGGTCGAGCTCCTCGAGGTAGGCCTGCGAGCCCCAATGTGGAGGGCTAGACTCCTCGGCGCCCCAGAAGGCGAAGCGCACGTGGTTGGTCGGCTTGATGTTGAGCTTCTTCATCTGCAAGGCGATCTCGAGGATGCCAGCTACGCCCGAGCCGTTGTCGTTTATGCCAGGCCCCTCGGGGACGGAGTCGAGGTGTGCACCCACCATGATGGTGCGGTCAGTGCTCCCGCCCGGATAGTCGGCGATAACGTTGCTCGTGGTGCGCGTCTCCGCGATGGTTTCCGCCGAGATGCTGACCCGTGCGCCGGGTGATGCCAGGTAAAGCTCCTGGCCCACGGCGAAGCTCGTGATAAGTACTGGGATGTCGACCCCCGGCCCGCCGAGCCCGCCGCCGATGAGCTCCTGGCGGCCCTCCTGGCCCTCGTTGAAGATGATTGCCGCGTCGTAGCCTGCAGCCTGGGCGTTCTCCGCTTTCGCGCGGAAGGTGCAGGTCCCACGCTGGATCAGGGCGACCTGACGCTCGGTTGTGGAGGGGGTCGGGAAGTCCCCCGCTTCGCAACCGCTGCTCGACGAGGGCGTCGGGGTGGGCGGGATAATGATGTCGTTGGTCGGCACGACACGCGCGTCGACTAAGTCCCCGCTTCCTGAGTAACCCGCGAGATTGAAGTCTGCTGTGGCCTCGGGTCCCTCTTCGTACAACGTTGGCGTCGGGGCGGTTTGCGAGAAGGTAGTCGGCGTGAGCACTTGGAAGAACGGGTGGGTGAACTCCTGGACCGTCACGTTGTACCCAGCGGCCTTCAGCTTACCTGCAACGTAATCCGCCGATGCGTCGTAGCCCTGGGTGCCTGTGACCCGGGTGCCGCCGTTCGAGTCGGCGATCTTCTGGAATGCGCGCTCATGTTTAATGATGCGTTCGACGCTCACGGCGTTTCGCAGCGCTGTGGTATCCGTCGGATCCGCAGCTATGGCGACACCAACGACGCCGAAAGCTACCAACAACGCGAGCACAAGACCTAGAACAACTGGTATGCGCCTCATAAGCGCTACCTCCTTTTCCTCGCGACCCCCGGTGGGTTGCTTGTGATAGGCACTCTAGAAGGCGCCACATAGCTGGCTCTTAGCTGGAGGACCCGAAAGCGTAGTCAAGTTGACTATCTTTTGGATGTTTTTGAAAGAATTC
>DASSCV010000399.1:0-8160 GCA_035697505.1 Rubrobacter sp.
CCAAAGGGATCAATTCTCGGAATTCTAGCCGTGGAGCCTCCTCTGGAGGGCCAAATACGTGGATCATTTTCGGTGAAGTTCGGAGAATGCCCCCAACCACTTCAGTGAATATGGGCAAGAATAAAACGGTAGTGGGTATCAGAGCCTACGCCGCCTTATCCAACCACCCGGGCTCTTCCGCAGTGACGTAGACCGGCTCGTAGCCGAGCAACCTACCGACCGGCGCCCCCATCGCGAGCCCCATCCGCTGCATCCAGTCCGGTGGGAAAGGCAGACGCACCGTGTCGAAGGTGGCGTTCGCGATCACAGCCGGGCGCAGAGGGTTTGGCATCCCTTTCTCGTTAGTCTTGCCGTCGGCGGCGAGGGCGAACATCGTCTCAATGAGCTGCTCGAACTGCAGCGCCGGACGCACCTCGCACACGAAACGGGCTTCCTCCTCGCCCGCGTTCCAGAAGCGGTGAGGGGTCCCCGCTGGGACGGTAAGCTTCTCGCCGGGACCCGCGACGAACTGCTTCCCCCCGAGCCTAAAGCCTACCGAGCCATCGAGGATCTCAAATCGCTCCTCCTGATAGGGGTGGACGTGGGTCGCCGCCACGAATCCGTCCGGTTTGACGAACGTCTCCAAGACGACGGCCTCGCCGCCCGTGTCGCTCGATGTTTTGCGGAAGAGAAGCCGCTCTCCGGTGATTGGGTTCTCCAGCAGGTCTCCTGCGTGAATCATCTTCTGCTCCTTTCATCTAGCCAGCACTTCGCCGATTCAGATCTCATCTACGTCAGGCAGGGTAAGATGCCGACTTCAAACCAGTGTCAAACCAGGCTCAAGATCCGATCAACCGAGATCAAGATTCGATCAAAGTCACCGAGTTCGTCATCCTTGGACGCCCATCGTGGAGGCGAAGTGATAACGTATGCTCGCGTGGTTACGGGTCATCAGGAGTTAGCCATGATCGATGAAGCTACCAGTGTCGGCACATCTCCTTGGCCTTTGTCGGTGCATTTCGGCGGCCTCGTCGATCCCTCCCGCCTCTCGTGCTTAATCGCCTTGCGGGAGCGACCGCGAACCGTCAGAGAGATCCTCGCCACCACCGATCTGAGCCAACCTAACATCTCCACACACCTCACCCGCCTGCGCGAGTCTTGCCTGGTGCGTGCCGAACGCTCCGGGCGATTGGTGGCCGACGGCGTTGCAGATCCCGGAGTCGAGATACTTCTAGGAGTAGGGGAGGCGCTGCTTGCGCGCATCGGGGGACGCCCTGAGCGGGAAGGGGGCGCGCGGTGAGCACTCGGGTGCTGGTCGTAGAAGACGAGAAAAACCTGGCGGCTCTGCTCCGGAAGTACCTCGAACGGGAGGGCTTCGAGGTACACGAAGCCCTCGACGGTAACGCCGCGCTCGAAGCCTCCCACACCGTGGACCCCGACGTGGTCGTCCTGGACTGGATGCTTCCTGGGCTCGACGGGATGGAGGTCTTGCGGGAGCTGAGGCGCTTCTCCGAGGCCTACGTCATCATGCTCACCGCCCGCGCGGAGGAGGTGGACAGGATCGTCGGTCTCTCGACAGGAGCAGATGATTATCTAACCAAACCCTTCAGCCCAGGAGAGCTTATCGCCCGGATAAGAGCGATGCTCCGCAGGTCCCGCAGCGAGGCTCGTGAGGCGGAAGAAGACGCGCTACTACGGTTCGGCGAGCTGACCATAGACCCCGCCCGACGCGAGGTGCGGCTGAAGGAGAAAGAGGTGTCCCTCACGGCCCTGCAGTTCGACCTGCTCGCCACCCTGGCCTCGCGCCCGGGGCTCGTCTTCAACCGCAGGCAGCTTCTGGAGCGCGTGTGGGGAGATGATTATTTCGGCAGCGACCACGTAGTGGACGTCCACATAGCCAACCTGCGCAAGAAGGTGGAGCAGGACCCGTCGGATCCTCGCTACGTCCAGACCGTTCGCGGGGTAGGGTACAGGTTCCGACGGCCATGAAGCGGCTTAGGGGTCTGCCTCGTGGACTCGGCGCCAAGCTCTTCATCTCCCACTTCCTGGTCGCTCTGGTGGGGGCTCTCACGCTGCTCACTGCCATCCTCGTAATAGTGCCGGTCGTCTTCGGGAACCTAGCGGGTGGGACGGGGGAGGTGGTAGGTTCCGTAGCGCAGGTCTTCGGGCGGACGCTCCTCTACTCGCTACTCTTCGCAGGCCTGGCGGCCGCGGTGGCAGCTGCCGTGACCAGCCTCTTTGTGTCCCGGAGGATCGTGGACCCGTTGTGGTACATGCTGAATGCGACCCGCCGCATCGCTTCCGGGCGCTACGAGGAGCGCGTGCCGGTACGCCAGTCCGACGAGCTGGGAGAGCTCTCGGAGAGCTTCAACGCTATGGCGAGGGCATTGGATGAGGCCGAGTGGCGGAGGATGGATGTGATCTCCGACGTCTCCCACGAGTTGCGCACCCCACTGTCCACCCTCCAGGGCTACATGGAGGGCCTCGCAGAGGGCGTGATAGTGCCCTCCCAAGAGACCTGGGCACTGCTCCTCGTAGAGATCGAGCGCATGAGACGCCTCGTGGACGATCTCCGGCAGCTCTCTCAGGCCGAGGCGGGGCAACTCACTCTGATCCCCACCCCTGTCTTTCCCGTAGAAGTCGTCCGACTAGCCGTCGAAGGAATGCTCCCACTTTTCGAGGAGAAGGGTGTGGAGCTGAGAGGCACGGTGCCCGAGGTCCTGCCGCCGGTGCTGGCGGACACAGGCCGGGTCGTCCAGGTCCTGACCAACCTCCTCGACAACGCCCTGCGCCATACGTCACCCGGAGGACGGGTCGCGGTGGAGGCCGAGGGCGGCGACGACGCGGCCACCTTCAAGGTGACGGACACCGGGGAGGGCATAGCTCCGGAACACCTACCACACGTCTTCGAGCGGTTCTACCGTGCGGAGAAGGCTCGATCTCGGGAGGGCGGTGGCTCGGGGGTGGGGTTAGCCATCTCGAAGGCGCTGGTGGAAGCGATGGGCGGGAAGATCCGGGCTGAGAGCCAGGGCCCTGGCGAGGGAGCGACCTTCTCATTTGCCCTGCCCGTATCTCATCAGCAATCTTGATCGAATCTTGATCTTGGGCAGAACCCGGCTTGAGGTTCGTTACCTACTCTACCTAGTGCAGTACGGAATAGAATCCCAAGAAGGAGATGAACGAAGATGATGGACCTGATGATGTACATGCCCGGAGCGATGGACGGCCCGATGGGGGGATGGGACGCTGGTTTCTGGTGGCCGTTTATGCTCGTCCGCCTCTTGCTCTGGGGAGTATTTTTGTCCCTTCTGGTCTGGTTCGCGGTGCGCGTGTTCTCCAGAGGACGCGGTGACACTCCTCCAGGTGCAACCAAAGACTCCGCGGAGGAGATCCTACGGGAGCGCTTCGCCCACGGTGACATCTCAGCCGAAGAGTACGAGAAGTCCATGAGGACCATGCGCGAAACTCCACCACAGAAGGGCTACGAAGATTACGTGCGGGAATCCGAAGAGAGGCTGAGGTCCGAGCGGGACACGGACTCATAGCGATGCGTGGATCCTTTCATGAAGCCAGGTTACCCTCCTCGTGGCCTTCGAAAGGCGAGCAAGCCCGGACGATGGGAGACGGTGAGCGTCAATGAATGACATAACGGATGCTTTCGGGGCGATAGGGATGTTCGCACCCCTCCTGATCCAGGGCGGGCCACCGTGGGCCGGGCACGACGGTGGCGGCTTCTGGGGGCCATGGATCCTCTTCCCCCTGCTGTTCTGGGGCGGGATCGTATTCCTCATAGCTTGGACCGTGACACGCATCTTTCCCAAAGGTCGCGGAGACGACCATTCTGAGGGGCCCAGGGACTCGGCGGAGGAGATCTTGAGGGAGCGCTTCGCCCGGGGCGAGATCAACGCCGAAGAGTACGAGCGTTCCCTGGAGATCCTACGCACGGGGTCGGCCCGGGGGACCTCCGAACAAGATCCCGCCTGGGAGCGCGGTGAACGGGAAAGCTAAGATAACCTCTTCCATCGGCAAGCCACGCTCGTGCACTTAAAGGTCGCTGGAGATCTACTGTTCGGTGAATGGGCTTGGCGCAAACCGTACTAAGGTACAGGCCAAAAACTGTGCTTCTGCACGATGCGCGCAGCCCTTCTCCGTGCCAGCCTGTGCGCATGATATACAGCCAACCCCACACAAGGAACTCCGCCACGGACGGCTCTTTTGGAACTTACCGCCCTTAGCCGCCACCTTATCGCACGAGGAGGAACCCCAAAATGAACGACGAGTTACTTCTGACGATGGTCGAGCGCGAGGTTGTCAGTTGGCCCGGCGTGACCTCGAAGCCCGGAAGGTTCGGTGCCACCTCCTTCCGCTACGGCAAGCGTGAGATCGGGCACATCCACCACGACCACGTGGCCGACCTCCCCGTCACGAGCCAGATGCGCGAGGATATCCTCGCACGAGGCCGGGCTCGTCCGCATCGTGCCGGGGTGAAAGGCTACATTAGCTACCTGCTAGAGGACCAAGAGGACGTCTCCGTGGTGCTCGAGATCCTCGGCGCAAACTACGACCGGGCGAAAGCCGCGGCTCAGCGACGCGGTTCGCAGGACGCGAAGAAGTGAGGAGGGCCGATTACGGCACGGGGTTGAAGCTCGGGGCAAATGTGGAGCCGCTCCTTACGGCCTCTCCGACGCGCTTACCCTCCGCGCATCTCCGCCTATGGATAGGAGTAGTAGGACTATATGTTCAGGACTCTAGGTTTCGTATCAGCCTCCGATAGTGAATTTGGGCGGCATCCGGAGGCTCCAATGGGCCCAAGAGATCCTGTTAGCGCTCCCCAAGGTTACATCGCCGAGAAGATGACGCGGTCCGTAAATAACCATCTAAAGCTATTGACTAGTTATAGTAACCAGTGTATACTTTAAGATGGTTAGGAGAAGAAGGCTTCGGCCCTTATGGAGAGTGAGGAGAAGGTGCACGACATGGTTTGGCTTGAGGTTTGGCGCCAACACCGTGAGAACTTGCTCGAGGAGGCGAAGAACGCTCGACTCGCGAGGGAGATCCGCCGCAGGCGGAAGGCAGCTAGCAGGGAGTGGCGGATAAACCTGGGGGGATGGATCCTGCAGTTGCGAAGGATCCCGGAGCATGAGGTGAGGCCGGCTGCGAAGAGCTGAAAGCTAGCGATCGTAAAGCAGCACGTCCTTGGTTAGAGAAGATAGGGTGTTATGCAAAGAAATGAGGCGCCCGGCGAACTAGAGCTGGTTCGCCGGTTCGTCAATACCCGAGACATTGAAGAAGGCACAGACGAACGCCACAGTCCCGATGCCCTACTCACTTGGTTTGCTGGTCTAGACCTGCTCGATGATAAGGCCAGCGCGGATGAGGAAGACCTCGATCGTGCGCTCACGTTGCGAGAAGCGATACTTGCGCTGCTCTTGGCCAACAATGGTGAAGAGACCGAAACGGTCCGCATCCGCGAGCTTAACCGTGCAATTGGAAGCGTGTGTCTTACGGTCCGTTTCGATGAGGACGGTGAGGCAACACTTGTGCCTGAATCACCAGGTGTGTCCGCAGCCCTTGGTCGCATACTTATCACAGTGGTGCGGGCCATGGACGAAGGAAGCTGGGGGAGATTGAAAGCTTGTCCCAACGATGCCTGCCGATGGGCCTTTTACGACCATTCCAAGAACCGCTCCGGCAAGTGGTGCACGATGGAGATCTGCGGCAACCGCATGAAGGCTCGCACCTTTCGGCAGCGTCAGGCCTCTGGCAAAGGAGTTTCACACCCGGCGCAGCAAGAAAGTAGGTGATGATGGTCGATCTGATGAACCTGGAGGACCAGGTCGACCTGGACTTCACCCACGCCCGGAGGCGGGCATGGCTAGGCAGGTTGAAGACGCTCTTGCTTAGGCGGGCGACCAGAAACACCCTCCTCTCTCCTGAGGAGTTCCGACGGAGTGTTCCGGCTAGTGGAAATATGTACCTGGGTAGGAGAACCGTCGAGGTATCGAAGATAGTGGGCAGCGTAGGCAAGCACGAGCAGTTCGACATGAACTTCATGCCCTTGTCCCGCGCCTCCGCGGAGAAGTGGAAGCGGATTGACAGAGCTTTTCGTCTGGGGCAGGAGTTGCCTCCGGTGAGCCTATTGGAGCAGGGTGGGGATTACTTCGTGAATGACGGCAATAACCGCGTTAGCGTAGCTCGCTTCCATGGGGTCGAGTGGATCGATGCCCAAGTAACCGGGGGCAAATCGGTCAGCGCACGCCCGCCAAGGCGTGCTCTAGACGCCATGCGGTGGCATAAGCAGGGGTTAGCCACCCCAGCAGCGCGGGTACACTGACGCAGTGTCGTATCGCCCGCGAAGGAATAAGGAACCCCACCGTGAATGGTACTTATAAGGCACACGACCGGCGTCATAGCCTGCGGCAGGCGTGGATGATTGATTACACGAAAAGGAGGATCGTGTGATTGGAAGGATTTGGCACGGATGGACAACGCCTCAGAACGCTGAGAAGTATGAGGGCCTACTCAAAGAAGAGATCTTCTCAGCTATAGCTGAGAAGAACGTTCCCGGATACAACGGTATCCAGCTCTTGCGCAGGCCTCTTGAGGGTGGGGAGGTAGAGTTCGTTACGATCATGTGGTTTGACTCCTGGGATGCGGTCAGGCAGTTCGCCGGGGAGGACTATGAGCGAGCGTATGTACCTCCGGCGGCGCGGGAGGTGCTGGCGAGGTTCGACGAGCGTTCCCAACACTACGAGATCAAGGAAAGTCTTGAATACTAGAGAGCTTACCCGACTTGGCGCGTTCCCTAAATGGGTGATCTTCGGACCCCGGGCAGGGACGTTTCCAGAACCCTATACATGCGAATTTCGTAGAACTCCGTAAAGCGGAAGTTGGACTCTTGAGGACGTTTCACAGGCGAATATCAGGCTCTGTGACGTTGCACGCTTAGGTCACCGCCCTCAGTCAGCAAGGCACGGAAGCGGAGCCTGGGCGACTTGGTGTTTTGAGACTTACGTATCCATTCTGGGCTCCTCCGTCCCCAGGTGGGCCAGGAACCTAAGCTACCGCGGACGCCCGACCAGTCTTTCCCCTCTGATCCGGGATTCGTCTTCTCGGTCAGCGAGCGTGAGCAGCAGCGCGCATTCGCACTGGAGAAGGTACAGCACAGGCGCTCGTTGGCGACGAACACGCCGCCGAGGTCCAGGCCCTCCTCGTCCGCGCCGCACGAGCGCGGAGGCCCACTCGCAGATGTAGTCGTCGGTGTTGACCATCTCCCAGAAGCACAGGCTCCTCCCGTAGTCGCCCATTCTTGCTCCTTCATTTCGCCCCAGGGAGCGCCAAACAGGTCGTGCTCGCCCTCTGCTCTAGCCCCCGGGGAAGTTCATGACCCGGCTGATCGCCAGCAGCATGTTCAGGACGACGACGACCACCACCAAGAGCCCCACGACGGTGGCGAACGGCCGTCTCCGGGTGTCATGGCTGGGCTGGCGGTCGAGCCACGGCACGGCGAACAGGAGCCCGATGAAGATGGTGGGCACCACGACGGCCCCGAAGGAGATCAGGGCGTATCCGGGGAAGAACATGAGCATCTGCTCGTAGAAGAAGAAGAACCACTCGGGGCGCGGCACGTAGGTGATCGTCGCCGTGTTAGCCGGCTCCGAGAGCGGCGCCGGCGCGAGGTAGGAGAGCGCCGTGACGATGAGCAAGAGCAGCACGCAGAAGTACCCCTCTATGAGTATCTGGTCGGGGAAGAATGGTATCGTCTCGTCGTAGGCGTCGTAGACGTTCTCCTCGGTGATCTCCTCTTCTTCTCCCCGCTGCGCATCGGCCCCCGGGCTCCAGACGGCCTGACGGAAGAACTCCCGCAGGGTGAACCCTCGGGGGAACGCCTTCCTCCCGTTCCCTTCCTCCATGTACCAGACGCCGGGGTGCTCCCCGGCCACGTTCCGTCGCGTGTCCGTCACTTTCTGCCCAACCTTTCTGGCCAGCCATGTCTCTTGTGGCCCGTTGTGGTCCGAGGATCCCGTCTTCCTCTTGAGCGCCTCCCGTTACCCGATCACTAGTGCCCGTCTCGGGACCTTTCCTTATCATCCTCGTAGCGTCCGTATTCCTCAAGACGCCTCCGTTCCCGCAGCCTAGCGATCCTGTCGCGGTACTCCATCTCGCTGCCGAACACTCTAT
>DASSCV010000400.1:0-12674 GCA_035697505.1 Rubrobacter sp.
GAAACCCGCACCCAGCCATGGATGTTGCCAAACCTGCTCGATCAGAGCCTGCCAGAGCGGGACCCGCCCTGTCAGATTCTCGGTGGCCTGGACGTTTCCCCTGGTCAGGTACGGAACGAGCGGGCCCAAGATGGTCTGCAAGACGTTTTCAGCGTAGTAGATGTACGTGCCGACGCCGACCATGAACAGCACCCCGGCCTGCAGTACCCTGTCCCGGATGCTGGTCTTATAGAAGAGGTAGAAGATGCCTAGGGCTAGCATCCCCCACACGACAGGGCCCCGCGATTTCAGTGCCAGCAAGGGGAGAACAAGGACCACAACCCAGAACCAGTCGCGCTTCAGCCACCGGCGAAGCCCCAGAATGGAGGTCGCGGCGAGGGCAAGCAGGGCGGCCATTATGGGGCGCGTCACGTATGCGGAGAAGTTGCCGCCTATATCCAGGCGCTGCGACGGATCGAGCAGATCATACTGTTGAAAGCGGAAAGGCAGGGGCAACAGGATCACCAGCGCCGAAAGGACGCTGGCCCAGAAGACGTGGCGCAGAAAGAGGTCCCTGCCATTCGGGAGGCCGCCGTAGAAACCAACGCCCAGGCCGAAGCAACCGACCGACACCAGGACGAATGCGATGACGTTGCGGAGGGTGAGAGGAGGGTAAATGCTCCAGATAAGGCTGGCGGCCGCCCAACCCAGATACAGAATCCACAGGGCTACAAGCCACTGGAACGCCCCATCGAAGCGCCTGATAGCAGCGGGCAAGAACATGGCCCCGACGAGCCCGAAGGTGGAGATCAAAACCTGGTTGCTCAGTGATCCCTCGGAGGCGCCGAGACTAGATGGTCCGCGCGGAGAGTAGGTGAGGAGTGGGGCGATAAGTCCAAGCCAGAAGACTAGCAAGTAACCCGACACCAACCTGGTGACCAGATTGGGGCGCGGCTTGATCCTCGCCTTCCCCGAGATCTTGGGTCCCGCGGGAGACAGTTGGCCGCTACCGACGAATGCCCACAAACCCACCGCGAAGAGAACAGCCACGACGGTGAAGGTGGGTACCGGCGCGTAGACTGTGCCCACGCCGCCCACAAGCGCCAGAGCCGCCAATGCCGAGGCCCTGGCCGCTACAGACACCGCCCACCCATACAGCTTGGATCCATCATCACCGGCATATGATCGCCTACGAGATGCTACTCTGCAAGGGCCTCATCATCGCGCCGCGTCTGCCCGCCGGTCTTTGCCCAAACCCGCCATACACAAGACAAACGGACGGGTCGATAGCAGCGTAGCAGGAGACGTGGGCCGGGATTCTAGAGTACGTGGCCCTCTATAGGCCCAAAGCTGTCGTAGACGCCTTCGGCCCGGGTGGTGAGCTTCCTTACCTCCGGGGCTTCCAGGTCCTTCTTTCTGCCCTGCCTTGACGGCCGAGGAGTACGCGATCACCTTCTCGTCCAGCCTGTCGCCGCGCATGGCGCGGTGCACCTCTTCTATACGGTCGAAGACGCATTTGACGTTGTCTTCAGAGTGTACGAAGGACGAGAACCCGGTGCCGAACTTGGCATTGACCCGCTCCAGGACCGTGCCGTAATCTCGGGTCACCTCCTCGAAGAATCCCACGACGAGGGCGTCGCGGTACTGTCATCATGGGACCTCCAACAGGCTACTTGTGTACGTGGATGCGGTTCCACGCCGGGAGCTTTTGGAGCTTCTGCCTGAGGATCTTGGGCTCCAAGAGGTCGCGGACAAGTCCCCAACAACCACGTCCCACATCTGAACCGACCCGCCGGTAGGACGTTGGCAGTGAGTCGAGGTCGGCTATGAGGTCGTCCAGATCGTAGCCCATAATCGCCAGCCGGTCCCGGCCGATCCAGTGCAGGTAGCGGCGGCACCAGTTCTTGCGTACAGGGTTGTCGAGGGTTCGCTTCCACCCTTCCAGGGGCTCGCTACTCACCTTGACGTATCTCTTTACACCGGAGGGATCGCCCTTACTGCCGCCGAGCCTGACGGCGCCGAACAACTCCAGGGCAGAACGATCGAAGGGCATCTCAAGGTAACGGAACACCTCGCCCCAAGTCTCCTCAGGTTTCGTGACGATCTCCTCGTAGCGCATCGCGTGGATCCTGTTCCTGTGACGTTCGTAGGTGCGGACCAGGTTCTCTATCCCGTCGAAAAGGTCTACCTTGAAACGGTAGAGGTTCCATTTGGCGTCTCCCCAAGTCTCCATGACGGAGGCCACCACCGCGAGGGGGTTCCGCCAGAGAAAGAGGTGCTTCCCCTCCGGGAACGTGGCCACGATCTCATCCGAAACCAGGTGGTAGCGCGGGGTCTTGTCCAGGAAGTAGCGGGTGCCGTCAGGGGATGCTTTATCGTAGAGGCGGAGGGCAAACTCGCGGATCTCCGCGATGTAATCCTCCCGTCCGCCCGGCAGCATCTCGTAGAAGTCCTCGATCGCCGAGATCAGGGACCGGTGATTGTATTCGGCGTAGATTCCATTGTCTCGGAGGGTGTAAAGATAGGGCAGCAAGATCCAGGGCTCTGAGGTCGTCGCGATCCCTCCATGGGCGGCCAGGATCCGCTGCGCAAGGGTGGAGCCGGAGCGGGGCAGCGAAAAGAGAAAGAGGGGTGTCGGTCTAGCGCTCACGTTAGTCGTTCCCTAGCAGCGGGGAGGCAGCCTACCACTCGGAGTCCGCCTCGTAGCCGAGCTTCACCAGCAGGGGGCCCGCGATCTCCCTTGCCGCCCGCGCATGCTCCTCAGAGAACTCCTCCCGCCAACCTCCGATCTGCCCCTTCCTGAAGGTATTGCTCACCCCGAAAATATTCTCCTCCACCGTGCGCATCATGCCCTCGTCGGGCTCGAGGCCGACGTGTCTTGCCACCCGCTCGACGGTGCGCTTCTGGGTCTCGGCGCTCCCCCCTCCCTTAGACCCCACCAGGTCCTCAAACTTGACCATTATGGCGTTCTCATCATCCTGCCACCCCAGAAACTGCCGGTAGCGCTCATCGAGGGACTGTAGCCTGCGTCCCCCGAGCTCTCCGCCCCGGATGGAGTGCAGCAGCCGGTCGTGGTCCGAGGGCAACTTCAGGAACGCCTCGTGGGCAAAGTGTTCCTTTCTCTGCTTGATGTGGTGCATCTGGGAGACGGCCACATCTCGCGGATCACGTAAGATGCACACCACGCGCATCCGCTCCCCGGCAATAAGGGAGGCGAGTTCGGGGCTGTAGACGCAGTGGGCTGTTACGAAGTAGCCGTCAGCCACCCGCGAGAGACGCCGCTCGAGCCATCGGCGATCTATCCGTTGGGGGGATGTCACCCCGATGGTCACCTTCTCCTTGCTCCGGGCCCTCAGAAGCTTCCGGGCAGGAGAAAATGGGCCTGCTACAAGGCGCGATCTTATGCCCATCTCGGAGGTCTGCTCGAATCCGAGCAGGGTTAGCAGGCGCGCCAGAAGATTCGTACCGCTCTTGGGGATGGAGTTGGCCACGATCCTCATCCGATAATCCTCCGATCTTTCCGAGGTGGCGGTTTCGGCAAGAGGCCGTCTTCCAAAAGCTAGAAAGGCCAGACCTCCAGGCCGTGTATGGTGTTCCGCACATCCATTGTCAGGTTGATAGTCTTGAGGGTCTTGGAGTTGTTGAGGTCGTAGACCGAAACGGTTGCGGGGGACGAGCCTCCGGCGATCAAACCTTCGCCCAAGACGCACAGACCCCGTCCAAACGCTTGCCTGGCGTGATCCTCGGGAAGGTGTGAGTTGAGGAGTTGCCCCTCATCATAGTGCTTGATAGGGAAAGAGACGGACTCTTCGTCGCGTCCGAGGTAGCTGACACGGTTGCTGCTCGTGTCGTTGAACAGCACGCCTTCACCGAAAGGACGAGCGTTGTGTGTCCCGTAGGGGATGCGAGCGTAGCTGGCCAGCTTCTGGCCGTTTATGGTTAGAAGGTGGGCGCAGCGCGTCCCGGCAACGGTCAAGAGCCCACCTTCATAAGTGACGCTATTGAGGTGGCAGGTGTTGCTGCTGACCGGTGGACCTTCATCGGAGTTCGGGTCGAAAGCCTGCAGCCGAGGCATGGGCTCCAAAACGCCTACCGCCTCGCGGAGTCCCATCATATTGAAGCGTCGCTTGGGACCCCGAAGGCGAAATCCCATCGCTTTTAGCTGTCGCTTGGGGCCCTGATACCACACATGGTAACCCTTTACGAACGAGCGCGTACGCAGATCATACTCCAGCACCGAGTCGCGCCCTGTGGATGTTGCGTAGAGTGTAGCGTCGGCCAGGTACGTCTCATGGCAATGACTGAGGTATTCGTTGCGAATAGACCTCATGAGGCGGAAGTCTTTGGAGTATACGAAGATCTCGTCGCTGGCTGCTAGGTATATCTCGTCTTCGTAGAAGGCTATGCCGCGCAGTCCCCTGGGTCCGCCTCGTCCTTCCCAGCTTATCGATGGTTCATCGTAGCGTACGACCTGCTCGACCGCTTCGGTGTGCAAGTCTATAATGTAGACACCTCCGTGGTTCTCGCCTTGATGGGCTGAGCGCACTACGGTACTGGCGATTATTTTCGGGAGCCGTTCCATGCCATCCTTTGCAGCGTGTTTGTACGGCAGCGCATTATACACACCCGGCCCGGGCGGCGTGCGGTGCCCGAGACCCGCTTCCACCTCTCCAGGGGTTCGCCGCTCACCTCTGGGTGCCGGAGTGGCCGCCCCCAACGAGAACGGCCGGATACTACCAGTTGGGACCAGCCTCATAGCCCAACTCCACCAACAGCGGGCCCAAAACCTCCTTCACCGCCCGCTCGTGCTCAGCCGAAAACTCCTCCCGCCAGCCACCAATCTGCCCCTTCCTGAACGTCCGTCCCACACCGAAGAGCTCCTCCTCAACTACTCCCATCGTTGCCTCCTCCACCTCCACCCCCAGCTGGCCAGCCACCCGCTCCACCGCCAGCCGCTGGGCCTCGGCGCTCCCCCCTCCCTTAGTCCCCACCAGGTCCTCGAACTTGACCACCGCAGCCCCTCCGTCTCGCTCCCACTTCAAGAACTGCCTGTAGCGCTCATCGAGCGACTGAAGCTTGCGTCCTCCCAGTTCCCCGCCCCGGATGGAGACCAACAGCCGCTCGCTGTCGGAGGGTAAGGCCAAGTATCCCTCATGGGCGAAATGGTTCTCCAACTGCTTGATGTAGTGCATCTGGGAGACGGCCACGTCGCGTGGGTCGCGCAGGATACACACGGTCCTCATGCCTTCCTGCCGGAAGAGGTCGGCCAGTTCAGGGGTGTAGATGCAATGGGCGTTGACGAAGCCGCCATCGGGGACCTTGGAGAGGCGCCTGGTGAGCCAGCGGCGGCTTATGCGCTGCGGGGAGACAACCCCCACGATGACCTTCTCCCCTCGCCCCCTCAAGAGCCTGCGGGCCGGGGGGAACCGACCGCCTTCTACGAGGTGCGGACCTATCCCCATAACGTCTTCCGGTTTACGAAGTCCCAGAATGCTCTTGAGACGCTGGTTTACCAGGGAAAACTGGTAGTTGCTCTCCGCGAGGTGTGGTCTCATCCCTCCCAGATCTACCATCCTGAACCCGAGTAGCACGAGCAAGCGGTCCAGGAGGTGGGTGCCGCTCTTGGGTATGGAGTTGGCCACCATCCTCATTGCATTACTCCCATATTTTCTCGTTCATGCTCAGCACCCAAGCTGCCGGTTCCCTATGGCAGTACGGAGCCTGGCGGCAAGAGAAGGGCAACGGCCTTTGGTGTGGTATGCCATAAGATGGCAAGCTCATCTCCTCGATAGACTCTTTCGCAGGCGAGATGGGGAGAGGCTCACGTGGGTCCACATGCCGGTCTTTCTCTTGGCGACCAACACCAGCGCCGCGTTCTGCAAGACAGTGATAGCGGCGGTCATGCTGGCGATTCCTACCGGTCCGTAGTCTCGCACCACAAGCAAAGCTCCCATAATAAAGAGAGGGCTGGTCAGGAGGTTGACGCGCAGCATAGATCTCTGGTGACCAGTAAACTGGAGCACCGCCCCGCAGGACCCGGCCCAGACGGCAGCGAGTCTCCCGGCGCTAAGCAGCACCAACACTATCGCACCTTGATGAATGGCGAGCGATCCGGGCGGAAACAGCTTGGCGCCGTAGACCAACCCCAATATCGGCCCTCCCAGAAGCATGAACAATATCAGGACCAACAGGGACGGGACGCCGGACAAGGTGCTGAAGCTACGCAGCGTGCCCTCCAGCTCGGCCGTTCTGCCTTGGGCGTACATCTCTGCGATGATGGGTGGCAGCACGAGGTTCGTGAGCAGGAGCGGCATCGCGATGAAGGTTACCAGCCGGGCGGCCACGCCATAGACCGCGACTTCGTCCTTCGAACCAAAATAGTTCAAGATCCAAAGGTCTGCCGCCGAGAGTAGGATGAACGAGGTCAGGGAGATGATCAATATCGGGAAGGCGTCGCGCAGCTCGTCTCCCGCACTTATTGGATCCTCCATACCCTGCGAACCGAGCGAAGAGATCCTCTTGTGCAAGAACAAAGCGGCCAGGAGCGAGCTCGCGGCACCCGCGCCTACGGAGGCCAGCATCACGGTTCTCAGATCCGTATGGCCGACCGTCGCCAACAACAGCACCAAGCAGGCGAGCAGCATGACCCTCATTACCAGGCCGGCACTCTTGCCGCCCGTGGCCAGGCCGCCGAACAGGGTGGCCATACGGATGTCGTGGAATCCCCTGAACGTCTCGGCCATAATCTCTTGCATCGTCGAGATCGCCATCCAGCCAGCAGTAAGCCCTATAACTGCTACGAGGGCAGAGGAGTGAAAGAGGTACCTGCTTACAAGATCGCCCACGAAGAAAAAGTAGGCCAGACTAATGCAGAGAGCTCCCAAGACACCGAGCCCTAGCGCCGTGTAGATCGCCCTCCGTGCCCGGCCAGGCTGGCCTAGCGTCATGCTTTCGGCGACGAATCGTAATACCGTCTTGGGCAGTCCCAAAGACCCCATCACCGCGCCGAGCGAGATAATGCTGAACGCCAACAAGTAGACGGCGACCTCCTGCTTGGTGAGCAGGCGCGTCAGCACGCCGGTGGTGACGATGCCGATCGTGGCGGCCCCGATCTTCCCCCCGAGAGCCCACGTGCTGCCGGAGAGTAATCGGCGTCTCAACGTCGAAGCGCTCAGATAATCAACTACAGAAGATCTCACTGCGTCCCCCAGCCACATGCCCAGCGATTCATCTTCAAGCTGTCCGAGTAACTGCCGAGGCTAAAGTGCTCTAGCGCCTCTATTAGAGGTTGCTATACGAGGAGTTTCCGCCCCTGGAAACTTCGAAATTGTTCATAACCGTTCCAAGCACGTTCGCCCCGACGCCTTGCAGGCTGCGCAAAGCTTGTCGCAGAGGTCCCTTGCGCGTCCGCTGAGAATCCAAAACCAGCAAAACCCCGTCCCCGTGGGCCGCCAGCTCTATGGAGTCGGACACACCTACAGGGGGTGCATCTACCAGGACGTAGTCGAACCTCGGTCGCATTTCGGCAAGAAACTCCGCCAGACGCCTTGAGCTCAGAAGCTCGGCCGGGTTGGGCAGCGAAGGACCAGCGCATATCAACTTCAAACCTGGTATCGGCTCTCGCCAGACCTCTTCCATCCTGCTGCCGCCAGCCAGGATGTCCACTAGACCGCTTGTATTGCTCACGTCGAACATGCTATGCAGACGAGGTCTACGAAGATCGCAGTCCAAAATCAGGACATTCTTATCCGCCTGCGCAAGCGTCACGGCCAAGTTGGCGGCGGTGGTGCTCTTGCCCTCACCGAAGCTCACACTCGTCAGCACTATTATCTTGGGAGGGGAATCGATCAAGGCGTAGAAGAGGTTGGTGCGTAGCATCCGGTAAGCGTCGGAAGCGGAGCCGGTGGGGTCGTAGATGGTCACCAGATCCAGGGTAGCGTCCTCACGCCTTCTATGCTTCTGCGACGAAACAGCGATTGTCTTGCTTTGTGAATCGCTCATGCTAGCGTCCTTTTGGTCCTCTTGCTCTTCGTAAGACTAAACTCCGGTATGGTAGCAAAAGTGGGTACGCCTGAGACTTGTTCCACTTCTTCTGGCGAGCGCCAACTATGGTCCAGGTATTCCATCAACAGAGCCAGGCCTATGCCGAGCATTACGCCAAACACGGCCGCCAGGAGCCCGTTCCTCAAAGGGTCGGGGCTTATCGGGCTTTCTGGTATTACCGCCTCCTCATACACGTTGGCCGTCAATTGGCTGCCGGCCGCGCTTCTTTCGGAGATCAGTTCGGAGGAGACTTCGCCGACCGTATTGACGATCTTTGTGGCCTCCACCGGGTCGTTGCCTTCGTAGGTAAGGACTATGAAACTCGTGCTCTCCACCTGTTCGATGGACAAGTTATCCAAGAGCTCGGCCGGGGTCATCTCTAATCCCAAGCGTTGGATGGCCTCCTGGGCTACGGGGCGGCTATCGATGGCGTGTATCATGGTCAGGATAATCGTTTGGAGCCCCTCGACGGTTCCAGCCAGGTTCGTCTGCTGATCGCCTTGCTTTTGATCCACCCACACCTGGGCGGAAGCCTGGTAGGTCGGCGTTTGCCACAGACTTGCCCCTACAGCAACCCCGACTACTACGCAGACGACCAGGAGAATAACCCAAAGTCGCTTCAAGACGACTCGCGTAAGGTCGCTCAGGGAGAAGGATCCCTCATCTTCGGAAACCCTGGTGAAGGTAGCCGATGCTTGGCTGCCATTCGTTGGTGTTACAGACTTATACACGGTCTCTCATCCCTCCGGCGATCGTACAAACTTGTGTACTGGCGGTCTTCCGCCGATTCATGAGTTTAGCGGCTGCTTAGGCATTTTGCGACTCTGAGAGGGTCAACTACGATAAAATGTGCCGGATGGCCCACGTACCGGACCGCGACAGTCCCTATTATTCGTCCCGGTGATTTCCCAGCGAGCGTTTGTGGAGGGCGCGATACAGATGAGCAGACGATTGATACTGGTCCCTGAGACGTTGAGCGGACGACTCTCCTTGGTCTTTGCGGTTTTGGCCGCGGTGATGGTGATACAGGCCATACTGGGCGCCTCCCCCGCCCTGGCCGTGTCTGAGACCCCCGATGACACATATATGACGAACGGAAAGGTCTTCGCCACAGCGCTCTCGGGAGACGGGGATGTCCTCTACATTGGGGGTGAGTTCACCAAGGTGAGTCAGAAGTCGGGTACTAGCTTCACCGTAAATAACGTGGCGGCCATCAACGTCAAGACCGGCGCCGCCATCCGCACGTGGAGTCCGAAGGTGACCGGGCGCGACGCCGTTGTTCGCTCACTCGCCGTCAAGAACGGCAAAGTGTACATCGGCGGCAACTTCACGGCCGTAGAGGGTAAGCCGAGGAAGAACTTGGCCGCGGTCGGCGCGTACACCAAAGCTGTCGTGGTGTCTCCTTTCTCGCCGCAGGTGGGGGGCGACAACTCCTACGTATTCGCGCTGGAGGCAGGCGAACGCAAACTCTACGCTGGCGGAGGATTCTCCAAGGTCAACGGAGCGCCGCGCAAGAATCTGGCTGCGTTCAGCCTCCAGACCGGGGCCCTCGATCGCCATTGGAAGCCGAAGGCTACCAAGGCCCCAACGTGTAAGGACCCCATGTGCTCCCACAAGGTGCGAGCCCTGGAACTCGCCTCCGGGAAGAGGTCGATCTTCGTGGGGGGCTCGTTCAGCCACTTGACTGGCACCAACGACAGAGGGGCTCCACGACAGAGCGTGGGACGCCTCTACACTGCCACTGGTAATTTGCACCCCTGGAAGATCCCAAGCTGGACGATCCAGGCTCCACAGACAGCGTGGGACCTCACCGCAACACGCACCAGGCTCTACGGCGGCTTCGGGGCCAGGCTGAATTTCCTCGCGGCGTTCAGCCTCGACAAAGGCAACTCGGGTGCACGTATCTGGCGGCTTTCCACGAAGGGGAACGTGCAGAGCGTAGCGCTGACGCGGAACCACTCGCGGCTGTTCTTCGGCGGGCACTTCGGTATCAACGAGTACGGCCAGAGAGTTTGTAATGGCAAGCCCCTGCGCGGGCTCGCCTCCGTTAACCCGGCGACCGGGAAGATCCGCTGCGACTGGCTCCCTTCCCTTGACCAAAACAGACGCCCGAGCTACGAGGGGGCGTGGGCACTGCGCACAACCCCTTCCTACCTGTGGGTCGGCGGCGGGTTCATCGGCGTCTCTGACTCTATCAATCCGCGGCCCGCCGGCAACGGAGTCACCGAGGTACCGCAGACCAGCCTGGCGCGCTTCAGGCTCTAGGCCAACGTCTTCTATTCGGCTCATACTCGTCACCCGCCCCACTGCGCGAAGGAGTTCTATTCATCGCGTATTGGGACGCAGGACCTCGAGCCGCGTCCATCAGGTGTCCCTTTTGCCAAGCCGCGTGGGTCACGCGTACGCCGGGAGACCGAAAAGAGTTGGACGTAATACGTGATGGCAGAAGTGGCCCAAAGGCACAGACTCTGGACGCAGATGCTGATGGTCTTTGGCGTGATCGTCCTTCTAGCGGGGGTGGCATTGGGCCTGCCACGCTCCTTCAAGCCTGAGGTCAGGTGTACGCAGGGACCCACCGCCACGAAAGCGCAAAGCAAGCTGTGGTTCAATGACGGCGTTTGGTGGGGGATTCTGTTCGACGGTTTCTCTGAGGAGTACCACATCTACCGCTACGATCGGACAGAGGACACCTGGAGCGACACCGGCGTACTCGTCGACGAGCGCAACACCTCCAGGGCCGACGCCCTATGGGAGGACGGCCACCTCTACGTGGTCAGCGCCGGGACGGAGGCCAGCTTGGGTAAGGACAGCGCCCGCTTTTTGCGCTACAGTTACGATCCTTTGACTGCTCGCTACTCGCTCGACAAAGGTTTTCCGGTAACCATAACCGAGGGCGGTATGGAGGCCATCACGGTAGCCAAGGACACCACCGGCAAGCTCTGGGCCACTTATACCCAAGGCGACGAGTTGCGCCGCGTCTTCGTAACCCACACGACGGGCAGCGACGACTCGAACTGGGTGAAGCCGTTCGTCCTGCCGCTACGGGGCACGACCGTTAGCTCCGACGACATCTCGGGGATCGTTGCCTTCGGCTCCAAGATCGGCCTTATGTGGGGCAACCAGTACGATGAGTCAGGCAAGTCCGGCTATTATTTCGCCATACACGACGATGGAGAGCCCGACGACACGTGGCGGCAGGACAACCCGGTTATGGGAGCGGGTATGGCCAACGACCACATCAACCTCAAGGCCGACTCAGAGGGGCGGGTCTTCGCCACTCTAAAGACGCGGCGCGATCGCATAGACCGGGATCTCGACGCACCTTACAGCATGCTGTGGGTGCGTGACCTAGACGGGAGTTGGACCAGCCATGTCTTTGGCACGGTGGGAGACTCCCACACGCGCTCGCTCGCACTCATAGACGAAGAGCAGCGCCTGCTCTACATATTCGCCTCCTCCCCCAGCTGCAGTGGTGGCAAGGTCTACTACAAGCGCACGGACCTGGACGACATCTCTTTCGAGGAAGGCCGCGGGACCCTGTTCATGCAAGGCCCTGAAGGGGTGAACGTGGGCGACGCCACCTCCACGAAGCAGAACCTCGACGAGGCGGCAGGGCTACTGGTGGTGGCATCGGACAAGAACCGTGGCTACTACTACAACCTGATCGACCTCCGCGACCAGGAGAAGCTGTTCCCGCACGGAGCTCGCATAAGAACCGACACTCCGCCCTCCGGAACGCCGGAGCCTCGGCGGTAGAGGTGATGCCGCTGTCTCAGATACTCCTGGCACTCTTTTCACTGCCGAGCCCGCCCTCACCAATCATCTTCGAGGTGGGGCCCGTCGCCCTGAGCTACCATGGCCTCCTTATCGCGCTTGGCATAGCCGTGGGTACCTGGCTCACGGGACGAGAGCTCTCGCGCAGAGGCTACGACGGCGCCCTGGCGTTAGGCGCGCTCTTCTTCGTGGTCCCCCTTGGCGTCCTCGGAGGGCGCCTCTACCACGTCGCAACCGAGTACCATCGATACACTCGCAACCCCTTCCCCAAGGTCCTGGAGACCTATGACGGGGGCCTCGGGATCTACGGCGCGGTTGCGGGCGGCTTCCTAGGCTTGCTCCTCTTCAGCTGGTACCGTGGCATAAACGCGCTCACCTTCGCCGACGCGGCCGCTCCTGGTCTCGCCCTGGGACAAGCCATAGGCCGGTGGGGCAACTACTTCAATCAGGAGCTCTTCGGGCAACCCTCGGATCTGCCGTGGGCCATACGCATAGCGCCCCTGCGCCGTCCTACAGAGTACGCTGATGCCACCTCCTTTCACCCCACCTTCCTCTACGAGGCACTATGGGACGTGCTTGTGTGCCTAGCCTTGCTCTGGATCGCTCGCCGCTTCTCGGAGCGACTGAAAGCCGGCGACGTCTTCATACTGTATGTGGTTCTCTACTCCGTCGGACGTTTCCTAGTTGAGACCCTCCGCGTGGACCCGGCGTTTATGATCGGAGACTCCGTCCGCGGCAACCTCTTGGTAAGCGGCGCCCTCACCCTGGGCTTCGCCCTGCTCCTGCTCGCGCGACACTCTCGCTCGTCCCAAGGCACCAAGGGCCGCCGCTAGCAGTTCATCCGTGGTTATGTGCCATCCTCAGGGGAGATCGATCAA
>DASSCV010000401.1:0-2904 GCA_035697505.1 Rubrobacter sp.
GACCGTGGCCCTCCTTACCGACGGCCGCTTCTCCGGCGCGACCCGCGGCCTGATGGCTGGCCACGTCGCCCCCGAAGCAGCCCACCGCGGCCCCATTGCAGCCCTGAAGGATGGTGACACCGTTACCTTCGACATCGAGAAAAGGACCTTGAGCGTGGACCTGCCCTCGGAGGAACTACAGGCGCGGCTCACCGGGTGGCATGAGCCCGAGCCCCGGTTCGCCACAGGAGTGATGGCCAAGTATGCGGCCCTCGTCTCATCGGCCTCAGAAGGGGCCGTAACCGACCCCAGACTCGGTTCCATGCAGTAGGGATTCAGTCTTCGCCCTCGCGGTACCGGAGCGGGAGGGCGAACCACAGAAGTGCGAAAAAGATGGCGAGAAGACCCGTCACTATGACAGCGGCCGTCAGGCCGAAGATGAAGGCGGTGATCACGAAGACCACCCCGACTACCGCGGGCAAGAGGAAGATCAAACCTGCGATGGTGAGCCTGTTTCCCAGCACCAGCCGCTGCTCCCTGACGCCCCTGCGCCACAGGATGCGGTGGTGTGCCGAGGGCGCTATCAGGAGCGCCGTAGCTACGGCGGTGCAAAGCAGCGTCATGAAGAAGACCATGGTCTCCAGGTCGTCCAGATCCGGGAAACGCTGGGTGAACGGCACCGTGAGGAGGAAGGCGAAGAGCACCTGAACGCCGGGCAGTATCACCCGAAGCTCGTTCAGTAGCTCGATAAGCTCCCGAGCAGTCCGCTCCTGCCTGTTCTCGCCCGTGCGCTCCTCAGCCTTCTCCAACTCGCGTTCCTTGATGCTCTTCACTCCCTGGCGTCTAACACAAAGCTAACCAGGATTTTACATTGTACGGAAGCCATGATTCCGGAAGATCGGGGGTTGATGGTGGTCGACGCTTGACCGATTGTCGCCTACGGCTTCGGAGATGGCCTCCTCCCACCTGGGAGCCCGCCGGCCCCATGGTGCGGGTACACTGACCGACGAACTCCAAGGAGGTAACGACGTGCCGCTGGAAGAAGATGAGATCCTAATCAGACCAGAGGAGGGCCCCTACCTTCCCGTCCTCGACATAGTTCACAAGGTCACGGCGGAAGCCTCAGGCGGTTCGCTCAAGATCGAGGAGTGGGGCCTCCCGCCCGGCGAGATGATACCCCCCCACACCCATACCCGTGAGGATGAGTGCTCGTTCGTGTTGGAAGGCAAGATGATGTGCTACGTAGGCGGCGAGATCGTGCTCGCCCAAGAAGGCTCATACGTAATCAAGCCGCGGGGCGTACCCCACGCCTTCTACAATTCGGGCGCAGTGACCGTACGGGTCATGGAGATCCTCACGCCTGGCGGCGAGTTCGAAGGTTACTTCGACGAGTACGAGGAGATCGTCTCAAGGCAGATGAGTGACGAGGAGCACAGGCGGGCTCGGGCCGATCTCGGCGAGCGTTACGGGATAACCTGGCACGACGAACGCATCCCCGAGGTAGAAGCCAGCTTCGGTCTCGCTTCTTGACGGGAGTGCGCTAGAACCTGGCAGCGCTTTCGGCCAGGACCGCGGCTATCGCGTCCGGCGCTATGAGACCCATGGAAGCCGCGTGCTCGGCCGCCGCGGTGGTATCGAGAACGGCCACCATCTCCGTCCCGAGCTGACGCGCCTCGTCGGCCATCGCTCTGACCTCGGCGTCACGCTCGACCGAAGTGACGTCTCTGATGTAGATGGCCTTGATGCGTCCCCGGTGCTCCTGCACGGCTTGCAAATAGATCTCCGGGTCCTCCTCCCCCGAGTCCCCGATCAGGACGAAAGGCAGATCCTTGTAGGTGCGGAGGAGGCGCCGGATCACCCCCATCTTGAAGTCTCTGTGCTTCCCGAGAACGCTAAGGCTCCAGTCCTTGAGAAACAGCGGTCCAGGGGGAACGCCGTGAACGTTCAAGAAGTCCACAAGCATGTCGTAGATGTTCCAGGGACTGCTAGACACGTAGAAGACCGGGTTGGAAGACTTGCTGTCCGGGCCCACTTGCAAAGCCCTGTAAAAGGCGGCGACGCCCTCGAAAGGAAGCCGCGTGTGGGCATTGTTGCGTACCACTATCCAGGCCATCTTCAGCACGTTCGTCGCGCTGGAACGCACCACCGTATCGTCGAGGTCGCTTATCACTCCGAAACGGGCCCCGTGCGGCACGAGAACGTGTCCCTTCGATCTTACCTTTCCTCCACCCGGCGACGGTGGAGAGAGGAGCTCCAACCCGACCTGGTACCACCCGTCCGGACCGTCGAGCGGCTCCGCAAGCTGGAAGCGAACCTCGAAGAAGCCCTCCGCGTCGGCGGTGGTCTCCACCTGCAAACCCTCGAAAGATGCCATCACCCGCGCGCCGGCCACTTCATCGCTCGCGAAGCGCCGCACCATATTGAGTATGTTCTTCCATACCGCATCGTCCCGACCAGCGCGGGTGATGCCAGCCTCCTCGAGGACGCGGCCCCTCAGGAACAGCTCCCTGGTCGTGCCATAGCCCCGGTAAGGTAGGATCTCGAACGGATCCAGCAGCCCGAGGCGCCGCTTCAGCCCGAACCTGAAGGCGTCGAAGCGTTCCTCGACCCTCCGCGCGACCACCAGCGCCCTCCGCCTCAACTGGGCCAACGAGTTTCCCTTTCGACTAGCTCGGGAGAACCCCGGTCGGCCATCTTGCCCCTACTCTACCTGGATCGACCTACAGTACCGAAACTAACACGGCAGATGGACATCACACAAGGCTTCGATTACTAAAGAGATTCGCAGGGGTATCAACCTGGTGCGAACCGCGCATCCGCCTATACAAGACAGGCCTTCAGCGAAGACAAGATGCTGACAAGCGGAGGCCGTAGGCCAGAGCGCGCTGACATGCTGGAGTCCGAGAGGTGACGCCTCTGGCGTCA
>DASSCV010000402.1:0-3046 GCA_035697505.1 Rubrobacter sp.
CGATGAACTTCTCCAAGCTCCTTGCGGCCCTCGGAGCTTCGCTGTCTTTTTTGCTTGCTCGGCTCGTAGCGCGCTTTGCCCCTCACTCGCCGCGTAGAACCCCCGCGGCGGCTGCCGGGTAGATTTTTTCAGTATCGACTAGATAGGGCGAGGGAAAGTGCCAAGTCCCGTCACCAACGAGGACACCTGCCTAATGGAGGCCCCGGAACGCTACCACACTCCCGGGGCCTTCCCTTCTTCTGCTAAGGCATCTGAGCAGTAGCAAACACCACGGCCACTGCTAGGGAGCGGTGCCTGAGGACATTCGACTTCCGAGAACTCCATACATGTGAGCCTCCTAGGACGCTCCTTACGCTCGACTTTAGATGGGATGAGAAGGCCGATCCCCCGCGCAGTACCCTGTGCTGTGTGGGTCTGCAAACGTATGCAAGCTCCATGTGGGCTCAAAATGGAAGGAGGATCGGCCCATGAGGATGGAGCAGGCCATAGAGTACTCTCTGGCGGAGGAAGAAAGTGCTCCGTCCGCACTTGCATCCCTTGCACCAGAGCAGCCTGCGACCGGTGCGCAACCGGTCTCCCTCACCCCCCGTGTGCGTGAAATGGCGGTGCTGGTTGCACGGGGATTCACCGACCGCCAGATCGCCTCGGAGCTATCCATCTCTGAGCATACAGCCGCCGCCCACATCAGAAGGATACTCAAGAAGCTAAACCTTCAATCTCGTGCGCAGATCGGCTCGTGGCTGATCGAGCGGCGATCGCCTACCGCTGATCTGAACTAAGAATTACTACGTCCGAACGTCACCCCGGCGAGCTATTCGACCTGATTCGTCTTCATAAATACTCAACATGAGTATGCCCCAAGGCCCTTCAGGTAACGGCCAGGTAACGTCCGCCTCCTAAGCTGTCCCCAAGACGTAAGAGACAGGACACATACAGAAAGGAGTGCGGCCATGATTCATCCCTACCAACTCCATTTATTGAGCAAGCTCTACCACGAGGAGGCCTTGCACGGGGCACGAGTGCGCCACATTGGGCATCGGACGAAAGCACCCCGCAGGCCGCGCTCGGAGGAAGAGCAGGGGCTTTGGTCCTGGCTAGGCAAGCTGGCCGCGGCCACTGTCAGGCTCTCGTGAGAGGCCAGTCGGCCAAAAGTCTGAAGAGAGAAAGAGGAGCCGTCGGACGATGAAGGAGAACCGAAGAGAAGAAGGCTTGCTGGTGAGGGCCGAGCCTCTCGAATGGGCAGAGGAGATCTCCCACAGGATGGTGGATGTGGTGCGCGTTGAGAACGGTGCACTTCTTCTTGAGGTCGACCCCAAGTGGGCCGGGGCTATCAACACCGTGCTGGTAAGCAAGGGCGTAAGGGTCAATGAGTTGCGCAAGCAGACCAAGGCTACCCTGCTAGTGGCCTGAAGCGCGCTCTGCGCACATGACGGACGACGAAGAAAGGGCTGATCTCAAATGGTGAAGGTTTCGATGGAGGTACACAGCGGAGCTGCCCGCTTCGATGTAGCGGTTCAGGCCGAGAGCATCCAGCAGGCGGTGAGCTTCGTGAAGGAGCGCTATTCAAAGGGCAACGTTCGGGTGAAGTTCCCGATCGAGTCCGAGAGCTTCTTTGTCGAGGATCCGACGGCTCGAAGAGGGATAGTTAGCCTGGAGCCTCCGGCAAGGGTAGCAGCGTGAACTATTAGGCAAGCTCGCAACTGATGGTCGCCCGTTCTCCGACGGCTCCGATACCTGGCGGGTCTGCGCTCGCGCTCGAAAGCCTTGTACACGGCGTTCATGCTGTGTCCCTCGACGCCCACCATGCGGAAGATGCGCCGCACGACTCGCACCTTCTCCTCGTCTACGAGTAGCCCATCGCGGGAGGTGTTGAGCTTGAAGCTATACTTAACGCGGTGGCCGGCCATGACCTTACCCTCGCGGGCCTTGCGGAGCTTTCCCCGTCGGCTCCTCTCGGCTATCGGAAGTTCGCGTAGCCCCAGCCAACACTTTTGAACTGCCTGGATCAAGGAGACCAGATTGTCAACGAGCGCTCTTGAGTAGTGTAGGGTTCCTGCTATGGGCTCCAAGTTCACACGACGGCGGTTCCTCACAGCTGTGGGCGCAAGCGCGACGTGCCTCGCGTTAGCAAACACGGTGGGCTGCGAACAAGCTAAACTTGCCCCAAAGACTAGGCCCACGACGACCAGCCAGCCCGCGCAACCGGAGGGCGCGGTCACCTACGGATCACCGCCCTCTTCCAAGCGTGGCGTGTGGACCTTCCGATCGCGCCCCGACCTTAGCCCACCCGTGGTTGAGGTGGCCAAAGAGGCGCACGATGAAACCGCCCCAGGCTATATCTTCGTCGCCCCGCAGAAGGGCGACGCAGGGCAGGGCGGTTCGATGATCCTCGACAACGACGGACAGCCCGTGTGGCTGCGCATCTTGCAGAACGAGGATATGGATATGATGAACTTCAGGGTGCAGACATACAAGGATGAGACGGTGCTCACCTGGTGGGAGGGATACTACACAGGACACGGCCAGCGCGAGTACGTGATCTTCGATGGTTCCTACCGTGAGATAGCCCGCTTTACGGCCGCCAACGGCTACAACGGGGACCACCATGAGTTCCTCATCAGCCCGCAGGACACCGCACTGATCTCGATCTACGAAGGGGTGCCATGGGATCTCTCCTACATCGGCGGTGCTAGGCGCGGCGTGGTGTGGCAAGGCATCGTCCAAGAGTTGGATATCCAGACCGGAGAGGTGCTCTTCGAATGGCGCAGCATCGACCATGTGGCCCTGGAGGAGACCTATGTCACGCCGTTGCAGGATGGCCGTCCCGGCATCGACTACTTCCACATCAACTCCATAGACGTGGACCACGACGACAACCTGCTAGTCTCCGCTCGCGAGACCTCCACCGTCTACAAGATAGACCGTAACAGCGGTGAGATCATATGGCGTCTCGGCGGCAAGAGGAGCGACTTCGAGATGGGTCCAGGCACCCGATTCGCCTTCCAGCACGACGCCCGACGTCTGCCCGATGGGACCATCAGCATCT
>DASSCV010000403.1:0-11989 GCA_035697505.1 Rubrobacter sp.
AACCTCGAACAACTCATGGACGCGGGCCGTTTGCGGCGGGGCAGGCGCTACGCCCGCCAGGGACAGGTCCTCTCGCTGGAGGAACGCGCCGGCGGCGTGGTGGCCGAAGTTCAGGGTTCGCGCAGGAAACCTTACCGGGTAAGGATAGACCTCGAACCCCTCGACGACGCCGGGTGGGAGCGCGTCATCGACGTCCTCGCCGAGCGCGCGCTCTTCGCCGCCCGGCTCCTCTCCGGCGAGATGCCAGAAGACATCGAAGAGGCGTTCTCGGCCGCCGGCGCGAGTCTCTTCCCCGGACGCCGGGGCGAGCTTCGAACCGAATGCTCCTGCCCCGACCCCGCGCGGGTCTGCAAACACACCGCCGCCGTCCACTACATCCTCGGCGAACGCTTCGACGAAGACCCCTTCCTGCTCTTCCGGCTGCGCGGCCGCGCAGCCGACGAGGTGCTGCAGGCCCTCCGCGAACGGCGCGGCGAGACCGGAGGAACCAGCCCCGAACCGGTCGCCCCTCCCCTCGAAGAAGAGATCGATCGCTTCTGGGAAGCGGGACCGGAGCTTGACGCGATCCGGATCTCCTTAAAGCCTCCCCCGGTGCCGCTTCCGGCACTGCGCCGCCTCGGCCGGCCCAACTTCGTCACCGAGGACCTCCCGCGCCTGCTGTCCCCCGCCTACGAGGCCACCTCCCGTTCCGCTCTGGAGATTGCCCTGGCCGAAGAGGGCGGGGAGGCATGAAGCTCCGCCCGGCGCTGAACTCCTTTATCGTCGAAGACCTCAAGCAACTCGTCAGACTCTGCGGCGGCCCCGGCCCTGACGGCGTCCGCAAGGAACAGCTCGTAGAGTACATAGCTGGCCGCCTTACCAACCCCGTTGCGCTTGCTGAGATATGGCGGCGCCTCGACCCCCTCTCCCAAAAAGCGGTTGCCACCGCTTACCACGCGGGGGGCGAGTTCTCCCCGGAAGCCTTCGTCGCCCAGTACGGTGAGTTGCCTGGACAGATGGCCGGGCTGTCTCTGCCCTCCATGATCTACGTCTTCAACCGCGAGCTTTCTCCGGTAGAACTCTTCATCCATGGCGGCGAGATTCCCGAAGAGATCATGGACCTACTCGGCCCCCTGGTGCCTCCGCCGGAGAAGTTTCGAGTGGAGGGCCTCGAAAGGACGCCCCACGCGATAGACATCGACGGCGAGCGCCTTACGCTCTTGCGGGCGGACACCGAGCAATCTGGCCTGCACGACCTGCTGGTCTACTTGCGGATGCTGCACCAGGGTGAGGTCAGGACCTCCACCACCTCGCGGCGGTTGACACCGGCGAGCGTCCGCAAACTCCTGAACAACCTGCTCGACGGAGACTTCTTCCCCCACGCCGAGGGCGCCAAGCCCTCAGGCGCCATCCGTCCCGCCGGCCTCGCCACCTTCGCCCGCGAGTCGGGGCTAGCCGGCGCCTTCGACACGCTCACCGAACCTGGCAACGCGCTGCTCAAAGACCATGACCTGGAAGCGTTCCTACACGCCTTCGAGACCTGGACGCATGAGGGGAGCTTCGACGAGCTCGGCCGCATCTCCGCCGTCAAGGGTCAGAAGTCCAAACACGTCCGCCTGACGGCACCCGCCGAGCGGCACGAGGCGATAGTAGAGGCGTTGTCCTGGTGTCCCGCGGGGGTCTGGATCTCCGTCGAGGACTTCCACCGGGCGCTGAAGGTCTGGCGCTTCGACTTCGAGATAGATCTTAGCGGCCACCTCTACGTGGACGATGCTTCTTACCGCTGGTACGACGACGCCACCATAAGAGAGCTGTACACCAACGCCGTACTCTGGGAGTACCTTGGCAGCATCGGCGCTCTAGACCTCCTCTACTTCCCACCCGAAGTGGCCGAATACGACAGCCTGTACGAGGGGTTGATCTTCTTCCGCATAAACCCTCTCGGCGCCTATCTCTTCGGCCAGGCCGGAGAGTACGAACCTCCTCAACCGCTCGACGACCCGTTCTTCAGCATAGACGCCGAACTCGTCCTCACCCTCCAAGACCCCGCCGCGCTTACCCCCAACCTGCGCCAGGAGCTCGGCCGTTTCACTGTCGAGCAGGGTGATCATCGGTACCGGCTCGACACCGGACGGGTGCTGGACGAGATCGAACGCGGCGAAGACCTCCGATACGTAGCCGACTTCCTGGAGCGCCATCACAGAGGCCCGTTGCCCGAACACGTTTCCCACTGGCTGCAGGAACTCGCAGCGAACAGAGGAGCCTTCAAGAGGAAGAGTGACGCCCTACTAGTCCAGGTCCGCTCCAGTGAACTATTGAAGACGGTCTTCGAGGACCCGACCCTCAAGAGGTCCGCAAGAGTCCTCGAAGGCCGCACCCTGATCGTCCCGTCAAGCAAAGAGAGGTCATTCCGCAACCGCCTCAAGGAACTCGGCTACCTGCTTGACCGGTGATCCAACCCCGCAAACCAACAACCGGATATATCTCCGTAACCAGGAGCTCGACCCTCGCCGTAATGGACTTGCTCTCCTCGGTTCGTTCCCAGTTGCAACGAGTGCTCGGAGGGTCACGGGACGACTCGTCGCCTTGGCGGCCTCAAAGGTGCGCTGCCCGCCGACCTCGCAGACTCCCTGGCCCTACCGAGGCGCAGCAGGAAGGTAGACGGGAACGATGGTCTCGCTGCCGTCGCCGAGAACGAACGCGTAGGATAGAGAGCCCGGGCTACGAGAAGATGAGGGCGATAGCCAAGGCGATGGGACTTGCGTCAGAGTTGTGGTTCGAGGAGGATCTGGGCAGCCAAGGGGGGCTACCGTGAACCTGTGGGCGAACCCGCGCGTGAGCATCCGACTGTGGGTTGTCGTGGCTACCGCCGCCCCGTCCTTGGGGCAGAAAACGTGGCCCGGTTCCTGGGCGCCATCACGGTCGAGGAGCAAACGGCCAGGTTCCTGGAGTCCGTCGGGTCGGACCCGTCGGGCGAGGTGCGCGTCCACCTGGCGCAGGTCAACGGCGAGACCGGCGTCGTCATCACCGCCGATGACGAGCCCATCTCGGCGCTCATCATGGACGTATCGGACGGCCTTGTGCGGACCATCCGCCTGGTGGCGAACCCCGAGAAGCTGGGCGGCGTCCAGGGAGTCGAGCCGCCTCGATGAGGGGACTATCGAGGCAACACGCCGCCCGATGAGGCCAGACGCCGACCTCTCGACCCCGGCGCCGAAGCAGGACACCCTCGCCTCCTACTATCGCAGGCGCGGCAGGTGCAAGCACTAAGCGTGCCATCCTGGCGCTTCTTTGGGCAGGTGTGCAGCGCCTGAGCAGTCCTCGTCGCGCCCAGCTCTAGTTGCGGCGCCTTTGTCGACCGATAGTGGCCGGGGATCGGGAGAATACGGCGAAGATCTCTACCCCGGTTCTAACTTTTGGGGATGTCCCTCCACCGGTCGGGCAATACAATCGGAGGCAATCCGATGGAAGGAGAACGGACGTGTTCCCGAATACGAGAATGCAGGGACCTGCGGGACGAGGGTCTCGGCGCGGCTACCGGGGTTGCGTCCGCGCCGCGGCGCCTGACCAACCGACAAAGGAGGAACCGATGGGTGAAGTGTACCCGACCCTCTCGATGTCCCTGGACCGCTTCGTCGCAGGATCCGGCGACGATGTCGTCGAGGCGCCCGAAGGCGTAACGAGCTTGCGATTCCGAATCCGCCGATGAGCGCGGCCACAATGAAGCCCGACTGGGACGCGTTGCAAAGCGCGATCGCGGGCGAGGTCGTCCTGCCCGAATCGCCGGGCTACGATGCGGCGCGCAAGTCCGCCATCGCCCGATTCCACGATGCGCGGCCACAAGCGATTGTGCTGTGCGAGGTCGCCGAGGACGTCTCCGGTGCGATCCTGTTCGCGAGGCGGTCCGGGCTCGAGTCGGCACCACGGAGCGGCGGCCACTGCTTCGCCGGGCGTTCCTCGACGGGAGGTGTCGTCCTCGACGTCTCTCCGATGCGCTCTGTGTCGGTCTCCGGGGGCGTCGCGACTGTCGGCGCGGGTGCCCGGCTCGGCGGAGTCTACGACGCGCTTGACGGGCACGACCTCACCATCCCGGCTGGCTGCGGCCCCGACGTCGGCATCGCCGGTCTCACGCTCGGCGGTGGGCTCGGCATTCTTGGTCGCAAGTATGGGCTCACCTCCGATAGCCTGCTCGCGGCGCAGGTGGTACTGGCAAACGGCCGCATCGTCGAGTGCGATGAGCACAACGAACCGGACCTGTTCTGGGCGCTGCGCGGCGCGGGCGGCTGCAACTTCGGCGTCCTCACCTCCCTCGTCTTCAGCACCTTACCCGCGCTCGATGCGACGGCTTTCCACCTGATCTGGCCCGACACCCGCGCTTCTGAGGTCATGGAAGCCTGGCAGGGCTGGTCGCCCGCCGGGCCCGACGAGCTCGCCGCCAGCCTGCTGATTACCGCTTCGGGCGACCCTGAGGAGCCGCCCGGGGTCAACGTGTTCGGGGCTATGCTCGGCACAGAGTTCGACACCGAGGAACTGCTAGAAGACCTCGTCGCCCGGGTCGGCGCTGACCCGGCGTCGGCGTCTCTCGAACACGCGACATACCGGGAGACCAAGCGGTACCTCGCCGAGCACGGTCCTGGCGACGACCGGCCGGACGGCCACCCCTACAGCAAGTCGGAGTTCTTCCGGAGGCCGCTGCCTGCCGAGGCCATCGAGTCGTTGGTTGAAACCTTCTCGAAGGAGCGGGTTGCGGGCCAGTCGCGAGAGCTGGACTTCACGCCCTGGGGCGGCGCCTACAACCGCGTGTCTGCAGAGGCCACGGCCTTCGCCCACCGCGAGGAGCTCTTCCTGCTCAAGCATGCGGTCACCGTCGAGCCGGACGCCCGGGCCGGCGAGAAGGAAGCCGCCCTGCGCTGGCTCGGGCGCTCGTGGGCGACGGAGCGCCCGTGGGGGAACGGACGCGCGTACCCGAACTTCCCGGACCCGGATCTCGAAGACTGGCCGCGCGCGTACCACGGGACCAACCTGGAGCGGCTGGTGCGCGTCAAGGAGAGATACGACCCGGACAACCTCTTCCGCTTCCACCAGTCGGTCCCGAGTTACGGTGCATCGACTGCGTGAAGAACCATAACGTGCCGGGGCGGGCCGTGATCCGGGCCCCGGCCGACAACTCGCCGGAGGAGGTGCCGAGGGGTCTGATCGCCGCGCATTTTAGCTGTTACACGCGATCTATCGGTTGGAATTTAGGTCCATTTTGTATGCTCAGAGTAGATGATTGAAGACGTGGGAGCTCGACCAGTTCGCACAAACAATTTCCTAGAAAGGTGAGAAGTAGATGACGAAGGAAACCCATTCGCAACCGCCAATGGCAAACCATACCACCGTTTCGATCCTGGAACTCCGCGCCGTCCTGAACGGGCGGGTGATCTCACCGGAGGACGCCGCCTACGACACGGTCCGTCCCGTCTTCTACGGCGCCAGGTCCCGCCGCCCGGCTCTCATTGTCCGGGTCGCCGACGCCACCGACGTCTCACATGTAGTCTCGCTCGCTCGCGCGAGGGGACTGGAGCTGGCCGTCCGCAGCGGCGGCCACAGCCTCGCCGGTCACAGCACCACCGACGGAGGGATCGTGCTCGACCTCTCGGAGATGAAGGGGTTCGAGATCGACCTGCCCGGGCGCACCGCTTGGGCCGAGACTGGCCTGACAGCAGGCGAATACACGGCTGCGGCGGGCGCCCACGGCCTCGCGACGGGATTCGGGGACACCGGCTCGGTGGGGATAGGGGGGATCACGCTGGGCGGCGGCGTCGGGTTCCTGGTGCGCAAGTACGGCCTCACCATAGATGACCTGCTCGCCGCCGAGATCGTGACCGCCGACGGCGAACTCCTCTACGTGGACGCAGAGTCGCATCCCGACCTCTTCTGGGCGATCAGGGGCGGCGGAGGGAACTTCGGGGTCGCTACCCGGTTCAAGTTCCGGCTGCACGAGGTGGACACGATCGTTGGAGGGATGCTGATACTTCCGGCGACGTCCGAGGTCATCTCCTCGTTCGTCGCCGAAGCGGAGGCCGCTCCAGACGAACTCTCGACCATCGCCAACGTCATGGTGGCGCCTCCGATGCCGTTCTTGCCTGCCGAGGCCCATGGCAGGCTCGTCATCATGTCTTTGCTGTGCTACGCGGGCGAGGTCGATGAAGGCGAGAGGGCCATCGCGCCGTTTAGGGCGCTCGTGACTCCACTGGCCGACACTGTAGGACCGAAGCCCTACCCGCAGATGTACGAGCCGGCGGAACCGGGGCCGGACGAGGAGGTGGCGCGCTCGCTGTTCGTCGACTCCTTCGACAGCCGCGTGGCACAGACGATCGTCGAGCACCTCCGGGCCTCGACCGCGCCGTTGGCCGTGGCTCAGATCCGGGTGCTCGGTGGGGCGATGACCCGCGTGAGTGCCGACGCCACAGCGTTCACACATCGCGAGCGCGGGATCATGGTCGCCCTCGGCGCGGTTTACGAGCGCCCCGAGGAGACGGCGACGCATAAGGAGTGGGTCGGTAGGTTCGCTGCGGCATTGCGCCAGGGTGACGGCGGTGTATACGTCAACTTCCTCGGCGACGAGGGCGAGGCGCGCATCCGTGAGGCATATCCGGGGGCGACCTTCGAGCGGCTCGCGGAGATCAAAGGCCGCTACGACTCAACGAACCTTTTCCGCCTCAACCAGAACATCCCACCTGCGACCGGGGGGCGAGCCGGACGCGATGCTGCATCGTGAGCGAGCGACTGAGATCGGATGTCGAGCAACTCGACATCCGCCCAACAGAGGAGGAATCCATGTGAAAGCAAATCCTCTTCGTCTACGGCGGCGGAGAAGGGTGAGCCGAGGATAGTGATCGTGCCGGAGTTCGTGTCGCTGGACGGCGTACTTATCCTCACCCACGAGTCGATAGCAAATGACAGTGTAACCCCGAGGAACGAAGGCCCATGAAAGCATTGGAGAGATCCGTATGACGCACCAAAGACCCGCGGGCGAGGCAATGTCGCGCGAGGGGAAAGGAACCGCGGCGGCCGGCGAGGCAGGCAATTCGCGACCCGTCCGATGGGAGGATTTCGAGGAGCGGCTCACACAAGGCGGTTGGTTCTGGCTCGCTACCGTGCGGCCGAACGGAGCGCCGCACGTCATGCCGTTGTTCGCCGTTTGGTCGGAATCGGCGCTGTACGTTGCTTCGAAGGGGACGGCCAAAAAGAGTCGAAACCTCGCCGCCGACGGACGCTGCGTCATCACCACCGACGCGGGGGACATGCACCTGATCGTGGAAGGCGAGGCCCGGCGGGTGCGCGACGAGGCGACGCTTCGTCGGGCTTCGAATGCGTTCGAGACCATCTACGGCTGGCCCACAGTGGTGAAGGCGGACATGCTCGACGCCGAGTACGGCGCTCCCACATCCGGCGGCCCGCCGTACGACGTCTACGAGATAACACCGACGAAAGCTTTTGGCCTTCCCACCGATGGCGAGTCCTTCACGCCGACGCGCTGGCGCTTCGATCGCTGATGGCCGGGCGAGCAGCTTGCGCCACGAAGGACGCGGTGAGATCCACCGGTGGTTTCGACTTCACGACGATTACACAAGAGGAGGATCGATGAGCGAACCCGGCTTCGCGGCCGAACGTGGAGCCGAACTACTGCCCGCGGTGGGACGGGTGCGCATCGCGATGGGCGAACTCCTCTTGGAACCGGTTTCAAACGTAACTCACATCAGCAACAGGCTTGTACGAACTCTGAGTCCGCCGCGAGAGCCAAAGCCTAGAGATTGTCATAAGCTACTGGCTTGCCGAGCGTACCGCGGCCCACGTAGCTCTTGATGGAGAGCACCACCAGCAGCCCGACCAGCACGTACTGGATTATGTTGCCTAGCGATCCGGAATCCGAGGGGTCGCCGAGCGAGATGCTGTTGCCTAGGGCGGTGGCAAGAGTGTAGGTGATAGTGAGGCCTGCGCTGACGGCTATAACCACCCCTGCCAGGAAGTAGGCCGAGATTCGGCAATGCCTCCACGCTCAGCAGCTCCAGTCCCAGACCGTTTATGCGCTCGAGGATGCCGTGTAGGTGCGGCTGGTCTATGACCTCCCCAGTAAGGATCGTCTCTCCGCTGTTCGTGTCCATCTCCATCCCTTCGAACGCCACAGCGTAGGCATCGCTGAGCTCGTTACGCATCAATACAGGTAGACCGTCCCGGTGCCCTTGCGGGTCCAATGTTGTTCGCCGCCGTACTCCACAATGTTCTTGGACTGCAGGGACGGTAGGGGAGTCTATCTTCACCCACCGGGGCATTTCCCCTAGGGGATATCCACCTGCGAGTGATGACTCATCACCTTGCTGAGGCGTACTCTAAAATAGTGCTATTGCAAAACGGCGGCCAATCAGAAGACCGGCTCTCCTCGAAAGGATGTTGCGATGGATCTCTACCTCGACAGGCGGTTTCTGCTGCGAACTTGAGGGACCGACCGTTCGATAATGCAGAGGTACGCACGAACGGCATCCAACCTTTGTACCAGTCCGCGGTCGGACAAGGATACTCATGAGGCGCTTGGTCGGCCGCCACGCTGTGATCCGGGTGTTGGTCGTGTGGGTGATCATGGCGGTGACGCTCTACGTCCTATCCGCCTTCATCCCCGAGATAGACTTTCCGGGCTGGGGCTCTGCCTTCGCTATCGCGGCCGTGATCGGTCTCCTAAACGCCGTGGTGTGGCCGCTGTTCGTCAGGTTCGCGCTGCCTATCACCGTGTTGACCCTCGGAGTCGCCGCGCTACTGCTTAACGGCGTCATCGTGTCGATAGCATCGAGTATTGTCGACGGGTTCGGGGTAGGGGTGCTCTGGGGCATCGTAGCGACCTTCATCCTCACGGTGGTAAACACGGTCGTCACGTCGCTCCTGGGAATCGACGACGACGACTTCTACTACCGCAACGTCATCCAGAGAGCCGCCGCACGCCAAGGTGCTACTTCTTCCGACGTCCCCGGCGTGGTCTTCCTCGAGATCGACGGCCTGGCGCACGAGGTCGTGGTGCGCGCGCTACGCAACGGCAACATGCCGATGGTGGGCCGATGGCTGCGCGAAGGAACGCACCATCTCATCCGGTGGGAGACGGACTGGTCATCGCAGACGGGTGCATGCCAGGCAGGACTGCTGCACGGCAACAGCGAAGATTGGCCGGCGTTTCGCTGGTGGGAGAAGGAGCATAAGCGACCGATCGTCACGAACCATCCCAAGGACGCCGCCGAGTTGGAGCGTCGTCATTCGAACGGACGCGGCCTGTTGCACGAAGACGGCGCCAGCCGGGCGAACATCCTCTCGGGCGACGCGAAACACAGCCTGCTGACTATGAGCACGGTGCTGAGGCGCGATCGACCCGGGCGCATCGGTCAGGACTACTTCGCTTACTTCGCCAACCCTTACAACATCACGAGAACAGTCATGTTAGCCTTGGCCGATATTGCTCAGGAGCTCTACTACGCTGCCCAGCAGCGCCGGCGCGACATCCGCCCACGGATCAAGCGCACGCTAACCTACGCGCTAGTGCGCTCGTGGGCTACGGTGATTCAGCGCGAACTCCAGGTGTCGGCGATCATCGGTGATCTCTACGCCGGCCGGCCAGTCGCCTACACAACCTTTCTTGCCTATGATGAGGTAGCCCACCACTCTGGCATCGAGCGGCCTGATGCGCTGTCGGTGCTGCGCAAGATCGATCGGCAGTTCGCGCGGATCGAGCAGGCGGCGAAGGAGGCCCCGCGCCCGTACTATCTCGTGGTCCTCTCCGACCACGGTCAATCACAGGGCGCCACCTTCCTCGAGCGCTATGGCACGTCGCTGGAGGATATCGTGCGCGAGGCGTGCGCCACCGACAGCATCCACATGGACGAAGGAGGAAGCAACGAGGCAGCAGGATACCTTGGCGCATCGCTGACCGAAGCGGGGTCAGCAGACAACATAGTCGGCCGCACGATCCGCGCGGCGACGAAGAGCAAGCGGGTAGACGGTGCTGTGCAACTCGGCGAGAAATCTCGCGAAGCGACCGTAAGGATGCGCGAAGGGGCGCAGGACGGCCAAATGCCCGAACTGTCGGTGATGGCCTCGGGTTGCCTGGGGCTCATCTCGTTCCCACGCGAGCCAGGGCGACTTACGCTCGAGCGCATCGAGCATCTCTACCCAGAGCTCGTCCCGGCGCTGCGCGACCATCCCGGCATCGGCTTCATGCTAGTGCGCTCCGAGCGGCATGGGGCTGTGGCGATTGGCGCTCAGGGAACGCATTACCTTGATGAGGACCGGGTGGAAGGGGAGGATCCTTTGGCGCCATTCGGCCCGAACGCCGCCCGGCACGTCAGGCGCGCGGATCGCTTTGAGCACGTTGCTGACGTCATGGTCAATAGCACCTACTACGCGGAGATGGACGAGGTCGCCGCCTTCGAGGAGCTCGTCGGCTCTCACGGCGGCATGGGTGGTTCACAGTCGTTCCCGTTCGTCGTCCTACCCGCGGGCTGGCGCCTGCCCGAGCAATCTATCGTCGGCCCCGACAACATGCACCGGCACATGCGCCGTTGGCTCGCCGACCTCGGTCACGAGCGGTACCGGGACGGCGCCACCTGAGCAGTGGTCGCGGTGAGTGGTAAGGAGCGTGCCGACCCAGCGCGCCGGGCGCGCATAACCTGGCTCGGCCACAGCACGGTCCTGGTCGAGTTAGACGGCACGCGACTCCTGACCGACCCGGTGCTCCGCGACCGGGTGGCGCACCTCCGGCGTACAAAACCGGCAGACGCTGGGATGCTCTACGCTCTCGACGGAGTCCTCGTCTCCCACCTCCACTACGATCACCTTGACTATCCCTCACTCGAGCGCCTCGGCCGATCTGTGCCCGTCGTCGTCCCGCGCGGCGCCGGCAGGCTGCTCCGAAGGCGTCGCTTCGAACAGGTCGTCGAGGTTGAGACTGGCGAGGAGGTTCGGCTCGGAGACCTCGTCGTGCGCGCAACCCACGCTGACCACGAAGGAGGACGAGGGTTTCTGGGAACGGAAGTGGCAGCCCTGGGTTACCTGATCCGCGGCTCGCACCAGATCTATTTCGCGGGCGATACCGACCTCTTCGAGGGAATGGCCACGCTCGCACCCCGTCTAGATCTCGTGCTGCTGCCGATCTGGGGTTGGGGTCCTTCGCTCGGCCCGGGCCACCTCGATCCGCGCCGCGCCGCCGAGGCGCTCCGGCTCCTGCAGCCGCTCCTCGCTGTCCCGATCCACTGGGGAACCTACGCGCCCCTCGGCTTCGGACGTTTGCAGACCGCTATGCTTACTGACCCCGTAACGGAGTTTCGCCGCCACGCTGCCGAGCTCGCGCCCGAGGTTGAGGTGCGTGTTCTGGATCTGGGCGGAACGCTCCATCTCGATGCGATCACTGGTGGCTATCCGAGCTAAGCCGAGCAAGCAGTGGCCGGCTACCGCTGCACCGGAGCTGGCTAAAGACCCGGGGACGAAAGTTGCGCCGGTCTCGACGGTCAGCGCAAAAGGTCGTCTCTCGCCTATGGCAAGCTCGTAGCGGGGTCGCCGGCCGCCTTTAGCACCTGGGTTTCTCCTTTTCTCCCAGAGGGAGACCGGCTACCGCAAGGTTCGGCGGTTACACCGCGGTTTTCACCATTCCTTCCTCATGAACCAGCCCTAACGGGCCCAAGCTATTAACCCGAGTGCGGGTAGCCTGCGTCCAACCACAGATGGCGGAGGCCAGGAAGCCGCTCGGATAAGCCGCTACGGCGCGTACGACCCAAGACCCGTGGTGTCTTCCAGGATCTGCTTGGCTTCTTCAACCAACGAAGCTGGCACTAAAACGTCCCTGGGACCGGCAGCCAGGAAGTCTGGGGCATCGAAGCCTGCTGCACGTTGGATCAGCGAAGGGATGCCGGCGTCCTTTAGCACACCGTCCATCAGCAGCCCCACAGACTCGTCCGGGGCCGCGGCCACTTTCACCCATTTTTCCGCCATG
>DASSCV010000404.1:0-2983 GCA_035697505.1 Rubrobacter sp.
CTGCCACTCACAGATCACCGCCTTCTTCGGCGAGACGGTTCAATTCCCTGGCCAGTAGGGCGAGGCGGGCCTCTTTTACCAGGGGCACTTCCCTGCGGCGGCGACGGACGTTGCCAAGGTCTATGTCTACGGTGATCAAGGCCTCCTCGTGGAGCGGCCCTTCCGCCACGACCGTCCCCCAGGGGTCGACGACGTGCGAGTAGCCCCAGAAGACCAGGTTGTCCTGTTTTCCGACGCGATTGACGAAGACGACGTAGCACTCGAGCATGCGGGAGTAGAAGCGGGTGATCCCACGCCAGTAGCCCCTTGTGTCCAACAACTCGGGGTAAGAAGGGTAGGAGCCGCTGTCTGCTGGGATTATGAGCACCTGGGCGCCGTCCTGAACCGCGATGAACGGCAGGAACGTCTGCCAGGCGTCGTTGCAGATCAGCATGGCCATGCGGCCGAACCTGGTGTCGAAGGCGCGCATGCTCTGTCCCGGGTTGTAGTGTTTTCTCTCTTCGTAGATCCTGTAGTTGGGCAAGTAGAGCTTGCGGTGGAGGTGTCGAATTGAGCCTCCTTCGAGATAGGCCGCGCTGTTGTAGGTCTGGAAGCGCTGTCCCTCCTCGCAGAACCCCACGACCACGGCCATCTCGCCTGCGGCCTCGGCCAGAGAGATGATGGGCTCGCTGTGCGCCTCGATCGCGACATCGTCGCCGAGCTCTTCCAGGGCGTAACCGGACAGGCTCAGCTCAGGGAAGACGGTGAGGTCCGCGCCCCTGTCCTTCGCTTGAGCCACGACCTCTTTGGCCCTGCGGAGGTTCTCTTCAGTGTCGCCGAGGATGGAGTCGATCTGGGCCAGAGCTACCCGCATGGTTCCTCGCTAGCCTTCTCATCTATTTGCATGTCATTTATGCTGTGATGCCGGAATAGAACCACCGGGAGAACAGGATTATCGGTGGACAAGAAACAAGAAAGCCCAGGTTCCATAACTCACTCCGATTGTACTTTACGCCGCACTACGATCAAAGGCCCACGATCCCTGATCGGCCCGCAAGAAGAGACGCGGGCCAGCCGACCGTGGAGCCGTCACGCAAAGGAGTCCTCTGACCGAGCACGTCAAGGAAAGAAGCGATTGCCGGGCTTACCATCCGACAATCGCCGTTGGGCCGTTTGCTAGATAAAGCCGTTCTGACTTAGCCACTCTTCGGCTACCTGGTCTTCGAGCTGCCCCTCCACGTCGACCTTCGCGTTCAGCTCCAGCAGCTCCTCTGTGGTCAGTTTCTTGGAGATGGGCGCGAACAGCTTTGTAAGCTGCGGGTTCTTCTCGATCACTTCCTTACTCACGTTGAGCGCCGGGTTGTAGATCGGGAAGAAGCTCTTGTCGTCTTCAAGGAGTTTGAGGTCCAGCTTGACGACGCGTGAGTCGGTCTGGAACAACTCGCCGAAGTTGCACTGCTTACCCGTGTCGATTTGCTGGGGGATCAGACCTTCGCTTATCTTGACGATGTTCTCCTTCGGGACCTCGAAATCGTACGCTTTCTCCATCCCCGGCAGCCCGTCGTCGCGGGTCGAGAACTCTGTTCCCACGCACACGGTGGCCTCTTCCGGGTTCTCCTCGACCAGTTGTTTGAAGTCCGAAAGCTTCTTGACGCCGAGCTTGTCGTAGACTTCGCTGCGCACGGCCATAGTGTAGGTGTTGTTGGCCGGAGCGGGCGGAGAGAGCCACTTGATATCGTTCTCCTTGAGGTCCTCCTTGGCTACGGCTTCGAATTGCTTCTGAGCATCCGGGATGGGATCCGTGTGGCCGAGGTAGTTGATCCAGCCGGTACCCGTATACTCCCAGTACGTGTCGATCTCGCCGGATTCCAGCGCCTTCCGGGCTGCGACCGATCCGGCCAGGCCGGTCTGATCGTTTACCGTCGCCCCCGCGTTTTCGAGAACTTGCAGCGTGATCTGGCCTAGGATCAACTGCTCGGTGAACTCCTTGGAGCCGACGGTGAACTCGGCGCCGGAGAGGTCTACGTCCCCCGACGCTCCCCCGCCCCCGGCGCCCCCGCAACCTGCGACGATCATGGTCAGGACTGCGAAGAGCCCCAGCAGTTGCGTCAGCTTTGCACGTGTCTTTCGCACAGCGATCCTCCTTTAGGGTCTTGTGTGGTCGAGAGCTTCACGATGGTTCTCCGGCTACAGGCCCTTGGGACGCAGGACATCTTCGGCCACGCCAGCCAGCCAGTCGATGAACAGGGCCAGAATAGCGGTCAGCCCGCTGGCGGTGACCAGCACGACCGTCCGGTCCAGACTGATGGCGTTGTTGATCGACTCCCCCAATCCGCCGGCGCCTATGAAGGCCCCCAGCGTGGCGGTGCCAACGTTGATGATCAGGGCGGTCCTGATGCCGGCCAAGATGATGGGGACGGCGAGCGGCAGCTCGATGCGGAAGAGCACAGCCATCTTCGTCATCCCCATGCCGCGGGCGGCCTCGATAATGGAGCGATCCACCTGCTGCAAGCCCACCATGGTGTTCCGCAAAATAGACAGAAACGAGTACGCCACGAGGGCAACGATGCAAGGCCAGAATCCAACATTCCAGACGATGGCCAGAAAAGCGAGCACACCGATAGACGGTACCGCCTGGCCTATGTTGGCCAGGCCAATTACGAACGGCGACACATGGCGGGCGAAGGGTCGGGTGAGCAGGATGCCGGTGGTCACGGACAACGTAACGACGATTGCGGTGGAGACGGCGGCGAGTTCGAGGAGTCTGGCCGTCTGCCCGATGAGGGTGCCCGCGTTCAGGGAGCGTTGCTCGATGCTGTCGAGGCCATGGATTCCTACGTACAGGTAAAGCGCCAGGCCCGCGAGCCCGAGGAAGATGGGCATCCCGAGGTAGCGTAACAGGCGCGCTGCGTCGCCGGGGCCTGTCGAAGTCTTCGTCTGACTCGTCATCGTTCGCCATCTCCGGCTCGGAGATCTCGCTCGGTCCTGTCTCGCGTCTGCTCCT
>DASSCV010000405.1:0-4632 GCA_035697505.1 Rubrobacter sp.
GTGGTTTCCCCGGAGGGCAAGATCCTGAACGAGGTGAGGTACCCGACTCAGGCGGTTCCGCCGGATCGGTTGCTTGGGACCATCGCCCGGGTCATCACGGAAGTGAAGGACGGCTTCGAGGTGGGCGGGGCGTGCCTGGCCGTTCCGGGCTTCGTGCTGAGTGCGGAAAACAAGGTAATCCTTGCTCCCAACCTGCACGAGATAGAGAACATCCGCCTGGACGAGGAGTTGGGAGCCAGGACCGGCCTGTCCGTCACGGTGGAGAACGACGCCAACGCAGCGGCCTGGGGCGAGTTCCAATTCGGAGCTGGCAGAGACGTTGACCACCAGGTCTTCATAACTTTAGGCACCGGGGTCGGCGGCGGGGTCATCACCCACGGGGTGCTCCTGAGGGGCGCCCAGGGAGCGGCCGGGGAGCTGGGGCACGTGACCCTCGACCCCACGGGACCGCGCTGCAGCTGCGGCAACCATGGCTGCCTCGAGGCGCTCGCCTCGGGCACCGCCATTGGGCGCAGAGCGCGGGAGGTCGCCAACGAAAAGCCACGCTCGGCGCTAGGGCAGCTCGCCATCGAGAGGCAGGTGCTCGGGGAGGATGTGACGAGGCTCGCCCAGGAGGGGGACGAGGTGTCCATCTCGGTTCTGGAAGAGACCGGACGGTGGCTTGGAATCGGCCTGGCGGGGTTCGTGAACATCTTCAACCCGGAGGTGATCCCCGTCGGCGGCGGCGTCTCTCGGGCGGGAGAGTTTATCCTGGAACCCGCCCGCAAGGAGGTGCAACTCAGGGCTCGCTCCCCTTCACGCGACCTGGTCGAGATAAAAGAGGCCACCCTGGGCCCGGAATCCGGCGTGCTCGGCGCGGCTGCACTCGCACGGGGCGAAGACGGGGAGTACGTGCTCGGCCCCGCCAGGCGTCTGACGTGAAAGGGGAGTAGATAATGGCCAGGCAAATCGGCGATCTGCCACACGCGATCGAGGACAGCGACCGGCTCGCCCGGGACCTGGCGGGGAGGCGGCCGGCCGTCTTCCTCGACTACGACGGCACGCTGACCCCGATCGTCGACCGGCCCGAGGACGCGCTCATCTCGGAGAGCATGCGGGAGACCGTCCGGAGGCTCGCCGAGCGTTTGCCAGTGTGCGTGGTCAGCGGGCGCGATAGGCGGGTGGTCCAGGCGCTCATGGGCGTGGACGACCTGATCGTCGCCGGCAGCCACGGCTTCGACATCTGGAGCCCCGCGGGAGGTGAGATCCAGCGCGAAGAAGGCGAGAACTTCGCGGGGCTCCTCGAAGGGGTGGAGGCGCGCCTGCGCGAGGAGCTTGGCGGGATCGAGGGCGCCCTCATCGAGCCGAAGAAGTCATCCGTCGCCGCCCACTACCGGCTCGTCTCGGAGGAAGAGCGGCCGAGGGTGGGACGGGTCGTCGAGGAGATCCTCGCCGATCACCCCGACGAGCTGAAGGTGACGACCGGCAAGATGGTCTACGAGGTCCAGCCCAAGATTGACTGGGACAAGGGGAAGGCCGTCCTCTACCTGCTCGAGGCACTCGGCTTCGATGGCGACGACGTGGCGCCGATGTACCTGGGGGACGACATAACCGACGAGCACGCGTTCGAGGCGCTCAGCAAGGCTTCGCCGAGGGGTATCGGCATCTTCGTCGGCCGCGCCGACGACCCGGAGGTGGCCGGACGGACGACCGCTGCCGACTACGTCCTCGACGGCGTTCAGGAGGTGGAACGGTTCTTGAACGCGCTCGCGCGTTGAGATCCGGGCGGGAGCGGGTATCGAAAGAAGGGTTCGACGTATGAGGAGAGACCTTATGCTAGGCGTCATCAGGATCACCCGGGTGAGCGGCAAGGGATGCGAGGAGTTGGGAAGGATGGGCCTGCTGGACACCTCCAGGTGCTGCAAGATCTGCCACTCCGCCGACGGGCGCGCCCCCGCCGCCACCCTGGGGCCCTGTCATGCGACGCTCCCTGACGGCGGCGCCGCCTTCGTGTGCTGCGCCGGCAAGAAGCAGTTGGTGCGCGGGTCGCGCTAGTACGGAACCGGTATAGAGACTTAAGGAGGATCTCCGTGACGAACTGGACGCTTGCCTACGACTCGTTCGAGCCCGAACAGGAAGGGCTGCGCGAGGCGCTGACCTCCACCGGCAACGGCTACTTCTGCACGCGGGGCGCCCTCTCGTGGGCCGAGGCCGATGGGGTTAGCTACCCCGGAACGTACACCCACGGCGGCTTCAACCGGGAGACGACGATCATGGCCGGTGTGCCGGTCCTCAACGAGGACCTGGTCAACCTCCCGAACTGGCTCCTGATGGCGATGCGTATAGAGGGGGAAGAGGCCGTTGGCATGGACAACGTCGAGCTGCTCTCCTACCGCCACGAGTACGACGTTCGCAACGCCACGGTCGTGCGCTCCCTGCGCATCCGCGACCGGGCGGGCCGCGAGACGACGATCGAGACCCGCCGCTTCGTGAGCATGGCCGACATGCACCAGGCGGCCATGCGGTGGACCGTTACGCCGGAGAACTGGTCTGGCAGGGTGGAGATGATCTCCGCGCTGGACGGCAGGGTCACTAACGGGGGCGTCACCCGTTACCGGAGCCTCGAAGGCCGCCACCTCGACCCGGTCTCGCCGAGGACGTTCGGGCCCGAGATCATCGCCCTGGAGGTTCGGACCCGCCAGTCGCACATCTACGTCGCCGAGGCGGCCCGCACCCGCGTCTACGACGACGAAGGACCGCTCGACGAGGATCGCAACCTGTACCAGATGCAGGACTACATCCACCAGGTGCTCTCCTTCGAGGTCAAGGAGAAGGAGCCCGTGCACGTCGAGAAGATGGTCGCCTTCTACACCTCGCGCGACCACGCCATTAACGAGCCGCTGGTCAACGCCGGCAAGGCCGTCAGTCACTACGGGACGTTCGCCGAAGCCTTCGAGGGTCATGCCCGGGTTTGGGACGAGCTGTGGGACGTCTGCGACGTGCGGGTCCCGAAAGACGACCGGGTCCAGCTCCTGCTCCGGCTACACATCTCGCACGTACTCCAGGTCTGCTCGCCGCACACGGCCGACCTCGACGCGGGGGTCCCGGCGCGCGGGCTCAACGGCGAGGCCTACCGGGGACACATCTTCTGGGATGAACTCTTCATCTACCCATTCCTCAACTTCCGGCTGCCGGAGATAACCCGCGAGCTCCTGATGTACCGCTACCGCCGGATGGACGAGGCCAAGAGGGCGGCAAGGGCGGCCGGCTACAGGGGGGCGATGTTCCCCTGGCAGAGCGGCTCCGACGGCCAGGAGGAGACGCAGACGGTGCACCTCAACCCCAAGTCGGGGAAGTGGGAGCCTGACCTCAGCCACAACCAGCGCCACGTAAGTGCGGACATCTTCTACAACGTCTGGCGTTACTACGAGGCGACCGGCGACTTCGAGTTCCTGCTGGACCACGGAGTCGAGATGATGCTGGAGATCGCGCGCTTCTGGTCCTCCATCGCCCACTTCAACCCCGAGAGGGACCGCTACGAGATCCACGGCGTCATGGGTCCGGACGAGTTCCACGAGAAGTACCCGGGCTCGGAGGAGGAGGGGATCAGGAACAACGCCTACACCAACGTGATGGTCGCCTGGCTCTCAGAGATCGCCCTCGAGGTGCTCGATTTGCTCCCCGAACGCCGTCGGGAGGCGTTGCGCACCAGGATCGGCATAACGGACGAAGAAGTCCAGACGTGGGAAGAGATGAGCCGCAAGATGTTCGTTCCGTTCCAGGCGGACGGCATCATCAGCCAGTTCGAGGCCTACGAGGACCTGAAGGAGCTGGACTGGGACCACTACCGCGAGAAGCACGGCAACATCCAGAGGTTGGATCGCATCCTCCGCGCCGAGGGGGACGACCCGGACAAGTACAAGCTGACGAAGCAGGCAGACGCCGTGCTCCTCTTCTTCCTGTTCCCCGAGAAAGAGCTCGAGCGGCTCTTCGAGCGGCTCGGCTACGAGTACGAGCCCGAGATGGTGCCCAAGACCGTCGAATACTACGACCGCAGGACCTCCCACGGCTCCACTTTAAGCTTCATCGCCCACGCCGGCATCCTGGCAGGCCTCGACCCGGAGAGCTCGTGGGAGCGGTACATGGTGGCGCTCGAGAGCGACGTCGGCGACGTGCAGGGCGGCACCACCCAGGAGGGTATCCACATGGGCGTTATGGCCGGTACCCTCGACCTGATACAGCGTGGCTACCTGGGGACCGTCATCCGCGATGGGGTGCTCCACTTCGACCCGAAGCCGGTAGGGAACCTGGACGGGTTGTCTTTCCCCATGCAGTTTCGTGGGACGCCGCTTGAGGTCCAGCTCGAAGGCAACAAGCTGACGGTAGCGGCGCAGAGCGGCGACTTCGGCCGGCCCATCGAGGTCCGCGTCGGCGACGAGACAAAAGAGATCGGAGCCGGCGAAAGCCACACCTTCGGTGCCTGAGGCTCGCAAGGGTTCGGGTGCGGAGAGCCCCGGTGATGGAGGAGGATTCGTCGTGGAGCGGATAGTGATCTTCGGGGCCACGGGGGACCTGGCGGCCCGGTACCTGATGCCCGCCCTGGCCAAGCTCTACGAGGCGGACAAGCTACCGCCCGGCATCAAGATCACCGGC
>DASSCV010000406.1:0-42539 GCA_035697505.1 Rubrobacter sp.
TGGAAGGCCGAAGAGGCGGGTCTCGCCGCGCGTACCGTAGAACAGGGGCTTGCCAGGCTTGAACTTGACGCCCCAGAAGACCTGCTCCACCCCAAGGTCGAGCATCGTGCTCTTGACGAGGTCCTTCTCCCCTACCGAGACTCCTCCGCTCGTCACGACCACATCGGCAGTCCTAAGCGCCTCCTCTATGGCGGCTCGCAGGGTGTCCGTGTCGTCTGAGGCGGCGTACAGGCGGCGGGCCTCGGCGCCGGCCTCGCGGGCAGCGGCGACGATGGCATATGAGTTGGAGTCGAAGATCTCACCCGGTTCGAGGTCCCGCGTCCCTGGCTCGACCAGCTCTGTACCCGTCGACAGGACGACCACCTTCGGTCGCCGGTAGACGGGCAGTGAACCGTAGCCCTGCGTCGCCGCGAGGGCTATCTCGGGCGCCCCGATCTCGGTTCCTGCGGGCAGGATTATGTCCCCCTTGCGTGTGTCCTCGCCCGCTGCGCGGATGTTGTCGCCGGGAGAGGGGACCTTCTTCAGTTCGAACTCCTCGCCCCAGCCCGAGGTGTTCTCGACCATCACCACGGCATCTGCCCCCTCAGGGATGACACCGCCGGTGAAGATCTTGATGGCCTCGCTTTCTCCGATGCGCCTCTTCGCCGGGCGTCCCGCTGGCGCCTCGTCGACGACGTCGAATACACGTCCGGCCTCGGCGTCCTGGCTACGGACTGCATACCCGTCCACCGCCGAGTTGTCGAAAGGCGGCGAGTCGGTGGTGGCCGTCAGATCCCCCGCAAGCGCGAGTCCCAGAGCATCCCCCAGCGGCGTCTCCTCGACGGGGAGCCTGGGCGTGCTCTCGTACACTAGCCGCTCGGCCTCGGGGTACTCGATCAGTTTTTCGAAAAGTTGCACCTTCGCACCTCGACTAACCTATCGTTTGCCTGCGAACACGCTACCACACAAAGGAGAGCGCGCACGGAAGCCCAACCTCGTTCAGGTTGCTTCTCCTCTCTACTCCGGCAGCAAGCCCATCGCCCGTCCTGGGCCGCCTGAGGACCCGGCTATCTTGATCGGCATGAAGATGAAGTAGGCGCCACGCACCGGCAACTCGCCAAGGTTGGTCAGGATCTCGACATAGCGCATACCGCGGCTCAGCCCCTCCTGGTGAACAGGCACGCCGTCGTGGGCGCTTCCGATGCTGGGGGCGTCGATGCCTATGGTCTTCACGCCGCGCTCGTGCAGGTAGATGGCGGTCTCAGGAGCAGGAGCTGGCCAGCCTGGAGCTTTCCCCGTTACGAGCGAGCCGTGCATGTATCTCTCGCCCTCCTCGCCCTCGACGTAGTAACGGTCCCAGCCGGTCAAAAAGAGCACGATCTCCCCAGCCCGGAGCGATCCATGCTCCTCCTCCCAACCGCGAACGTGGTCGGCGGCGATGAAAGGGCTGATCCCTGGTTCTCCCCCTTCCGCGAGGAACCGGACATCAACAACGACCGCAGGACCCATCAAGTCTTCGAGAGGTACTTTCTCCCCTGTTTGATCCCCGAGGGGTCCAGCGAGATCCAGGCCAGAGTCGGGGGGCGGGACGAAGTGGGTCGGGGCGTCAAAGTGGGTGCCGCAGTGCTCGTCCATAACGACGAAGTTGGTCTGGTAGGGGTCGGTGCTCCTGGTCTTGCCTGTTGGGCTATGGACCTCGGCGAACCAGTTCCAGTTATGGTGGGCGTAAGTCATGTGCCCTGGCCACGTACCCGGGAGCCGCTCAGAGACGGTCAGTGAGAGATCGACGATCCTCGCTCCCGCCAACTTCGCGAAGTCCACAGCTCCTCCTTCAAAACCCTTCTAAATGCCCTTCGGCGTCGAAGCGCACCCTTTCAGCATCCCCGACTACCTCGGTTTCAGCGTTCCTGAGCACCTCCTCGACAAGATTCTCGGAGACGTACAGGTACTCGAGATGCAACGTGTTCGGTATGCGCACGAAGCGCGTCTCTTCGGGTGGGACGCCCCAGTTGCACCTGACGGCTGTCTGGAGCGCCTCCTCGTCGCTCGCGAGGACCATGGGCACCTTCGCCCGCTCGATAAAGGTGCTCGTGACGACGTTGGCGTTCATGGCCTTGTGTTCGATCTGGTCCGCAAGGCGCCGCGTAGTCAGGTCGGCCAGGCCGACCCCCAGGGCGTTGCCGTGCGACTCCTCGCTGATGTCACCGACGATTACGTATTTCACGGCGGGCGCCTCGGGCTCCTCGACGCCCAGGATGCGGAAGCGTCCGATCACGTTCGTGTCCATCCCGGTGCCTGAATAGTTCTTGCCCAGGGCGTCGACGTGGAGCACATCTATGTTCGAGACAGGCAGTCCAGGCATCATGCGCATGTACACGGCGAGCAGCTCGGCCTCGCGCTCGTGGATCTCGGCCGCGGGTATGGCCTCGATGATGGCAGGCTCGTCGAAGGCGTTCTCGACGGTCGCCACGCCGAAGAGGATGTGGCCTGACTCCAGCACCTTGTCTCCGACCTCGACCATGAAGTCGCGGATGCCCTCGACGCCGTAGCCGTGCAGCGCTAACGCCTGCTCGTGCTTTCCGAGCCCGATAGAGGCCATCTTCATGAGGCCGCTCTCTATCTTGGAGCGGAAGTCCGTGTGGGCTTTGATCCTGTTGACGAGTACCACGCCATCGGCCTGAGAGGCGATCCTGTCCATGTAGACGGGCACCCCACGCTCCGTCTCCCCGAGCTCTACGACCTCCATCGAGGAGCGTATCGGCGCCCCACAGAACTCTTCCGTGACGCCCAGAGATTCGAGGATCTCGACCTGCCCCTCGGCCGTAGCACCTCCGTGGCTCCCCATCGAAGGCACGATAAACGGCTCCGCCCCCATCTCCTTGAGAATCGCGACGAGAGTGCGCAAAATCCCGTCAATCTCCGCGATGCCTCGGCTCCCAGCCGTGAGCGCCACGCTCATACCTGGCCTGATGGCCGAAGCTATCTCCTCTCGACCCAACTGCTCCTGCAGCGCCGCTTCGACACTCTCGACCCGCGGCCTGGGAAACCTCTGCCTGATCTTGACAACTTTCGGGAACTCCACCTCTAACTCCTCTCTTCGGCCCCGGCCAGGCTGCGGGCCAGGTCGAGGGCGGCGCGGAGGCTCGCCGGATGGGCCTTCCCCGTCCCCGCAATGTCGAAGGCCGTGCCGTGATCCACGCTTGTCCTGAAGAACGGCAGTCCTACAGTCACGTTTACTCCGGTATCGAAGCCCATAAGTTTTATTGGAATGTGCCCCTGGTCGTGGTACTGGACGACGACGATGTCGAACGCGCCCGTCCTGGCCCGCATCATCACGGTATCGGGCGGATGCGGGCCGGTCGCGTCGATGCCCTCCTCCACCGCGGCGGCCACGGCCGGCGCTATGTGCTCGGCGTCCTCGGACCCGAAGAGCCCGTTCTCCCCGGCATGGGGGTTAAGGCCAGCGACGGCCACCCGCGGGCTCTCGACACCTAGTCTCTGCAACGACTCGTGGGCGAGACGGATGACGGCAAGCTCTCGTTCGGGCCTTGCCCGCTCTATGGCCTCCCTCAAAGAGACGTGGGTCGAGACGTGGATCACCTTCAACTCGTCTGTGACGAGCATCATCGCGAAGTCTTTCGTGTTCGTCAGTTCGGCAAGGATCTCGGTGTGACCAGGATACTTGTGGCCTGCCAGGTGCATAGCCTCCTTGTTGAGCGGCGCAGTCGCTATCGCCCCGACACGCCCCGCGCTCGCCAGCTCCGTCGCCCTCTGAACGTAGCGAAAGGCCGCATCGCCGGCCCGTGCGTCCAGCTCGCCGAAAGGTAGATCTCCAGGCAGGTCTGTCTCTGAGATCACATCTACGGAGCCAGGTTCGAACCTCGCATCCTCTGGTTCTGCGACGACGTTTGCGCGCAGCGCCAGGTCAAGCAGGCGCGCGGCCCGCTCCAGAATCCCTGCGTCGCCCACGACGATGACCCGATTGTGTTCCCGGAAATCTCCTTGGTCGAAGGTCCTGGCTATGATCTCCGGCCCGACTCCGGCCGGATCCCCCATCGTCACGGCTATGAGGGGCGGTGTCATGGGTTCCTCTCCTCTCCGCTGAGCGCCTCTACTGCTCCTACCAGTGTATCCGGTCCGCCGAAGCCTCCTGCCTTGGTGACCACGGGGTATGGCCTGGGTCCGATCAGGGTGCCTATCGGGACCCCGGTCTCCACCTCTCCATCGAGCCTGATCCCAGAAGCCCCGAGCCGCCGCGCCACCCCGACCGCCGTTGCCCCCCCGGTCAAGACCAGCCCCTCGAACAACCCTCTTGCCGAGAGAAGCGCGACCACCTCGGCCAACGACCCGAGGACTGATTCGCTGGAAGTGCCTCTCTCCTCGGGCGAGTGAACGACGGCGCACTCTCGTCCCGCGAGCGCGTCCCGCACCGCAGCGACAGTCTTTTCCAGCGCGCCCGCCCCTCCTGTCTCCACGGTCACGTCTACCTCACCGTACTCCCCGACCAGCCGCCGCACTTGCTCCCGCGCGACGCCACTCAGGCTGCCGACAACCACGAGGACAGGGTGGACCCGGGCCCTTTGCAAGCCTGTGTCTCCCGCGCAAGGCCCAGGGTATACGCTCCCGAGCGCGAGCGCGAGCCCCGCAGAGCCTGCCCAGAGGACCCGGGCCGGGTCGGGCACGGCCCGTACCAGGGCCTCTAGGTCAGCATCGCGGTCCGCATCGGCGACGACACATTCGTTCTCCTCCAGAGCCAGGCGTACGCGCTCAGGGTCTGCGAGGTCCTCGACGCTCAACGGACCCACCGACGAGAACGCCTCAGCGAGCAGGTTCGGGACGTGGGCCCCTCTAACGGGGGTATGGGGATCATTCGCCATCTCGGTCTCGTCGACGGGGACGCCATGGACGCGTTGGATTCCACCGATGGTGGTACGCCCGGCGGCCGGAAAGGCAGGCGCGACTACAGCGAGATCGCGCCCCGCACCGCCCAATGCTGCGGCGAGCTCTGCGGCGACGTTACCTCGCAAGGTGGAGTCAAGCTTCTTGTAAACGATTCGTGCCTCACGGGCAGTGTGCGCCGCCTCGAGAACACGCTTCGCGGCGAAGCCAGCGGGCATGTTGCGGGAGTCGGTGTCGAAGGATACCGCGTCGAGATCGTCGGCGAATACTTCAGATTCACGAAAGAACACGGCGGTCCGGTAACCGGCGTGGACGAGCTGGACGCCTGCATCCGCAGCGCCGGTCAGGTCGTCGGCGATTACACCTATCAGCATGTCAGCACGCTCTGGCTAACACCTCCGCTTGTCAGCATATCAGCTTGTCATGTCTCGTGGTCGGGGACACCTCGCAATGATGAGGTCCTCCTCTGGGATTCTCTCGAGCGCATGAGCCTCCCACCATACTTCACACGGCTGACTGGCTCATCGCGCCAGATATCCTCCGTCCACAGGCAGAATCGCCCCCGTGACGAAGGAGGCTTCGTCCGAGGCGAGGAAGAGGATGGCGTTAGCCACCTCGGCCGGTTCGCCGAGCCTCCCTACCGGGTGTGCCTCCCTCATCGGGGCTACGTACTCCTCGGGCAGTTCGACGACGGCCTCGGTCGCTATGGTGCCCGGCGCCACGGCATTGATGCGGATGCCCCTTGCGGCCCACTCAACCGCGAGGTGCTTGGTGATCCCTGACGCGACGAACTTGGCTGGCCCGTAGGTGGATTGCTGTGCCTGCCCGGCGAGACCCGAGATCGAAGACAGGCAGACTATGGAACCCCCCGGCTCCGCCTGGCCCAGCATGGCCTCGACGGCGAACTTGCAGGTGAGGAACATCCCCCGTCCGTCCACGGCCATCACGCGGTCCCAGTCCTCTGGCGTCGCCTCCACGATGGTATTCAGCGGGATGATTCCGGCGTTGGCCACGAGCACGTCTATGCGCCCGAAGCCCTCGACGGCCGTACTTATCATGCGTCGCGCGTCCTCCACGACCGAGACGTCCCCAACGACAGCCTCGACCTCAGCACCGGATCCGGCCAGCAGCTCCCGCAGCCGCGAGAGACCGGCTTCGTCCACGTCGGTGACGACGAGACGCGCTTCCTCTCTGGCGAACACCTCGGCGGTTGCCTTTCCTATACCCTTCGCGGCACCAGTGACTACGGCCACCTTTCCATGTAGCCTGCCGAGACCCCGTGCTGTTGCCTCCGTCACGCTACCTCCTCCGTCATGCCCGCTGCGGATAGGACGTTCACTGGCGTATTTGGCACTAACTGTCCTTTCGTCCACAACCTATCACCGTGATGCTTGGCCCGTCAAACTCGCGTGTAACGCGCAGATAAAAAGGGTAAAGACACCCTGGTGATGCTGATTGACACGATGTAACGGGTTCAATAACATGCCACACAAGGTTAGGGAGACAAGGAGGGTATAGGCATGACCGAGACCGTGAGCAGCAAGGCGTCGGCTGATGGATGGAACGAGCCGACCAAGAACCTGCCTCCGCTAGAGGTCAGGGAGCTGCCGGAGCCCGTGCCGCTGGCCAAACTCATAGGGGCGAGCGTGATCCTGCTGGCCACGGCGCTCGGATCCGGCGAGTTGCTGATCTGGCCCTACATCACCACGCAGGCGGGGTAGGGCTGCTGTGGCTGGCGACCCTTGGTTTCCTGTCGCAGTATTTCCTCAACATGGAGATCGAACGCTACACCCTGGCGACCGGCGAGACCGCCGTGACAGGTTTCAGCCGTTTCTGGAAACCCTGGGGGATCGTATTTGTCCTTGGCGCGATCTTGCCGAACGCGTTCCCAGGCTGGGCAGCGAGCGCAGCCACATCGCTGACCTACCTCACCGGCTGGAGTGAGAGCACGGTTCCCTGGATCGTCACGATACTGCTCGTCTCAATCGGCCTAGCTATAACCGTCTCCCCTGTCGTCTACAACACCATCGAGAGGGTCGAGATGGTGCTCGTCGTCATCATCATTGCCTTTCTGCTGCTGGCGATATTCATAGCCACCGATCTGTCAGCCTGGACGGGGATCGTCACTGAGGCACCAGAGGGCATCGCCAACTTCCCCAGGTACGTAAACGAGATCGGGATCGCGACCATCCTGGGAGCGATAGCCTTCGCCGGCGCAGGCGGCGCCAACAACCTCTGCCAGAGCAACTACATCAGGGACAAGGGCATGGGCATGGGAGTCCATATCCCCCGCATCGTCTCCCCGATCACCGGGGAAGAGGAGGCCAGGCCGGCCACCGGATACTCGTTCGAGGTGAACGAGGAGAACTTGCGCCGCTGGGACGGCTGGTGGAAGGTCGCCAACAGGGAGCAGCTCCTGACCTTCGTCATTATAGGGTTGCTGACGCTCATCGGCCTCTCCGTGCTAGTCGCCTCGGTCCTTGGCGAAGGAACCTACGGAGATCCAGGGAGCATCGACTTCATAAAGGAAGAGGCGATAGTGCTCGGCGAGCAGATAGGGCTCTGGTTCGAGTACTTCTTCTACATAGCCGCCTTCGCGATCCTGTTCTCGACCAACATCGGCATCGTTGACTACGTCTCCAGGCTCACCGCCGACTCCCTCAAGACCGGCTACCTGGCCAGGAGTGAGTTCTGGAGCGAGAGCAAGCTCTACTTCGTGGCCGCGTGGATCATCTGCATCGGGGGTTCCATAATCATCTGGACCGGCATCGAGCCGCTCTGGCTGCTGGTCATCGCATCCTCGGGCGGCGGGGTCGTGATGTTCCTCTACTCGGGGATGCTCATCTGGCTCAACCGCCGCATCCTGCCCGAACCCATCAAGATCAAAGGCGCCCGCCTGATAGTGGTCGCCATAACGTTCGCTGTCTTCGCGGTGCTCTCGACGTACCTGGTCTACTGGTACGTCAACGCCGCCCTGACGGGACAGCTGTAGCGGGACCAGCGAGGATCAGCGGGTGAGAAGGCGCAGCCGGAGTGTTCAAGCGGCTCAGGATAACCATCCTGCTGGCTATGGTGATCTTCTGCGTCCTGATCACGATCAGCTATCTGCTGGGGTTGCTCCCGTAGAGACGGGAGCAACCCCAGCAACTTGATGTTTGTGCCAATTTGTGCTAAAGACCAGGTAGGGAAAGCCGTCAAGGAGGAGCGAAGAGATGAGCATATTTCCGACGAAGATCCTGCTGGCCACCGACGGCTCCAAGGAGGCTCGTCTGGCCCTCACCACCGCCGCGGATGTGGCCCAAAGCACCAACTCGGAGTTGCACGTAGCTTACGTGTTCCCCACCGCCGTACAGAGACCATTCCCCAACCCTATTACGGCGCGTCCGCGTGACGTTCTCGAACACGAGCTTGAGGAAGCCATGCAGCAGGCCCAGCAGTTCCTCGACCAGCAGGTAGATAGGGTCAAGCAAGAGGGGGTAAGCGTGGCTGAGGCCCACCTGGTGAGGGGACGCCCTGACAGGGAGGTAGTCCATCTGAGTGAGGAGATCGGTGCAGGTTTGATCATCATGGGAAGCAGGGGTCTTGGTGGTGTGAGGCGTGCGCTGATGGGGAGCGTCTCAGACTCTGTTGTAAGGCATGCCCACTGTCCCGTTCTTATAGTGCGCGAGTAAGAGAATATTGAGCGGGCTACTGCCCGCTCCGGGCTTTGCCTTACTAACCTACCAGGACCACGTGTACATCGCCGGGTCCGTGCATACCGACTACGAGCGACATCTCGATGTCTCCCGAACGGCTCGGCCCGGTGTGGAAACACACGTTCGCCGGCAGAGTGCCGCCAGCATACTGCCGAATGGCCTCTGGGACCGTCTGCAATACCCGATCCGCCGGAAGTATGGCTACGTAAGTGGGCGGCAGGAGCGTCACGCTGCGTCCTCGCCCCGGACCGTGTTCCAACACCAGGCTGCCCGTCTCGGCGATGGCCCACGTAGCGGTCGAGAGTCCGATGTCCGCACGCCCGGCTATCTGCCTGAGGTCTGGAACGTCGTGCCAGAGAGCGACCTCGACGCCAGCATCGCGCAGAGGCTCGTCTGCGCCGAGCTCGTCGAGGTACTCAACGTCCCAGCGAACGAGTAGCTCCGCTTCCCGCTCCCGCGCCAGATCCAGAACGTACTCACGCGCCTCTTCCAGGTTCTCGGTTCGTTTGCCGTGCCCGCCCAGCGCCTCCAGCTCCTCGATAAACCTGGCTTGGGGGTCTTCGATCTCCTCTCGTTCCGGACGGTCTATGCCCGGCGTCCACACCGAGTCGGGCGACTTCGTGGGTTTGTAACGTCCTCTGCGGGTGCGGTGCCGGATGGACTCCAGAAACTCCGTCCGGTCGGCCATCGCTATATGCCCTCCTTCCACAGCTCTCGGAATGATTTCTCTGCAAGCGGCGCAAGCTCCCGGAAGTCCGTCCAGCCACGCATTCCAGGCGCGCCCCTGATGGAGCCGTCCTTCACAAGCGGCTTCTGCGCCAGCCTGCCAACCTTCGCGCCGGCCTTGTATGCCGCCGGACTCTTCATCGTTCTCTCAAAGCCTTTGAACATCAGGCTCTCAGCGCGTCCAGCCAAGCCCTCTTCGACCTGCCGGTTCCGCAGCTTCAGTAGGAGGTCGTGGAGCGGGATGCCGACCGGACACGTCTCTGTACACGCCCCGCACAGCGAGGAGGCGTATGGAAGGTCCTTCGCCTCTCTATCTCCCTTGAGCAGCGGCGTTATGACGGCTCCTATCGGACCCGAGTAGGTCGAGCCGTAGGCGTGTCCGCCGGTCTGCCTGTATACAGGGCAGACGTTTAGGCACGAGCCGCAGCGGATGCAGTAGAGAGCCTCTTCGTACTCCGTGCCTAGCAGCTTCGAGCGGCCGTTGTCCATGAGGATGAGATGAAATTCCTCGGCGCCGTCCAGCTCGCCTTCGCCGCGCGGGCCGGTGATGAAGTTGGTGTAGACCGTGATCTTCTGCCCAGTCCCACTCCTCGACAGGAGTTGCACAAACGTCGAGAGATCCTCGAACTTCGGGATCACCTTCTCTATCCCCATCACGACGACGTGTACGGGAGGAACGCTCGTCACCAGCCGCGCGTTGCCCTCGTTGGTAACGGTACAGATAGTGCCCGTCTCGGCGACCCCGAAGTTGGCGCCCGTAATGCCGATGTCCGCGTTCACGAATTTTTCCCTGAGACGCTTCCGGGCGAAGGCGGCCAGAGACTCAACGTCCGGCGGCAGGTCCTCGTCGGAGACACCGGAGAGGATCTCCGTAATCCGCTCCTTGTTCATGTGCAGGATCGGTCCGACGATGTGCGAGGGAGTCTCTCCGGCGAGCTGTGCGATCCACTCCCCCAGATCTGTCTCGACGATCTCCAGTTCGAGATCGTCGTAGTTTTCTTCGAGACGGCGGTTTAGCTCGATCTCCTCTGTCGCCATGCTCTTGGATTTGGTGAGGATCTTCGCCCCACGCCTCCGCGCCAGATCTCCGACGTAGCGGACCACGTCCTCGCCATCGTCTGCGAAGAACACGTTGCCGCCCCGCTCCTCGATGGCATCGGCCATCTGCGAAAGGTAGTAGTCGAGGTTCGCCATTGTCTCCTGCTTGGTACGATACGCTCTTTCCCTCAACTCCGGCGCGTCGGGATGGGCTCTTAACTGGGCGTTGCGTCCGGTGAGGGTCTTGTTGGTGAACAAGGAGATCGAGTCGTGCAGCTTCCGATCCCTGACCGCCTTCCGCCCACGCTCGTTGAAGCCTTCGACCTTGCTCTCCAGTCCTTCCCGCCTGTGGTCTTCGGTATCGCGCCGGCGCGCAGGCTTGCTGGTCTCCACGTGCCCTACCTCCCGTCGGAGTCGAGTATCTGGGCCAGATGCAAGACACGTGTGTCGTGCCCCGTCCGGCGCAGCCTGCCTCCGAGATGCATCAGACAACTCGAGTCACAGGATATAACCGTGTCAGCCCCACTCTTCTCCAGTGCCGCTATCTTCTCATCCGCCATCGCGGTCGAAACGTCCGGCATCTTCACCGAGAACATTCCCCCGAACCCGCAACAGAGCTCCTCGTTCTCCCAATCCAGGAGGTCGAGTCCCTCGACGTTCGACAGCAGTTCGCGCGGCTCCTCCAGGACGCCGAGCTCGCGACGCTGGTGGCAACCGCAGTGGAAGACGGCCTTTCCCTCGCGGTGAACTCCGAAGTCCCTCACACCCATCACGTTGACCACGAAGTCCGAGAACTCCCTCACACGTCCTGCGAGAACCTCGGAACGCTCGCGCTCTTCCGGTAGATCCTCGAAGATGAAGGGATAGTAATGGGAGACCATGGTGGTGCACGATCCGGAAGGACACACTATGTAATCGAAGCGCTCCCCCTCGAAGACATCGAGAAAGCGGCGGCCTATCTCACGTGCCTCGTCGAAGAAGCCGGAGTTGAAGGCAGGCTGTCCGCAGCAGGTCTGGCCTTGGGGGTAGATCACCTCTACCCCAAGCCTCCGCAGTACGCGCACCACGCTAACGCCGACCTCGGGATTGATCTGGTCCACGTAGCACGGTATGAAAAGGGCTGCTCTCAACGGACTCCTCTCCCCGACGACTTAGAAGCCCAGTATAGCAACCGGAAGATCCAGAGAAGCAGCACGCCTCCTGTCCCTCGAATCTCCCAGACTTGAGTTCCACCACTGCCAAGATTTGCGCTCCGTTCAGTCAGGTTTGGGACGGCGGGCTGCTAGAATGTTCGCTGGTACCGAAAAGGGCAGGGAGAAATGATGAGCGGTGGTCCCCGCGAGGGTGGATGTTTCTGCGGGAGGGTGAGATACAGGGTGGCCGGGGAGCCTCTTGGATCTGCGGTCTGCCACTGCGTATCATGCCGCAGGACGTCAGGCGCGCAGTCGGTCGCGTGGCTTACCTTTCCCTCTAGAAGGTTCTTCTTCGTCCACGGTGAGCCAGCCGACTACCGCTCTTCCGATGAAGTAAGCAGGACGTTCTGCCAGAGTTGCGGCACGTCGCTCACCTACAGGCACGACGGGGAGCCCGACTCGATCGACGTGACCGCTGCGAGCCTGGACCTCCCTGATGAGTATCCTCCCACACGCCATATTTGGCTGGAAGACAAACTCGCCTGGGAGGGTGTCGACGACGGTCTACCCCGGTTCGAGCAGGGTGGGCCGCCGGATTAGCGTTGTAAAGGCGGTCTCTACGGAGGTGAGGCAGTGCAGACAGAGAACCCCGTCTACGAAGAGATACAGGAGATCCTACGCGCGATCGAACTCCCCAGCGTCGCGCTCGTCGGGCAGCGGATAGATTCTCCGCCGGCGCTCACGAACATCAGGGAGGGAGTCCGCGAGGCGCTGAACTCCGTGGAGCTACCTTCTGGATCTGTGGCCATTGGCGTAGGGAGCAGGGGGGTAGCCAGGATAGGGGAGGTAGTCGCGGCACTGGTCGAGGCGCTGAAGGAGTCAGGCGCCGAGCCCTTCATAGTCCCCGCGATGGGGAGCCACGGCGCCTCGACCGCGGAGGGCCAGGCAGAGGTTCTGGGCCATCTCGGCGTGAGCGAGGAGAAGGTCGGGTGTCCTGTGCGGGCGACGATGGAGAGCGTGAGGCTCGGGGAGACGCCCTCGGGCGTAGCAGTCTACATGGACCGTAACGCTTACGAGGCCGACTCGGTCGTCGTGGTCAACAGGGTCAAGCCCCACACGGCGTTCAGGGGAACCGTCGAGAGCGGGCCGACGAAGATGCTGGCCATCGGGTTGGGCAAGCAGCGGGGGGCGCACTCCATTCACTCCGCGGGCTGGGAGAACATCCACCAGACTATCCCCGAAGCAGCCCGCGTCGCCGTCGAGAGCGGCAAGGTCGCCTTCGGCCTCGCCACCGTCGAGAACGCCGAAGAAGAGCCATGCAAGATAGTCGCGATCCCCGCCGGGGAGCTGGAGGAGGCGGAGGCGCCGCTCCTCGAGGAGGCGAAGCGCAACCTGGCGCGGCTGCCTTTCGATGAGATCGACGTTCTCGTGGTAGATGAGATCGGGAAGAACATCTCGGGCGACGGCGCCGACCCTAACGTCACGGGCCGCTACCCGACGACCGCTGCCTCGGGCGGCCCTTCGGTGGAGCGCATGGTCTACCTCGGCCTGACAGAGGAGACCGGCGGCAACGCAAACGGCCTCGGCATGGCAGACGTCGTCACCGAGCGCCTCGCCGGCTCGATGGACCGTCCCTCTACTTACATGAACGCCCTCACCTCGACCACGCCAGCCCCGGTCAAGACGCCCATGGTCATGCCAACGGATGAGATGGCGATCGCCGCAGCCCTCACCATGTGCGCAGGCGTCACCCCCCCCGAAGCCAGGCTCGTTCGCATAGAGAATACCCTCAAGCTAGGGAGGATCTGGGTATCGGAAGCGCTGATTGGCGAGATCGAGAACAAAGATCGGTTGGAGATCCTCGAAGACCCCCAACCGATGCGCTTCGACGAAGGCGAGATCATACCCAGGGGCGCATAGCATTCCAGGTATCAGGTCTTGGACGGTCTACGCGCAACTTACCAGCCATCGTAACCACTGACGTTGTCCCCTTTCCGGTAGTCGAGAGCCTCAGCTGCTCGGTTCAGCCCTGGAACCCCAGGCACCGGGAGATCTCGGTGGCGGCCCGTTTGGATAGATCGCCGATCTCGGGGAGAGCATCGGGGGGTAGACGGAAGGCCGGGCCCGACACGCTCACCGCACCGACGACCGCACCGTCGGCGCGGCGAATCGGCGCCCCGACCGCGTTCAACCCCATCTCCAGTTCCTCGACGGTATGGCCGTATCCTTCATCCCGAACCTTTCTCGTATGGTCTTTCAGGTTCGCCGGATCAAAGATAGTGTCCTCGGTAAAGCGCTCCAGCGGTCCTTCCAGAATGCGGAGTAGTTGATCTTCTGGCATGTACGCCAGAAAGATCTTCCCCGCGGCCGTGGCGTGCAACGGCGTGTGACGTCCCGTCCAGTCGACGCCAAGGGCGGACGCCCGCGAGATGCTCTGGTGAATGACAACAGCATCATCACCTTCCAGAACAGCGATGGTTACAGTCTCCCTTGTACGCTCGCTCAATCGCTCGCAGACTGGCCTGGCGCAGCGAAGGATGTCGAGGTCGGCCCTCACCGTCCTCGCTAGTAGCACCAGCCCGAAGCCCAGTCTGTACTTCTCGGTCGCCGCGTCCTGCTCGACCAGCCCCCGGTCTCTCAACGTCGTGAGCAGCCGGTACGCGGTGGACTTGTGGATCTCGAGCTCCCTGGAGACCTCGGTTACGCCCGACCACCCGCGGCGCGACAAGAACTCCATAACGGAGACGGCCCGGTCGACCGACTGTACCGTGGGACTCCTACGTACTACGGCGCACATAAGCGCAGATCCTACACTACCTTCTGTATCCCGGCTCGGTCCACCCGGCGCTTGGAGACCCCGCGCTCCACGCCCGCCTTGCGCCCTGCCTCCCTTACCACCCTTGTGTGTAAGATGGTTAGCAGAGACACCGAGAGCGCCGTGAAAGCGCGGTCTCGGGTTGGTGAGGAGGGTTCATGGGCTCGCGGATGGACGCAAGGCTCTCGATCGCGGTGGTGGCTGCGGTCTTCTTCGCGGCCTCGGCTTTCCCTGGTATCTCTGCCGGCCTCGAGGGCTACTCACCGGGGCACCTCGCCCTGTTGCGTTTCCTGGTGGCTTCTTTCGGGCTCGCCATTTACGCTGTGTTTTCGGGGATACGCCCGCCGGCGGCGAGGGACCTGCCGGCGGTGGCCCTGGCTGGCTTTCTGGCCTTCAGCGCTTACAACGTGTTATTGGGCCACGGGCAGACGAGCGTTCCAGCGGGGACGGCGAGCCTCTTGATCGCCTCGATCCCGGCCTTCACAGCCCTTTGGGCGGTAGCGTTCCTCGATGAACGGCTCGGGGTGAGAGGGTGGGCGGGGATTATGGTGAGTTTTCTGGGAGTAGCCCTGATCTCCTTCGGCAAAGGAGAAGGATTCGGTGCTGATCCCGGCGCCCTCCTGGTGCTGCTCGCCGCCCTCTCTGCCAGCGGCTACTTCGCCATGCAAAAGCCGTACCTGGAGAGGTACGGGGCCCTCGAGTTCACCTCTTACGCCATCTGGGCAGGGACGCTCTTTTTGCTGCCGTTCTCGCCAGGACTCCTAGAACAGGCGAGGCAAGCAACGTTGGAGCCAACACTGGCCGCTGTATACCTGGCGATCTCCACTCCGCTCTCCTACGCCACCGCCGCCTATGCTTTCTCCAGATTACCGGCCTCGAGAGCAGTCACCTTGGAGTCTCTGATCCCACCGGCGGCGATCCTCATCGCCTATCTCTGGCTAGGGGAGGTTCCTTCCATCCTGTCCCTGGCCGGCGGGGCAGTGGCGATTCTAGGCGTGGTATTGGTCAACACGCGGGTCGAGAAAAAAGAGTAGGGACGGAAAACCGGGTGAGCGGGACGGACGGCACCTGATCCACTCCCTTCCTACTGGAGGTCGGCGACGAGAAGTGCGGCGATCTGCCTGGCCTTTTGTGCAGCGTCTTCGGCCATCCCCAACGAGAAGGCGACGGTGGCTCCCTCGTGGAGGATCACAAGCCTCTCTGCCAGGTCCTCCGGATTCTCGGCGCCACCCTCGGCAGCAAGCTCAGCCAGGTATCCTCGCATCCATGCCTTCTGCTCCATCACCACCACCCGAGCGGGATGGTCGGCGTGTGGTAGCTCCGCCGCGGCGTTCACGAAACCGCAACCCCTGGGGTTCTCGCGTTCCATCCACTCCGCAAGGGCATCGAAAGTAGAGAGCAGTCGCTCCCTCGCTGTGCCTCCCCGACGCTCCACGACGCCCAGCAACCACGACCGCCACCGCTCGTCCCGCGCGCGCACATAGGCGGCTACGAGCCTGTCCTTGGAGCCGTACTTCTCGTAGAGGGTTTTCTTGGTGACGTCAGCCTCCGCAGCTATGGCATCAACCCCCACAGCCCTTATGCCTTCCCGGTAGAACATCTCAGAGGCGGCCCGCAGTATGCGATCCGCCGCCGGTGTTCTCGAACGTCCCACTTTACTCGTGCGTCCCATGTACACGTCCACCTTCGTCTTCTGGAAATCCTCTCATAAAGTATACCAACGGGTATGTTTACAGGCCAGGTCCAACCTGTTACTATACATACCGGTATGTTTACTAATGGAAAGGGACAACTACGCGAATGTAGCGCGGTAACTTCATGAGTGCTGGGATCGGCAAGCGCCGCCATCTTACCGAGGCCGGCTTCGTGGTGATGTGGAGTTCGGGCTTCATAGGCGCGAGTCTTGGCACGCCTGAGGCCGGTACGCCGACGCTCATGGTCTGGAGGTTCCTGCTCGCTGCGGGGCTGCTTCTGGTAGGCATCCTCCTGCTCCGACGGCGATGGCCTGGACTGAGGGAGATAGCCGTGCAGGGTGTTGTGGGGTTACTCGCCCAGGGCGTATACCTGACGGGTGTGGTCGGGGCTGTGGAGTTTGGCGTCACCGCGGGCACCACGGCTCTCATCGCGGCCCTCCAACCCCTCCTGGCCGCTGCGCTCGCTGGTCCCGTGTTGGGCGAGCGCGTAGACAGGCGGCAGTGGGCAGGACTGGCTGTTGGCCTCGTCGGGGTCGCGCTGGTGGTTGGCGGCGATGTACGGGTTGCCGAGGCGCCGCTGTGGGCCTACGCCATGCCTTTTGCCGGGATGGCTGGCCTGGTGGCGGCCACGCTGGTGGAGCGAAGGGAGTATCTTCGCGGGAGCGGCCTCGAGACGCCGATGGACGTGGTGCTTGGGATCCAATGCACCGCAAGCGCCCTGTTGTTCGCCGCGCTGGCACCGTTCTGGGGTGGGCTGCAGCCGGCGGGCGGGTTGCTCTTCTGGGGTGCTGTCGCCTGGTTCGTCGTGTTCTCCACGTTCGGGGGTTACGGCTTCTATTGGCTGAACCTGAAGTTGAGCAGCGTAGCCAGGGTGAGCAGCCTCATCTACCTCACACCCCCGACCACCATGGTCTGGGCCTACCTTATGTTCGGAGAGCGTGTTGGTCTGCTCGCTGTTGTCGGGCTCGTGATCTGCTCCGGCGGCGTCCTGTTGGCGAGAGGCTAGCCCGCGGCTACCAGAACGTTCTTATGTCTCCCATCCTGATGAAGGAGCGAGGACGACCGTCGGACTGCTCCGCCGGCTGTCCGGTGCTGGTCTGCTGGCTCGACTGATATCCGGTGGCCTGTGGCCTTAGCCGGTCGAGGCGGAAGAGGGAGATATCGTGACGGGTAAACCCTTTCTCGGCGAGGTCGGCCATGATCTCGCCTACGACGCTGGCGAACTTGAAGCCGTGCCCTGAGCAGGGCGAGGCGATAGAGACCTGCGGGTAGTCAGGGTGCAGGTCCATGACGAAGTGGTGGTCGGGGGTGTTGGTGAACATGCAGGTCTGCAAGTCCATCGTGGGGCCGCAGCCGTCGGGGAAGTATCTTTCGGCGAAGCTCCGGAGGAGCCGCTCGTCGTAGTCGTGGGGCTGGCGGTCGATCTCGTCAGCACCGCCGGTCTCGCCCAGGTGGAAGTACTTGCCGAACTTGAACCCGGGTACGCCGAAGACAGGGAAGCCATAGAAGCGGCCCTCGTCCACTAGCAGGTTGAAGACAGGGAAGCTGTCTGGCCGGAAGAGATCCGGCCTGGCCGGCTGCAGCCAGGCGAGGACCTGCCTCTCTGGCACGGCGAGTCCATCGAGGACATCGAGGAGATCCCCGTTCCAGGCGCCGGCGGTCATCACGAGTCTGTCGGCCTCGTACGTGCCGCGGTCGGTACGGACGCGCACCCCTCCCTCCAGCGGGACCCACTCGAGGACCCGCTCGTGGCCGTGGATATCGGCGCCCAGAGACTGTGCCGCCATCACGTAGGAGACGATGCACCGCTCCGGCGTGAGGAAACCTCCCTCAGGCTGGATGAGCGCGAGGTGCTCAGGGGGAAGATGATAGCCGGGGTATCGCCGCCCGAGCTCCGCGCCTGTCAGTACCTCGTGCGGGAGGTCGTGGAGCTTGCAGGACTCCCACGAGCCCTTGAAGACCCAGGATTCCCCCGGTCCGGCATCTATGGAGCCCGTGATGTGCAGGAGCTTCTCGCCGGCCTTGCCCTGGATCTCACGCCACAGCTCGTATGCTCGCCTGAGGAGAAGCACGTAGGAGGGGTCCTCGTAGTAGGCCAGGCGGATGATGCGCGTGTGCCCGTGCGAGGAACCCATCGCGTGCGGGATGCCGAACCGCTCCAGGCCAAGCACCCGCCTGCCCCTCTTGGCGAGGTAGTAGGCGGTGGCGCTGCCCATCCCCCCCACGCCGACGATGATAGCGTCGTAGCGACCGGAGTACCGAACGTTCACTATCTGGTGTTCCCGTTCGGAGACTGTCTCACAGTCGTCCTGGGTCTGGCGTTCGTCAGCCGCGCCGGCTCGGGGACCAGTTCGGAGAGCTTGTCGTCTTCATGAGGTCTGGCCCTGACGCGGGCGTTCTCCGGGTCGAAGAAGGGCGTCTGGGCGACCCTGGCGGGGACGGGACGGCCGCCAAGCTCGACGATCAGATTGTTGCCAGGCCAGGAGTGGGCCGTGTCCACGTAGGCCATGGCAAGCATCCTACCGACGGTGTGCCCCATGGCGCTCGAGGTTACGCGCCCGACCTGCCGTTCGCCAGGCATGAACTCGTCCTCGTGCTCGCCCGCCTCGGCACCGGTCTCCACGACTTCCCTGAAGGTGGCAACATCAGCGATGCCGTAGACCCCGGCGCCCGCGGCGGCGGGGGCCTCGCTCTCCAGTGTCAGGCCGACCCAGCGTCTCTGTAGGCCACGTTCCTGGACCCGCAGCAGGGCCTCTCGGCCGACGAAGTCGCGCTTCTCGAATCGGACCCACCGACCGAGACCCACGTGGAAGGGGGTGTATTCCTCGCTTATGTCTGGGCCGTAGAGAGGAAGGCCCTTCTCGATGCGCAGGGACTGCATGGCCTCGAGGCCGTAGGGCTTCAGGTTGAACCCGCGGCCCGCCTGCAGGATATGCTCCCACAGCGCTGGGGCCTGATCCGCGGGTGTGTATAGCTCGTAGCCAAGCTCTCCGGTGTAGCCTGAGCGTGAGATGAGCACCTCCACGTCCCCGATCCGGCCCGGCGCGAACCGGAAGAACCTTAGCTCGTCGAGGTCCACGTCTTCGACCACCGTCTTGAGGAAAGCACGCGAACGCGGTCCCTGGACCACGGGCAGGGCGACGGCCGCCGTCATGTCGGTCACGTAGGCGCTGGAGCCAACGGCGTGCTCGGAGATCCAACGGAAAGCCTTTTCACGCGGCCCGGAACTGGTGACGATCATGAAGTGCTCGTCGTCGAATTTGTAGACCGTGACATCGTCTACGATGCCGCCCTCCTCGTTGCACATCGTCGAGTACCTTAGCTGCCCGGGTTCCATGTCCTGAACCTCGTTCACCAGCAGTCGCCTTACCAGCCGCTCGGCGCCAGGTCCCTTTATGTCAACCTCGCCCATCGTCGAGAGATCCTGCATCCCGACGTTCTTGCGCACGTTCAGGTGCTCTTCTAGAGGCGAGGCGTAGGAGGTTGGGAACATGAAGTCCCCGCCTCCCTTGACCAGGTTCCTGGCCGAACGGCGGTGGAATTCGTAGAATGGCGTTCTTCTCTCCGGCATGAGCTACCCCTCTTTCAGGAAGATTGTTTGTAAACTATACTGCAAGCACTGGCCCCGGTCACCCTCGTCTATGGTCTCCCGTGATCCTCCGGGCAGTCGACGCAGTCTTGTCGACGAGTTCATTCGCCCGTCCGAGACGGTCATCCTCCACGTTTGCAGAAGACAGATTGATCTCGGCCAACACCGCTGCGGCGCGTACTCCCGCTTCTGCGAGCAAGACCGCGGCGATCGCGTCTCCCTCGAGGTTGGGGTTGCCCTCCTCCACCAACCGGGCCGCGATGCCAGCGACCTCGTTCCCTACCTCGGCGACGGCCAGCGGCACGTCGGTGGCCCCTGAGAGAGCATCACTGACGCGCTCCCTGCGGGTCTCAGAGTCAGGCTCTCGGTAAGCCTCGAGGACGCGTCCGTAAGACTCTGCGTCGGCCCCGGCGAGAGGTGCGACCATCTGTCTCGCTGCATCCGCACGCTCGGCCAGCCCGTCGGCGTCGGCTAGCTGGCCCGCAGACAGGCGGGCGGCCATGCCTGACAATCCGGCGGCGAGGGCCACGGCTACGGCAGCCACGGAGCCTCCGCCGGGGGCCGGGTTGCCCGAGGCCACGAGGTCAAGGAATTCTCCGAGTGGAAGATCCAGATACTCCGATGTGGCGTTCTCTGGTGACATGTCCATCCTTCTCGGTCAAGCGGAGGTTTCGGCGCGCTCCAGCATCTCACGCCGCCACGCCTCGGTCCTCTCTACCTCGTTGAAAGTGTAGATGTGGAGACCCTGGATGTTGCTTTCCGGGTCCGCAAATCCAGGTTTCAGGCCCTCGATCAGACGGTCGGGGCTGTAACCACCGGGCAAGAACAGCTTGAGCAGCCAGTTACGCTGTCTCTTCAAGAAACGCGCCGACTCGCCGAGACCGATGCCGGCGGAGATCCGCACTAGCTTCTGGCGATTCACGTAGCCTGGCATACCGACGCGGATCGGCAGCTTTACACCCCGCAACCACACCCGCCTGGCCCAGTCCGAGGTCACCTCAGGGTCGAAGCAGATCTGGCTGATAATGTAGGTGGCGTAGGGTGACTTTTCGTACATGGCCTGGATCGTCATCTCGTCGCTGATCTTGGGGTGGCTCTCCGGGTAGCCTGTGATGCCAACATCGTGGAGGTCGTGCCCGATCTCCGACATCGCTCGGAGCAACCCGGCCGCGCCCTCGAACTCCCCTGCTGGCTCATCGACGTCGCCGGCGACGACGAAGGCGTTCCTTATGCCGGCCTCGCGCAGCCTCTGCAGGATCTCGCTGAGTTCCGACCTGTCCCGAATGAGCCGCGCCGCGAGGTGGGGCGCAACGCCGAAGCCGTGTCCCGCCAACCGTTCGGCGAGCTCTACCGTGGCCCAGGTTCCCTTACCAGGCGATGACGTAACCGTGAGCGCTATCTCCTTTGGGACATGCTCGATTACCGATTCCTCCGTCCCCTGGAGGGGTATCACCTCGTAGCCGGGATGCCGCAGAAACTCTGCCAACCTTCGGTTCGCCCGCAGTCTCAGTTCGGTGTTCTGCTCCGTCGACACGTTCTTTCGCACCGGCCCACGTCGCTTTTCTCTGGTGCCCTAAGACGCGCTGGCGGCACCCAGGTTCTGCTCGGCCTTCTCCGGTTTGAAGAAGACACGGTCGGCCACGGTGGCCGCAACAGTCTCCTCGGGCCGCTCGACCTCGAGCCCGGTTCCCAGCTCGCTGTACTCGACGGGCACCATGGCAAACCCGATGTTCTTCTGCAAGCGCGGCGAATAGCAGGCCGAGGTGACCTTGCCGATTCTCTCGCCGTGTTTGTGGACCGGGAAGTAATCGATCATGGAGCCGTCGTTGTACGACCCGAGGTTGCTGCCCCCGATCTCGACGCCGACCAGCTTGCGGCTGACGCCCTTCTCGCTGATCCTCTTCAGCGCCTCCCTTCCGACGAAGTCCTGCTCTTGCTCCAACTCGACCATCCACTTGTAGCCGTATCCAACTTCGTAGGGGTTGGTGTCGTACCACATGTCGCAGCCCAGGGCCAGGATGCCGCCCTCGATCCTGCGGATGTGGCATGGTCCGATCGGGGATATCCCGTGTGGCTCGCCGGCCTGCAGCATCCGGTCCCAGAGCTTGAGCCCGTCGCGGCTCGCGTTCTTCAGGTAGAGTTCGTATCCCAGCTCCCCGGAGTATCCGGTGCGGGAGATCACAAGCTCCATCCCGTCGAGTTCCCTGTGCACCATATAATAGTACGGCACCTCGAGTATCTCCTCACCGAAGAGGTCGGTCATCACCTCCCTGGACTTCGGCCCCTGCACTTGCATCGGGCCGACGTCGGGCTCCTTGATCTCCACGTTCAGCCCCATGTTGTAAGCGAGCCCCTGCGCCCATAGCAGCACGTCGCTGTCGGCCAGGGAGAGCCAGAAGTGGTTCTCGTCGAGCCGCAGCAGCACGGGGTCGTTGATAATACCGCCCTCGGCGTTGGTGATGAAGGCGTACTTGCACTGCCCTACGGCGCACTTATTGAGATTGCGTGGGGTTAGCATGTTGGTGAACTCGAAGGCGTCGGGACCTGTGATCTCGACCTGCCTTTCGGCCCCCCCGACGTCCCAGAGGGTAACGCCCTCCAGGAGCTGCCAGTACTCCTCGACAGGGTCCCTGTAGTAGCGTGGATGGTAGTGATGGTTGTAGACACTGTATTTCTGGACCCCGTGCCGCCGCGAACCGTAGAAGTACGGTGACTTGAATATCCTGGTGTACTGCAGGATGCCAGGATCGGGATTGACGTTATAGTCCATCGAAAATCTCTCCTTTCACTCGGTATTCGGCTCGCAAGCCTCCATCACGCCCTCATCCTCTTCATCGCCGGATCGAAGAGCGGTTCCTCGGTGACCGTCGCCTGATGGCGCCGACCGAAATACTCGATCTCCAGAGGGTTCCCCACCCCGGCATGCTCGGGCGACACCCAAGCGTAGGCGATGCTCTGTCCGAGCGAGTATCCGAAGTCGGCGCTTGTTGCGTAGCCGACCGCCCTCTCGGCCCAGACCGGCTCGTTGCCCATGACCACGACGTTCGGATCGTCGAGCACCAGGCACACCAGCTTCCGGCGTGGTCCGGCTTCTTTGCGCTCGAGTAGCGCCTCGCGGCCGACGAAGTCGCCCTTATCCGGCTTGACGGCGAAACCGAGGCCCGCCTCGTAGGGGTCGTGCTCGGTGGTCATGTCGGTGCCCCAGGCACGGTAGCCCTTCTCCACGCGCAGCGCGTTGAAGGCGCCGCGTCCGCCTGCGAGCATACCGTAGGGCCGTCCTGCCTCCCACAGGAGATCCCACAGCCTCAACCCCAGGTCGGCGGAGGTGTAGATCTCCCATCCCAGCTCCCCAACGTAGGAGAGCCTTAGCGCCGTCACAGGCACCTCGCGCAAGTACGCCCGCCTGGCGTTGAAGAACCCGAAAGCCTCGTTCGAAAAGTCGTCCTCGGAGAGGCTCTGCACCACATCGCGGGCAGCGGGACCCCACACCCCTATACAACAAGTCCCCGGTGTGATATCCCGCACTGAGACGGAGCCGTCGGCCGGCAGGTGACGCCCCATCCACTCGATGTCCCGCGGGCCGTTGAGGCCTAATTGGAACTGGTCCTCGCCGAGCCGCGCCACGGTCACGTCGCTCCGGATGCCGGCAGCACCGTCAAGCATGAGCGTGTATGTTACCTTTCCGGCTGGCTTGTCGAGCTGTCCCGTAGTCAGCCCCTGCAGAAAATCCAGGGCGCCGGGTCCGCTCACCTCGGCCTTCTTCAGGGAGGTCATGTCGTAGAGGGCCACGCGCTCGCGGGTGGCCAGGGCTTCGGCGGCGACGATCTTCGACCAGTACCTTCCTGCCCACTCTCCGCGGTCGGGGACCTCGGGCCCGTCGAGAAGCGTCTCGTTGGCCTCGAACCATTGCGGCCGCTCCCAGCCTGAGGCCTCGAGGAAGTGGGCCCCCAGCTCCTTCTGGCGCGTGTAGAAGGGGCTTGTGCGCAAGGGGCGCGGTTCCTCCATCGGCTGCTGGGGGTGGATGATGTCATAGACCTCCCGGAACGACTGTGCGCTCCGGGTCAGGATGTAAGAAGGGCTCAGGGCGTAGGGCTCGAAGCGGTGGACGTCGGCGCCGCTTAAGTCCATACCCGGTTCGCCTGAGGTGATCCACTCGGCCATCACCTTCCCCACGCCGATTGCGTGGGTGATCCAGACCGCCTCAGCGATCCAGAACCCCCTGACTTCCTTCGACTCGCCGAGCAGAGGACCGCCGTCAGGCGTAAAGGAGAACAGCCCGTTCATCGGCCGGTCTATCTCCGCACTCTCCAGGGCGGGGAGCAACCTGCGCGCCTCTTGCCAGGAGGGCTCGAAGTCCTCTGGCGTGAACTCCCAGACCGAAGGAAACTCTCCTTCACCCCTGTAGTCCCTCCCGATGTCGTCGGCGGAGACGGGCATGGGCCTGTGCCTGTAAGTCCCGATGCCGTATCGATCCTCCCTCTGGCGGAAGTACATCGAGAAGTCCTGGTGGCGCAGGATAGGATGAACGACCTCACTCGTCTCCCCTGCAAGCTCCTCCAGCGGCGTGGTCCACGCGTACTGGTGCTGCATCGGCACGAGCGGCACCTTCATGCCGACCATCCGCCCGATCCTGGGCCCCCACATCCCCGCGCAGCTCACGACGAGCTCGGTCTCGACGCGGCCCCTGTCCGTCTCGACGGATCTCACGCCACCATCCTTGACCTCGATGCCCGTGACTTCGGTCTCACCGTAGAACTTCGCGCCGCGCTCCCCGGCCAGCCGGGCCATCGCCTCGCAGGCCCTGACAGCTTTGGCGATGCCGTCTGTGGGAACATAGAAGCCGCCCCTGATCCTTGTGGGATCCAGAACCGGCACTCTCTCCGCGCACTCCTGAGGCGAAATGAGCTCGGATTCGAGCCCCCACGAGGTCGCGAGCCCGTGCTTGCGCTCGAGATCGTCCCACCGCTCCTGAGTCTCGGCGACCTCTATGCCCCCCACCTGGTAGCCACACGGCCGGCCGTCCAGCTCGAGCTCCACGTAACGCCCGACGCTGTATTTGGCGAGGTCGGTCATCGTCTTGGACGGGTTTGTCTGGAACATGAGCCCGGGAGCGTGGGAAGTGGACCCACCAGCCTCGAAGAGCGGCCCCTGATCCAAGATCACCACATCCCGCCAGCCGAGCCGAGCCAGATGCTCCGCCACACTGCAGCCGACGATGCCGGCCCCGACGATCACTACCCTCGCACTACTCTCCATACATTACCCCAAGCCGCCACAAGCAGACCGGGAACACCAGGCCCCGCTGCCTCCGCCCAACCTCCCAGAAGACCCCGCAGTAGAACAGCACCCACACGGACGTGTTCGAGGTTTGTTGCGCATGGCGAATCGTCTTTCTGTATGCGGCACAAGTAACACAAGGCGGCGCGGGAGTCAAGAAGCTGGTCAGGAAGTCAGCTTGTTGCATGCTAGCCCTGGCTGACTTGCCAACCGGCGACGCAGACGTGCTGACATGCGCGGAATGAGGAAGGGTTGACTCTTCCTCATCCCGCTGTAGAAGCGCTTAGCTGGTCCGGCTCCCTATCTGTATGCGCTCGGGTTCTGGATGATCTGCTCCGCCCTTTACGGTGACCTCGAGCAGTCCGTTCTCGAAGTCGGCGCTTATCCTGCTGCCGTCTATGCCCTCAGGCAGGTTCATGGTCCGTCTGAAGTGCCCGTAATAGCGCTCTCGGGCGTAGTACATAACATCCTCCGGTTCGCCCCTGCGTTGCCCGTCGATGGTCAGAACGCCGCCGGAGAGGGAGACATCCACGTCCTCCCTTTCTACGCCGGCGAGCTCGCAACGTATCACCAGATCGTCGCCCTTGGCGAAGATGTCGGCGGTGGGAACCCAGGCGGTCGCGTGGGTCCTCCGCTGGTCTTCCTGTCCCCCGCCCTCGGCGTACTCCCGCATCCTGGCCATCTCGCTCATGTGGTCCATGAGCCCCCGAAATGGGTTGCGTGTCATGCCCATCTTCCCTCCTTCTGTATTCCGGCCCGCCACTCCGATACGACGGGCGGGTAGCTAAAGCCACCCGCCCAGGCCGTCTCTGGGGCGTGTTCTAGATCTCGAAAGGCTTTCTAGCCGCGGGGCCCGCGCTGCTCTTCGGGGTCCTCCGCCGCCATCTGCTGCGGTGCCGTTGTGCCCGGCTGACGGGACATAGCCCTGTCTGGCTCGGGCGCCTCACGTCCTGGTTCACCCCCGGGCACCCGCTCCTCGCGCAGCGCTCTCATGATGGAGAAGCACAGCCCGATCAGGATGAGCACGAACGGCGCCGCTGACGCGATGGCCACAGACTGCAGGGCTGTAATAGCGGCGTCAACCGAGCCTTGGATCGCCCCTGCCAGCAGACAGATCGCTGCGGCTGCCCCGGTGAAGGTGCCCCACACGATGATGTTCCACGATTTGGGGTGCAGGTTGCCCCTGGAGGAAAGCATGCCCATCACCACCGAGGCCGCATCGGCCCCGCTGATGAAGAACAGGGCGACCAGGACGACCACGATGAGCGCCGTCAGCCAGAACAGCGGAAACTGTTGCAGGGTGAGGAAGAGCGCCCCCGGCTGGTTTCCTGCGGACACGGGACCGGCGATGTCCGCCGCTCCCGAGAGCTGCAAGTCTATGGCCGTCCCGCCGAGGATGGCGAACCACACGAAGCTGACCACACTGGGGACCAGGATAACCCCGACGACGAACTCACGGATGGTGCGGCCCCTGGAGATGCGGGCGATAAAGGTTCCCACGAACGGTGCCCAGGAGATCCACCACGCCCAATAGAACACGGTCCAGCCGGAGACGAAGGCCGAGTCGCCGTAAGAGGCGGTCCTGAAGCTCATCGGAATGATATTGGCCAGGTAGCCCCCGATAGACTGAACGAAGGTGTCCAGGATGAAGACCGTTGGACCCAGAACGAACAGGAACAACAACAGGAACACGGCAAGGACCATGTTGGTGTTCGCGAGCCACTGGATGCCGCGGTGCACACCGCTTATCGCCGAGAGGATAAAGCACACTGTCAGGACGGCGATGACCACGATCGCTATCCCGACGGCGTTCTTGCCGCCGACGCCGAACAGAACGTTCAACCCCTGGTTGATCTGCAGGGCGCCCAGGCCAAGCGAAGTAGCCGAACCGAACAGGGTGGCGAAGATCGCCAGGATGTCTATGGTCTTGCCTACCGGACCGTAGACTCTGTCTCCGAGCAGCGGGTAGAAGGCCGTGCTGATCAGGTTAGGCATCCCCTTGCGGAAGCAGAAGTACGCGAGCGCGAGACCGACGATCGCGTAGATCGCCCAAGGGTGCAGCGCCCAGTGGAAGTAGGAGTACTCCATCGCGACCTGGGCGGCCCCCTTCGTGTTGGGGTCAGCCAGACCGAACGGGGGGGTGCCCATATGCGACATGGGCTCCGCCACACCGAAGAACATGAGCCCTATGCCCATCCCAGCACTGAACATCATCGCGACCCAAGATACCGTGCTGAACTCGGGTCGTTCGTCGTCTCCACCAAGCCTGATCCTACCGTAGCGACTCGCCGCCAGGTAGATCGAAAAGGCCAAAAAACCGAAGGACGACAGTATGAATACCCAACCGAAATTGGGGATCAGGTAGGAGAACAGCACGGCGTCGAAAACGGCGGACAGGCTGTCCGCAAAGAATACACCCCACGCCACGAATATCGCCGAAAGGATCGCTGCAACCCAGAATACAGTGGAATCGATCCTCGGACTTTCCTCTCTTTGCTCCATAGGTCTCCTTCCCTTGCTCCCCTTCGGAATACCAGCTTACACTAACCTAGCACCATAGCAGGAGGATACAAGCCCCATACTCGATAGTGCAACACGTTTCAACCTCATCCGACCGTCAGCGACGTCGGACGGGGCTTCTATCGAGACGGTGCTTCGCCTGCCCTGGCCCACACTTCTCGCCATTGAGGCCGAACTCGCCCGTCTCTGCGTCGAGGGCGGCCGTACCTCCCAGGATAAGTCTGCCGCCGGCTGACAAAAAGCTCTCTAGCCTCTCGCGAAGGTCTTCGTTCACGCTCATTAGACGCGCCAGTGTCCCCTGAATGAGTGTTGCGAGGTTTTCATGCCCACAGTTCCTTGATGCATCCCTGCGGCCTGCCCAACAGCCGGTTGATGTGAAATGCGTAGAGGTGTAGGCGGAGATCTTCGCCAAGATCCTGGTCGCAAGCCCCGCACCAGAGTCCTCGCCAGCATCCAACCGAGCCCGAACACCCGCTTGAGGCTCGAAAGAGCGATCTCTATGCGCAGCCTCCGACCGTGCTGGTGGGCCCTCTCGGTCAGCAGGGAGATCGCCTTAGGAAGAGAGGAGGACACTCGACAGCGGGTGCTATTCACCCGATGTCGGAGTGACGGAGTTCTAAGAAGTTGAGCTCTCTCTTACTCCCTGACTATTGTGACCGGGCAGTGAGCGTGGCGGACTACCGAGTCAGAGACACTGCCCATAAGAGCCCTCCTCATCCTTCCACGCCCCCTGCTGCCCATAACTATCAACCCGATGTCTAAGCTATGGGCCAAGTCGACTATCTCCTCGTCTGCCTTTCCTTGCCTTAAGTGCGCCTCCTTGACGGTGCCTCCTGCCTCCTGGACTGTTCTCCGCTGTTCATCAAGCAGCCGGTGTGCCTCGCGTTGGAGTTCAGCGGGTTCTTCTTCGGTTTGAGCCAGAAAGGTCGGCTCAAACTCTCCGACGTGAACAACGTGCAGCTCAGAGTTGGTGCTGTTGGCCAGATCGGCAGCGGTGGTTGCGGCCAACTTGGCCTCCCTGGAGCCGTCGGTGGCCAGAAGGACCTTGGTGGGGAATATACTCACTGGGCTAACCTCCTTACTCTACGCCCCTCCTTGGGCATCATGATGCCACAGGCCGAGGTTCAGCGCTTGCGTCCGGAGTCTATTCACCAGAGTGCGTGGAAGGTGAATTCTCCGAAGTTGACCTTCCGCTTTACGGAGTTCTCCGACGTTCACCTGGAGGGTTGCACCAGGAGGGACAAGTTACAGGCACCGAGGTCGGCGACGAAGAAGGTTACCTCGAGGTCGAGGTCACAAGCGACGACGGCAGCCAGGCCGACGTCCACCTCGACTGCGACTTCAACGTCCTCACCACGTTGACAGATGACGAAAGCCCCGACGGTAAAGACAAGCCTAACAACGACTAGCATCCCAGCGGTGTTGGAAGGGACAGGGAGACGCTGACCTGGCCCCTTATCTTGCCCTTACGCACCGAACATCGGGGTGGTGTGGATCTCCTTTCTTCGACTAGCTCATCAACTGGCCGCCGTTGACCTCGATGATTTCACCTACCAGATAGTCAGCCGCCGGAGAGGCCAGGAACGCGACGACCCCGGCCGTCTCCTCGGGGGTGCCCTCGCGTCCCATCGGGATGGTGTTTTTCAGGGTCTCGCGTACGTCGGGGGGCGTGAAGCGGTCGTGGAAAGGGGTGGTTATTACGCCTGGTGCGACCCCGTTTACGAGGATGTTATCGGAGACGAGTTCCTTGGCCATCGCGCGGGTCAGGGTGCTTACGCCGCCTTTGGCCGTGGCGTAGGCGACCGAGCCAGGACCGCCGCCGTTGCGGGCCGCGATCGAGGTCATGTTGATGATCCTGCCTCTTCCTTGCCGCCTCATGATCGGCAACACAGCCCGCGAGACCAGGTAGACGCTTTTCAGGTTCACGTCCATCACCCGATCCCAGAGGTCATCGGTCATCTCGGATAGACTTCTGCGTTCGATCAGTGACCCCGCGTTGTTGACCAGGACGTCGAGCCGCCCGAGACGGTCCTCTATCTCCCCGACCATCCGCCCGACCTCATCCGCGTCAGAGACATCACCCCCGACGATCGAAGCCTCCCCGCCTGAGGCTTCGATCTCCTCTACCACCTCCCGCGCCTCATCCTCGCTCGCGTTGTAGTGGACCACCACCCGGCGCCCCTGCCCGGCGAGCGCCACGGCGACGGCGCGTCCGATCCCCGTGCTGCTTCCCGTCACCCACGCGACCTCTTCCGAGAAAGCCATCCGACCGTTACCTCCCTGTAGGCTTTCGTCTCTACAATTGATGCTCCGGTAACATAATGGTTCCCGGCAGGGAAAACAACGCGGGGGCGTGGGCTAGTTACGGCTCGACCCGGTGGTAAAGACGGTGGTTTCTATCCCCTGCCCTACAAACCGTCCGAGCACAACCCTAACTTGGTAGAACGTGCATCATGCAGATGAGCTAGATTTGAAGAGAATCTCCTGTTCGGTCCGGTCCGTCCGTTCTCTCGAAAACACGCACAACACCAGAATCGTCCACCGATCCTGCGCACCGCCTCTGGTCCGACGGTGCTCATGACTACTACGGCGGACTCCGGCGACAGGGTCTCGGCTGCACCATCTCCTCCGAACAGAGCGTCTTCGCGGCCTGCTCCGCGTTCACGACCATCATGATGAGCGCTTCGGCTCACTCGACCGCCTCTCGCAGCGAGCCCGCGCGGTTGGCCCCCAGCTCGACCAGTGGGTCAGCATTCTCGGGGCGTACGTCGAAGACCGAAAGGTCGAAACCGGCGGAGAGGATCCTCTTCGCCATCGGGGCGCCCATCGCCCCGAGTCCTATGAATCCGGCTTTTTGCATCTATCCCTCCCTGAGGACCCCATCAATGATTGTGGCGGGGTGTCTTTGTGGCGATGCCCCTGTACTTCAGGGCGCTTTCGAGTACCCCGCCGGCGTCGAGTTGACTCACGGAGGCGCGGTAGATCTCTTGCCAGGGCGTCCGGCTCTCGGGGAAGTCAGGGATGCCTTCCTCTCGCTTGCGGCGTTCTATCTCCTCGTCGGAGACCAGCACGTCGCAGCGTCCGGTACCCAGGTCGATACGGATGGTATCCCCTGTCCGCAGCCAGGCCAGGCCGCCACCAGCGGCGCTCTCCGGTGCGGCGTGCAGGATCGAAGGGCTGTCCGAGGTGCCAGACTGCCTGCCGTCGCCGATGGTGGGCAGGGTGTTGATCCCACGTTTGAGGAGCGAGTCGGGGGGCTGCATGTTGACGACCTCGGCCGAGCCAGGCCATCCGACTGGTCCAGCCCCACGGATCACCAGAATAGAGCGCTCGTCGATGTCGAGGTCAGGGTCGTTGATTCGCTCGTGGTAGTCATCCGAGCCGTCGAAGACTACCGCGCGTCCCTCGAACACGTCCTTGTTGGCGGGATCGCCCAGGTAACGTTCGCGGAACTCGTCTGAGATCACGCTAGTTTTGATAATGGCGAAATCGAAGAGGTTGCCTGATAGGACCCGAAAACCAGCGCGCTCCTGAAGCGGTTCGTTGTGGGCTGTGATCATCTCCCGGTCCTTGCTCTCGCGCCCTGCGACGCTCTCGGCCAGCGTCCTGCCCGTGACGGTTCTCGTCACGCCATCGATCTTGCCGGCCTGCAGAAGCTCATTCACCACGGCAGGCACGCCGCCCGCGCGGTGGAACCTCTCTCCCAGGTACTCGCCTGCCGGCTGCATGTTGACGAGCAAGGGCACGTCGTAGCCGTGCTCCCAATCGGAGGGTTTGATCTCGACCCCGGCGTGGCGCGCCATGGCCATGATGTGCGGCTGGGCGTTGGTCGACCCGCCTATTGCCGTGGTCGCGACGATCGCGTTCAAGAAAGACTCGCGCGTCAGGATCTTCGAAGGGCGCAGATCCTCGTAGGCCATTTCGGCGATGCGCTTCCCCGTGTCGTAAGCCATCTGGCCGCGCTCGCGGTAGGGCGCGGGGATGGCAGCGCACCCTGGTAGCGAGAGACCAAGCACCTCGGCCAGGGCGTTCATTGTCGAGGCCGTACCCATAGTGTTGCAGTGGCCTGCTGACGGCGCGGAAGCCAGGGCCGTCTCGAAGAACTCCTCCTCGTCGATCTGGCCAGCGGCCAGACGGCGGCGGCTCTTCCAGATGGCCGTGCCCGAACCCACCAGCTCGCCCTCGAAGTAGCCGTCGAGCATAGGACCGCCGGAGAGCACGATGGCGGGGATGTCCACGGTCGAGGCGGCCATAATCGCCGCCGGCGTCGTCTTGTCGCAGCCTGTCGTAAGCACCACGGCGTCGATGAAGTAGCCGTAAAGGATCTCGACGAGCCCCAGGTAAGAGAGGTTGCGGTCCAGCGCGGCGGTCGGCCTGCGGCAATTCTCATTTATGGGATGCACGGGGAACTCCATCGGGATACCCCCACCGTCGCGTATCCCGTCGCGCACACGATCCGCGAGCTCCAGATGATGCCTGTTGCAGGGCGAGAGATCACTTCCGCTCTGGGCGATGCCGACTACGGGCCTGCCGGAGCGCAGCTCGTCCGGTGTGATCCCGTAATTCATAAAGCGCTCTAGATACAGCGCGCTCTGGTCCCTGCGATGGGGATCGTCGAACCAGTCGCGCGAGCGGAACCGGAGCGTTGCCCGGCCGTTACCTGAAGTCATGGCGGATCTCCTTGTCGGGTCTTCGTCCTACTCATCGCCTCGTGAGACCGGAGGCGTCGCTGTCGAGGTCTTGCCTAGGGCCTGTATCGCGGTCGGCACCATCGTCAGTTCGGGGACGTAGGCGCGGGGCGGGAGCGTCGCGAGGAAGAGGCATGCACTTGCGATGTCCTCGGGTTTGAGAGCGGCGTCGCGGACTTCTTTCGGGGGTGGCTCGGGACGGTTGTCCAGGATGGGTGTGTCCACTATGCCAGGCAAGATCGAGGTGAAGCGCACGCCGTTTACGTGTTCCTCGAAGCCTGCGGCATGCGCCAGCTCGACCATGCCTGCCTTGGAGGCCTGGTAGGCCGGGCCCGAGGCGTCGGGCCACCGTCCCGAGACGCTGCTGATCAGGACGACGAGACCGCCGGATGAGCGAAGGTAGGGCAATGCCGCCCGGATCGCGTAAAAAGCGCCGCTGAGGTTCACCGAGATCATGGCGTCCCATCCCTCAGTCGTGAGTTGCTCCAGTCGCCGCTCGGGGAAGTTCATCCCAGCGGCGATGACGAGGTTGTCTATCCCATCTGATTCCCCTACCTCTTCGACGGTCCGCCAGACGGCCTCTTTATCCGAGATGTCGAGCGAATGAGCCGTGACGTTACGCCCTCCTGCGCCCGTTTGTATTGCCTCGCGGCGACGGGCCGCGGCATGTACCGTGGCCCCTACGTCGGCGAAGAGGTTGGCCGTGGCGAGCCCTATACCGCTGCTGGCCCCGATGACTAGCGCCGTCTTCCCCGAGAGGTCCGCGCCTTCCACTACTCCCCCAACTCCGCGAGGAAGACTTTGATCTGCGCTGAGGGACCGCGCACCAACCCGGCGAACGCCTCAGGCCCCTCCTCCAGCGGCAGGACGGGCGGCAGCTCCCCGATACCGGCCTTGCCCTCGACGAGCCATTCGAGCGCCTGCTCGTAGTCCTCCGCCGTGTACGCGTACGAGCCCTGCAGGTCGAGTTGACCCCGCACTACGTCGTGGAACCCGAGGGTCGTGTCGTCGTCGTGCAACCCTACGTACACGACCCGCCCGCCGGGCCGTAGGAGTTCGAGGGCCATCCGCCGCGTAACCTCGGCGCCGACGGCGTCGATGACGAGGTCGGCACCGAGGCCTTCCGTGGGCTCCTCTAGCGCCTGGCGCGCATCCTCACCGGACTCGTGGACCGCGCCCGCTCCGAGGGCCAGCGCCTGCTCGCGGCGCGCTCTTACCGGCTCGACAATGTGTACTTCGGGAATACCGTCGAGGACCGCGGCTTGCAGGCACATCAGGCCTATGGTGCCTGCCCCTATAACGACGGTATGGTCCACGGGGCCATCAGCGAGCCCGAGCCTCGCGGCATGGACGCCGTTGGCGAGAGGCTCGGCGAGGGCACCCGTGCGCGCCTCGACGCCCTCGGGGAGCGAGTAGACGTTCTCCGCTGGCGCGAGCGTGTATTCTGCGAAGCCACCAGGGGAGTGGATTCCCACGAGGGTGCGATTCGGACATAGGTTGGTAAGCCCTGCCAGGCACAAGCGGCACGTCCCGTCGGAGGAGAGCGGGTTCACGGCCACGAGGCGGCCGAGGAGATCTTCGTCGACCCCTTCACCGACCTCCGTGACGGTGCCGGCAAACTCGTGGCCCATCACGAGGGGCGGGGTACGGTTGCCCATCCTGCCGAGGTACCCTTCGATCTCCGAGCCGCAGATCCCCGCTGCCGTAGGGCGAACAACGACGGTCCCAGGCTCGACGGCCGGCTCGGGCACCTCCTCGACGGACATCTCCTCAGGCCCGTGCCATACGATCCCTTTCATACTTCCACCTTCCCGTTGCGAGCGTCACAGATAATCTATCTTACTCCTGAGCCCGTCGCGCTGCGATCAGGGCTGCACGAGCGCGACGGCCCTAACGGGCGAGCCCGAGCCGCCTTTGATCTTTAACGGCAATGCGAGAAAGAGGCAGAACGGCGGCAAACGATCCAGGTTCTTCAGGTTCTCGACGATGTACACCTCACTGCCGAGCAACGCGTAGTGGGCCGGGTTCTCCGTAGAAACGGCGGCGTCTATCGCGAGCGTATCGCACCCGACGAGCGAGACGCCCTTACCGACCAGGTACTCTGCAGCTTCGCCTGAGAGGCCTGGCCAGTCATCGAGAAAGCGGCGTCCCTCAGGGCCTGTCGCCCACCTGAGGTCCCATCCGTAGCGGATCAAAATCCTGTCTCCCGCCTCGATGGCGCCGTGTTCCTCCTCCCACGCCTCGATGCGCCCGACCTTCAGCAGGTCGGCCGGCCCGAGGTCCGTGGCCTCGATGATCGCCGCGCGTCCCGCGAGACGGTCGAGGGGGATCTCGTCTGTCCCGTAATGGGCTGGACCCTCGGAGATAAAATGAAGGGGCGCGTCCATGTGGGTTCCTGTATGTTCGCTCATCGTGAGGCCGTAGTGGCGGGCGGCGTCACCGTATTCATACGACTCGTAGAGAGCCTTGCCGAAGCGGGCGTGCGTAGGGTAGGCGGGGATGTCCTCCTCCAGAGTGTGGGAGAGGTCGATCCACTCATAGCCGTCTAACGGCGAAGTCACTCCTTCGGGCTGTAGCGGTCAGGGTCCTGGAAGACGTCTATAACGCAGGTCCCGGCTTCGAGGATGGCTGAATGTTCGGCCCCGCCTGGAATGTCGTAAGTCTCGCCGGGCTCGTAGGTCGCCGGCTGGCCGTCTATGGTCAGGTGGAGCAGGCCGCTCACGACTATGCCCCACTGGGCGCCGTGGGAGTGGGGAGGGACCTCGAACCTCTCTGCGGCCCTGAAGAAGACCGCCTGGCCGTCGGGGCCCGAGATCATACGCCCCTCCAAGCCCTCGAAGGGCGTGTCTACCTGCGGGAGGTCCTGGATCCAACGCGCATAAGGGTTCACAGCGGCTCCTTTCCCTGCGAGCGGCGTGTTTGCGCCGCTGGTCAGGGCGTCATTATACTGACCGTTCCTAAAGTGTCCGGGGGTGAGATGGAACGCCTGAGAGGAAAGAGGGCCATTGTAACGGGCGCAGGCTCTGGCATCGGCCGTGCCATCGCCCTCAGGTTCGTCGAGGAAGGAGCGCGAGTAGTCATCTCGGACGTGGACGGGGAGGCGGCCACGAGCGTGGTGTCCGAAGCAGGAGGCGAGACCCTCGTCCGCAAGACAGATGTCACCGACTCGAGCGAGGTGGAGGCGCTGGTGGAGACCTCGGTCGAGGAGTGGGGAGGCCTCGACGTTATGGTCAACAACGCAGGGATAGGCGTAGCCGGCACCACCACAGATACCCAGGAAGGGGACTACGAAAGGGTGATGGATGTGTGCCTCAGGGGTACGTTCCTCGGTATGAAGCACGCCATTCCGGCCATCAGGGATTCGGGGGGCGGGTCGGTTATCAACCTGTCTTCGGTGGCAGCGCTCGTCGGGATAGCCGACAGGGCCGTCTACAGTGCTGCGAAGGGCGCGATCCTCGCCATCACCCGCGCCGCCGCCATCGACCACGTAGAAGAAGGCGTGAGGGTCAACTGCATCGCGCCAGGCACCGTGGATACGCCCTGGATCGGCCGCATCACCGCGGGCTACGACGACCCCGAAGAGGCGCGCCGGAACATGCAAGCTCGCCAGCCGCACGGCCGGTTGGTCGCCCCGGAGGAGATCGCCGCGATGGCGGCCTACCTCGCCTCAGACGAATCGGCATCGGTGATCGGGGCGTGCATGATCGTGGACGGGGGCATAACAGCCAGGTGAACGAGGCCCACAGGCGGGGTACGGGCGACGAGACGGAGATCTGGGTCTAGGTCCTTGTTCGCAAGAGGTCGAGAGAAGGTACTACGTGACCACCATAACCAGGGTAGTAGCCCGCGATATTCGTTTCCCGACGTCGCTGGATCTCTCCGGCTCCGACGCCATGAACGAGGCCCCCGACTACTCGGCAGCCTACGTCGTGCTCGAGACGGACGGTGGGCTCGAAGGCCACGGCTTCACCTTCACCATCGGGCGTGGTAACGAGCTGTGCGTCGCCGCTATAAGAGCACTCGCGCCGCTCGTCGAGGGGAGAACCCTCGAGTCGTTTACAGAGGACATGGGCGCTTTCTGGCGTCACATCACGGGAGACAGCCAGCTAAGGTGGGTCGGTCCTGAGAAGGGTGTGATCCACCTCGCTACGGCCGCCATCGTCAACGCTGTCTGGGACCTCTACGCGAAGGCCGAACACAAACCTCTCTGGAAGCTCCTCTCGGACATGAGTCCCGAAGAGCTCATCTCTTGCATAGACTTCCGCTATATAACCGACGCGATCACACGTGAGGAAGCTCTCGAGATCCTGCGCCGAAACATAGCGTCGAAGCCGGACCGTGAGGCCGAGATGCTGGAGGATGGTTTCCCCGCCTACACCACGTCCGCCGGGTGGCTCGGGTATTCGGACGAGAGGCTGCGCTCGCTCGTGCGCGAGGCGGTGGGGAAAGGCTGGACGCACTTCAAGATGAAGGTTGGTGGGAACATCGAGAGCGACGAGCGGCGGGCAGCCCTGATCCGGGACGAGATCGGACCCGACCGCACCCTGATGATGGACGCCAACCAGGTCTGGGATGTGGATCAGGCCATCGAGAACATGGAACGTCTTGCGGAGTTCGAACCGTACTGGATCGAGGAGCCCACTAGCCCCGACGACGTCCTCGGCCACGCGCGCATAGCCGAGGCCGTCTCACCTGTCGGCGTCGCCACGGGCGAGCACTGCCAGAACCGCGTCCTTTTCAAGCAGCTCTTGCAGGCTCATGCCATCTCGTTCTGCCAGATAGACGCCTGCCGCCTCGGAGGCGTCAATGAGGTTATCGCCGTGCTCCTGATGGCGGCGAAGTTCGGCGTGCCCGTCTGCCCGCATGCAGGCGGCGTGGGACTGTGCGAGTACGTCCAGCATCTCTCCATCTTCGACTACATCTGCGTCGGCGCCTCGCTCGAAGACCGGATCCTGGAGTACGTGGATCACCTCCACGAGCATTTCGCTGATCCAGTGGAGATCCAGGGCGGCCGCTACGTCCCGCCACAAGCCCCCGGCTACTCCGCCGAGATGAAGCCCGAGTCCCTGAACGAATTCGAGTTCCCCTCAGGCAGCGTCTGGGCCACGGAAGAGAGGAACATCCGATGAACGGGAGAGTTGCGACGGTACTCGGGGTCGGCCCCGGACTCGGGGCTGCAGTCGCCCGCCGCTTCGCCGGCGAAGGCTTCGTGGTAGCGATGATGGCTCGCCAGGAAGAAAGCCTTGCGGAGATACGGCAGGACATCGAGGACGACGGCGGTACGGCACTCCCGTTCTCCGCCGACGCCACGAACGCAAGCTCGGTCGCCGCAGCCTTCGAGCGAATACGTTCGGATCTCGGTGACCCCAAAGTCCTGGTCTACAACGCTGGCGCGTTCCAGATGGGCGGCGTTCTGGAGATTTCGCCCGCGCAGTTCGAAGAGTGCTTCAGGTCCAATTGTGCCGGCACGCCCTCCGCCTGGCAAACCCGAAACTCGCTCATGAGTTATTCAGGCTAGGAGCCAACCTTCGAGGTGCTCGCCTACAGGAAGCGTCCCTGGAGCAAGCTATAGGCTTACCCCACAGCAGATCGACTGGACTATCGGCGACGAGGCGACCGCACTGCCAGACGGCCTTGTCCGGCCACCGGCGTGGAGCAAAAGTGTCGAAGAGCAAATGAAAATCCTCGGAGAGCAGATGAAGGAAGAACCCAAAGTAGAAAGAGGAGAGCCGACGAGCGGACTCGAACCGCTGACCTGCTCATTACGAGTGTGCGGTCACTGGTTGCTGAGTGTTGCACGGGCTTGCAATTCCCGCATAGATAACGGATCTTCTGTTCCCTGTGATGCCCACTATTGCACGGGATTGCGTGCGGGTTAGGGTCAAACTAGGGTCAAGTGGGGTTAGAAGTACATGGGTTACGCGGCGCTAGTTCTTGATCGAGTCTTGCTCACGTGCATCGCTATGCTGAGACACCGGATGTAGCGATTACTCCCGATACGCTAACGGCAGAACTATCGCTATCGCACCTCTTCATAGGCGGTTTATACAAGATGCTGGATGTAGACTTACTTGGGGGCATCTTCCCCTCGAAAACGAGCTCTTCCAGCACTGCTTCCAGGTAGCCCACAGCCTTTGTCCGTCCTTCCTGGCGTAGCTGTTGCAGCGCGTCCGCCACCCAGGCAAGACAGACCTCGTTGTCCATGCCCAAAAATGTCCGCCTCCCCTCTTCTCCGAGAAGAACCACCGTGATGGGGTAAAGGTGAACACCCCGCCCGCTTACCGGTTTCCCTCGCTACATCATCATGGTCTTCTCCTTGCCTCCCCCCTCTTCGAAGTTATAGGTACTGGTGCAGCAGGAAGCTGGGGGTGGAACTCAACCACTGCAGCTTCTACCGTTGGCACATCGTGGTAGCGGGCCACCGAGACTCGATGGTGGCCGTCTACCACGAAGTAGGCTTCCTCGAGCTTGTAGAGCTTGACCGGTGGCAAGTCTTCTGTACGGTGGAACGCTCGGTCTATGCGCTTCCACTTGTGCCCCACGCTGGCCCTCGCCGGCAGGAAGGATCGGTCGAACTCATCCCACCGCCCCACGCTGCCGACGATCTCGTCCGCCTCTACGACCCTCGTCCCTCGGTGGAGGCGATTGTTAGCTACAAGCTCTCTTCTGACGTCGTCGAAGGAGAGCAACCGGTTTGAGGTGTGCTCCCTTCGGATACGGGCGACCACCGCTCTCAAGCGAGCCCGGCGCCTGGCGCGGATGAAGTCTGCGTCCACCTGCTCGTTTAGGTTCATGTATGGGATCATGTCTCAGCCTTCTCAAAATAGGGTCTAGATGCATGAGCGCGCTACCTTATGCGCCAATGAGCCCTCCGTTTTAACTCTCACGGATTGGGCTCCTTGCTTGCTCTTGCGCCTCAATCGCTAATATGCACTACCAAGATGAATCAGGCGTAAGGCGAGTATGAAGACTTCTTCATTATCGGTTCGGAAGACTTCCCTATATTCCATGCCCTATAACCTACTCTGCTCGTGTTGCGCACTCTCGGGTTGCGCGTTGCAAGGAGGATCCTCTACTCCAGCACCAGGAACCGCCGCTGAGCGTCGGCGGGAACGGTCTGAACCGGGATCAGGACCGTCTTCATCCCGAAAAGTCCCACCTTGACCTCCGCGTACTCAGCCCCGCCGCTCCCATTCAAGAAGAGTTTCTTCAACCTGCCGATCTTCCGTCCCCGTGGGTCACAGACCCGGTAACCTGCGCATTGTTGTGGCGTCTCGAACCGTTCGACGGGCCACGCGCCTCTCCCCGCCGCCCGGGTTGCCGTCTGTGACATCGTTCTCTGCTCCTCCTCGGAACTCGCGAAGGCGTCTTCTAGTGGACGCCCTCGCGCTGAGCGTTCTTACTCGCTCTTGTTGCCTGCTCTGGCTGTCGCTTCCTCGAAAGCCGGCTGCCAGTACCCTAGTACTCACGCCTCAGGCGGCGGGCTCCGAGCTTCTGGCCGTCGACCTCCGCTATCTCGGAAGAATCGCCTTGCTGCTCGCCCTGCTCTTGCTGGCTCTGCTCTTGCTGCTGGATCTGCTGCTTGGCCTCGCCACCCTTCTCGTAGCCCTGCTCGACCATCTGCTGAGCGACGCCTTTGCCGCCTAGGCCGAACGCTATGGCCGCGGCCAGGGATAGGCCTCCGAGCAGGATCAGGAACGTAGGTGCTATGAGCTCCTTGGCGATACCAAGCTGCGTAAGCGCCGCGAAGGCCGCAAACACGATGATGCCGTACTGCGCGACACTGCCGATGAGATTGCTCCCTGTGGCCCCGCGGACGATGCCTGCAACGAAGTTGGCCAGCAGGGTGGCGAGCACTAGGATCAGGATCGCCGCTATGATCTGCGGAATGTAGGCTATGAACTGGGCCAAGACGTCAGAGATCGCGGAGATCCCCAAAGTGTCCACGGCCATCGTGATGGCGATGAAGAAGACCAGCCAGAATATCAGCTTGCCCAAGATAGACAGGGGCGTCTGGTTGGTCTGGGACCGATCGAAGAACTGCTTTATGCCTCCGCTCTCCATCCAGCCCTCGAAGCCCATGCTTTCGAGGACCTTCGTGGTTATGCCCTGGAGGACCTTGGCGATGATGAAGCCGATGACGAGGATGAGGATGGCGCCGATGAGCGCCGGAAGCGCCCCCACGATGGCACCGAGCCCTTCCGATAAGGATTGCGTTATTGCTTGCATTCTTGCACCTTTTCTCTAGTTTGCTTGCGTTCCTGTTACGGTGTTGTTAAGGTCGATTCTGGCCGGTCTTGGCTCCCTTCATTCCACCCAAAGCGCCTCCTATGAACGGCGCGAGCACCACGAGGATGCCGCCCACGATGGCCGCCACACCTAGGCCCTGCGGGATGCTGCTCGGGATGGCCTGCGTGAGGCCTGGCGGCACCGCGCCCGCGAGGGCGTCCGCGAAGGTCGCGCCGAGGACGCCGCCGGCGACCGCGACGATTATCGCGACGATGAGGGCTAACAGGCCCACCAGTAGACCGTGCTTGGCCCCAGAGCGGCTCGCCATCCTGCCGGCCGCGTAGCCGCCGATGAAGAAGGCCAAGAGGAGTGTCACCACGATCCCGACGAGGCCCGAGATCCCGCCCGAAGACGTCCCGAGGCCCAGGAGCCCGATGATCCCTCCTACGATGGCGGCGACGATACCGCTAAGGATGAGCCCGGCTCCGAGCGCGCAGATCCAGCCGAGGATCACGCTGATCCAGCTCGTCTTCCCGTACCCGTGCGACAACTCATACGACATGTCCTGAGTGCTGCCCCTCTCTTGGTTCCGATGACCGTCGCCGGAACGAACCTCGTTCTCCTCTACCCTCGGCGCGTCGGTGTTGCCTTTTTCGCTTGTTCTCTCGCTCATCTTTCATCTCCTTTCCGTGTGAACCTTAGACCACGTTCCTGCTACTAACTCTGGGCTCAGTGCTGGGCCATGGTCCGCCCGTAGAGCAGTGCCGCCAACACTCCCCCGATGATGGGCCCCAGGATGTAGAGCCAAACGCTAGTGAGGTCGCCCGCAACGACCATCGGCCCCAGGGCGCGAACCGGGTTGACCGCTCCCCCCGTGACGGGACCAGCTATGAAGACCCCGACTGCAAGGGCGAAGCCCACCGCTATGGGGGCTATGGCCGCAGGCGCCCTCGAGTCGGTCGCCACAGACACCACCACGAAGACGAGGATGAAGGTGATGAGGATCTCCACTACGAACGCCTGCAAGTCGCCAATCCCCTGTGCCGGGTAGGTGGCCGCCAGGTTAGCCTCACTCCTGCCCGGGCCGCCGAAGGCGATCCAGGTGCCTATGGCCCCGAGCACGGCCCCCACTAGCTGAGCCCCCAGGTAGGCAGGAACAGACTTCCACGGGAACTGGCCGGTTGAGGCCATCCCCAGAGTCACGGCCGGGTTGACGTGCGCCCCCGAGACGTGCCCTATGGCGGCGACCACTGCGGCGAGCGCCAGCCCGAAGGCGAGCGCTATGGCCAAAGAATCGTAGGCCGCGCCGGCCGTGGGGCGGCTCAAGATGGCGCCGACCGCCACGGCGGTCCCGCCGAAGACCAGGATGAAGGTGCCCACCAGCTCGGCCAGCGCGGCGGGCAGGATGGGGTCGCTGGTGCTGCTGCCGTACAGGCCGTCGCCCTTGAGTTCTTCTTCCCTGTCTACCACCCCGTCTCTCGCGGCGCGGCGCATCTCGTCCCTGGTGATGCGCTGCCCGGATGTGCCTGCAGCGAAGCCGGGACCTGAGGCTGGAATGTCGGGCCCGAGGCCCCGCGCCCGGGGCCGTTCGTCGTCATGGTCGCCCCCCGCGCGGTGCACCTCTACCGCGTCCGGGCCGTTGCCGGACGCCCTGGCTCTGCCGGTTTCCACCGGCCTGCCCTCGTCCCCTGCTCTTCCTCTGCCCATCTCGCTCTTGCCTCCTTTTCGGGAACCTACGGTTCCTTTAGTCGATGACCTTCTTGTTCTTGGCGCCCCTCTTGTTAGGACGCTCCTTATGGTCAGCGTCCTGCTTGCCCTTCTTGGCGCCCATAGACTTCTTGGCAGATTTCATCGCCTTGCCAACGGCCTTCCGGCTGAACATCCTCACGATCGTATTCACGACGACGTTGCCCATGCCGCCCTCAACGTAGTCCTCCTCCCACGCTGGGGTGCCTGAATTGGGAGCTCCCATAGGGCACTCCGGCGCCGTACTTTGTCCGGTGGTCTAATCTCGACCTCCTCTTGGCGCAGGTCCACCTCGACTTCGACCACCCTCTTGTGGATGTGAGTTTCTGCCGGGTTTGCTTACCCTCTGCGCTGGCTGGTGTCGTCTTCAATATCCACCTCTTCGCGCCTCACGTCCTCCTCGACGATCTGCCGCTCGTGGACGACGTCTTTGCGGATGCGGATCTCCTCCTTCGCCACAGGGTTTTTCTGGACCACGACCTCGTCCTCGACCACAGGCACGGATACCTCG
>DASSCV010000407.1:0-8505 GCA_035697505.1 Rubrobacter sp.
AGGGTGCCTAGCAGAGTGAGCCAGAAGCCCGTGTTCTGCGGGTCCACCGAGTACGCCACGTCCGCCTTATCGAGCTGGCTCGCCACGTCGGTCATCTGCGTGTAGGAGTACTCGAACTTCTTGGGCTCTCCCTTACCGGTATCCAGCTGACCCGTTACCGTCTGGTCCTCGTCGAGGATCGTCAGATAGTTCTCGCTGGTTTTGGGGAGGTCGGTGACGAAAGTCTTGTCCTGGACCGCCTGCTTCCACTGCTGGGAATTGAGTTCCTCCACGTCCGGGTTGCCCCGGCTCAGCATGTTTACCAGGACGACGGCCAAGACTATGAGGATGACGAAGTACAGCAGCCCGCCGCTTCTCAAGATTCTGCCCAAAGCCTCTTACCTTCCACGAATTGCGTCTAGGACATGGGAATTATACTACCTGCGCACCGAATGGGACGCTCTTGCTCTCAGCCGGTCGCGAAGACCTCGGGCTTGAGGATGCAGATATCGGGGAGGTTGCGGTAGGCCCCTGCGTAGTCGAGCCCGTATCCGACGACGAACTCGTCTGGCACATCGAAGCCGAGATACTTCACGTCGAGGTCCGTGCGCCGCCTGGAAGGCTTGGAGAGAAGAGCGCAGATCTCGAGCGAGGCGGGCCCGCGGGCGAGCAGGGAACGCCTCAAGTACGAGAGCGTCAGCCCCGTGTCTACGATGTCCTCGACGATCAGTACGTGACGGTCTGTGATGTCCTCTTCGAGGTCCTTGAGGATGCGAACGACGCCGCTCGATGAGGTGCCACTACCATATGAGCTTATGTCCATGAAATCCAACTCGCACTGCAGATCTATGTTGCGCATGAGGTCGCTCATCACCACGACCGCGCCGCGCAGTACACCGATCAAGAGCGGATTCTCGCCCCTGTAATCCTCGGTGATGCGCGCCCCGATCTCACGCACCTTCTCCTCGATCTCCTGTGAGGTTATGAGTACCTCTTTCACGTCGGGCATCATACTGGACATTCTCACGCGTTTCTTGCCACCTCCAACCTGAGAACCTCCTCCGTCCTCTCATCCACCTTGTACCGCTCGTCGAGCTCACCTAGCACTATCCAGGCAACCTCACCCCGCGCATCCACAACGACGGGCGTCATGCGCCTGAGATCGCTCGGTACCTTCCTATCCATCAGCGCCCTCAAGACCTTCTTGGTACCACCGAGGCCCAACGGCCGGATAATATCCCCCTCCCGCGCCATCCGCACCTGGTAAGGCCCGTTTCCGGCATCGAGGTAAGCCACCTCGGGGCGCGTCGCATCCAAGGGATCGTAACCAGAGACCTCCCGCGCCGAGATCCTCCACCCCCCGAACACCATTGCCTCTCCGACCCTGATCTCCTCTCGCCCCGACACCATCGACCGCGGCCCTCTGTAAAACGCGAGCTCCTCCCCGGAGCGGCCCGAGGCGACCACCCCACCCGGCAAGTCCAATGTCCGTGTACCTTCACCGCCTTCCAGAAGCTCGAGCACCGATTCGATGAGATTGGAAGGGAGCGGCGCATTATCCGGAACCACGGTCGAGTATGCCAGGCGCACGGCGTGGCGTCGGAGCGAGGGCCGTAAGTTCATGAGCCTGTCGAGCGGCAGGACCACCTCCTCTCCCCTCCTCTCCACCGTTCCGGTCGCAAGCTCTTCGAGGGCTACGAGGTCCCCGCGGACGAGGGAGGCGGCGCGCGCGATGTTGCTGGCCGCCGCTGGATACAACTCCTCAAGGACAGGCAGGACTTCGAGACGGATGCGATTGCGGGCGTACTTGCCGGTCAGGTTTGTAGGGTCCGTGCGATAGGGCTGGTCTATCTCTTCCAGGTAATCCAGGATCTCCCTGCGCGTGCGCCCGACGAGGGGGCGTTGGATCCTACCCCGCACGGGCGGGATGCCGGTGAGCCCGCGCAAGCCCGTGCCCCGCGCCAGGTTCATGAGTACGGTTTCGGCCACGTCGTCGGCAGTGTGCCCCGTCACAACAACCCGCAGCCCCAGCCGGACGGCCACCTCCTCGGCGAGTCTGTACCTCTCATCGCGCGCCCGCTCCTGTAGGTTGGAAGCACCGCTGAGCCTGATCTGCCGCACCTCGTAGCGCAAGTTCAACCTATGACATAGTTTGCGGACGAACTCCGCGTCTTCGCGTGATTCCTCGCCGCGCAGACCGTGGTCTACGTGCAGCACCACGGGTTCGCCACCGAGTGCGATCACTACTCGTAGCAGCGCCACCGAGTCGGGGCCGCCGGAGACCAGCGCAAGCGGGCTACGAAGGTCCATGCCGTAACGCTCCGCAGTCCGATGCACCTTATCCGGGAAACTCGCGGATCCCATGCCGACATTTTAGAGAAGTACAGGGGCTAGCAAAAGAAAGGACCGGAGCGTGGTGCCCCGGTCTTCCATCCTGTGGGTGTTGTAGTAGCTACTCCGTCTGCTCCTACTGTTCTAGCATCGGCTGCTCTTCAGGGATCTGGACGTCGCTGACCACTATGTTCACCTCGGTCACACGCAGGCCAGTGAGGCTCTCCACGCGGTTGATCACGTTTCGGCGCACAGCCTCCGTGATCTGGGGTATCGACTGGCCGTAGTCTGCGGTCATGGTCAGGTCCACGGCGGCCTCTTCCTCGCCGACCTCGACGCTGACACCCCTGGAGTAGTTCCCCCCGCTCGTGCCGCCTGTGACGCTACCGGCCACGCTCTGCAGGATCCCACCAACGGCCGCGGAGGCGCCGCCGCCCATCTGCGCGCTCTCTACCTCCTGCGCCGCGATGCCCGCTATCTGGGCGACCACCGCGCTGCTGATAGTAGTATTGCCCTTCTCGCTCTTGAGTGGGCTTCCCTGGCTGCTAGCGCTTTCCTCGCTCATGGCTCTTCCTTTCCGTTCAATCGTCATATGGGTGGCACCTGAACGCCTCGCAGGTACCCCGTACGTCTCCCGCCGAGGCCACTTCCCCACGGCTTTGTAGACGGCTATCAGGCTGCCTACCCCGCCTTTCAAGATCCTAAACCCCGCGCGTGTCAGTTACAGGCTTCAGGGAAGACGTCCCAGAAAAGCAATAACCCCGCAGCTGCGGGGCCTCGGAGAAGTAGCGGGGGCAGGATTTGAACCTGCGACCTTCGGGTTATGAGCCCGACGAGCTACCAGACTGCTCCACCCCGCGTCGTAGGCGAGATTCTAACACCGGCCCGGTGTTTGTAAAGTCGGGGAGCGCCGTGCTACGGTAGGCGTCGATATGTACACGGTTCTACTGATCCTGATCCTCTTAGGAGCCCTTATCTCGGTGGTCGCGGCCTTCCGCGCGCTAGGGGCTTACCTGAGGTTCCGCCGCACCCGCGCCGCCTTTCAGGGCGAGGTCACTGACGAGGTCGCCCGCCTCTCCGCACGGACTGATGAGCTGGAGATCAGCCTCTCAGCCCTCGAAGCCCGCGCCGCGGAGCTTCCCATCCAGATCTCCGAGCTGCAGCAGAGCCTGACGACGCTGCAGGTTCTGACGCGTGCACTGGGCACCTCCCTGCGCCAGGTGCAGAAGGTTCTCTCCTACAACGCGCTAAAAACCCTCAGCGCCGCCCGAATCGGCAAGATCCTCCAGACCGCTTCGGCCCAGAAGAGCAGGCAACACACCGGGTAGCGACGCCGGTGTCAAAGTCGCGCCGTAGCCGTATACTCCGGAATGTGGACGAAGAGGGCGCACAGCAGGCGCAGACTACCGAGGTACTGAAACCTTCGGGTGAGGACTGCGAGATCTGTGGCGCGGAGATGTACGGCCTCCATTGCAAGCTCATCTGTCCCAACTGCGGCTACCGCCGAGACTGCTCCGATCCATAGGTCAGGGCAAGAGCGTGTCGCTACCTCCCGCTGCGTACTCGGATGAATAAGGTCAAAGTGTGAAGGGCCGAGGGTGCTCTACGCCCCGACCCTTTGTACATCGGTGCTACTTCTCGGAAGGCAGGGGCCCGTCGATCGCGAGGCCGTGGCGCTCGGCGAGTACAGGGATAGAGCCCATGTCCATCTCCAGCCCGTACTTCTCCCTCACAGCGTCTACCGCCTCCTCGTCGAGGGGACCCTGGTTGGCAGGAGGGAAAAGTGGAGCTAGTTCCGCGAAGTAGCGCTCGAAGCCCGCAGGGGAGATCATCTCCAGCGCCCTCGCCGGCTCATCAGCCGCGTTCCAGAAGGCGTGCGGTACACCCCTGGGCTTGAAGAGCAGATCCCCCGGTCGGGCAACGAGAACCTCCTCCCCTATCTGGACGCCGACCTCTCCCTCCAGCACGTAGGTGTACTCCTCCTCGCGCTCGTGGATGTGCATCGGCGCGGCGAGCGCCCGCGCTCCGATCAGGTACTCCACGAGCGCGAAGTTACCCTGGGTCTCCTCTCCTCCGATCATGAACCTTATGCCGAGCTTCCGGAGCCACACCGGCTCGCCCTCCTCCGGCGAGAGCACTTTGCGCGCCAGCGAGTTTATCGCTTCAGCCATCACCTACCTCCTCTGCCAGTTTCGATAAACACTGCGTTTATCGAACAGTCGGCACCATACACCTATCCGATCTCCGTGTCAATATCGTTTGGTATAGTGTTTATTGAAATGGCCGAGAAACGCAAGTACGAGATGAAGAAGCGGGCCGAGCGCCACCGTGAGACGCGGCGCCGGATCGTAGATGCCACGGTCGAGCTACACCTCACGCGGGGACCCGCCAACACCACCATAAGCGAGATCGCCCAGTGCGCAGGGGTAAACAGGCTGACGGTCTACAACCACTTCCCTGACATAACCGATCTTCTCAAGGCATGTTCGAAAAGCTGGACCGAGCGGCACCCGGCGCCGGATCCGACGCCCTGGGCACAGATAAGCGATCCCCAAGTGAGGTTGCGGACGGCACTGGCAGATCTGTACGGCTTCTACGCCAGCACCGAGCCGATGAGGGCGAACGTCCTACGCGATGCCCAGACGATGCCCGAGCTCGCCGCTCTGCTCGAGGGTTCGGTCGTGCCCTACCTCGAAGAGGTGCGCGACGTGCTCGCCGGGGGCTGGGAGGTTCGCGGCAAAGTGAGAGAGCGCCTACGTGCGACGCTCGCGTTGGCACTCGACTTCCACACCTGGCGCTCGCTGGAACGAGGAAGCGGCTTGAGTAGACGAGAAGCCGTGGAGACCATGCTCGAGGCGGTGCGCTCTTCTGCGTCACGCCCGGGCATCCCATAGCCGAGGGGAATACGAACTCTCTAGAATCGCTTATGTGCGAACCTCTGAGAACCCCCTATACAGAGACTGTATGAAAAGGTAGATTGGGAGGCTCGCTCGAGAATATGTTAGCTGACCTCGCGCAATCGTCCGGTCTCGACCTCGTAGATGAAGCCCCGCACGCTCTCCTTGTGTGAGATGAACGGGCTCGCCTGGATACGAGCAATAGACTGGCGCACATCCTCCTCCAGGTCGGAGAAGCTCTCCATGGAGAAATGAGGCTTCAGACCAATATCTTCATGGATCTGAGCTTTGAGCTCGTCGTCCGAGAAGGTGAGCATCCCGCAGTCAGTGTGGTGGATGAGGATGATCTCAGTAGTGCCAAGAAGACGCTGGGAGATGGTCAAAGAACGGATCTCATCGTCTGTTATGACCCCTCCAGCGTTGCGGATGACATGTGCATCACCCTCCTGTAGGCCCAAGATCTTGTGCACGTCCAGGCGGGCGTCCATGCAGGCGACCACCGCCACTGCCCTGGCAGGGGGCAGAGGCAGATCCCCCTTCTCGAAAGACTCGGCGTAAGCTGCGTTGTTCTGGAGCAACTCCTCTGTTTCGCTCATCGCTGTTGCGGCTCCTTTCAGAAGCTCTCGAGCTCTATCATTCTACCGATCCATGATGCCCCTCGACGCTCCTCTCGTAAACTTCGGAGCTCGAGAGCGATCAACGCTGTCTGCAACATCCGAGACGAGCTTGCGATGGAGGTGTAAGAGAACTTTGCTCTCCCATACCATCAGGACCGCGACCGTAAAGGGCCTGCCTGTTTGCTCGGAAGCCATAGTGTCACCAGGTTGCCCCAGGCTGCAGTCTCGACCGGAGTTCCCGCCGCATGTTCGGCGACCGCTCTACACCGTCGTCGCGGAGAGCGCGGGGCCATACGTTGGTGGACTAACAGGTTAGACTTGGCGAGCAGGCAGTAAAAAGGAGAGAGATGAACATTCGCCAGGCGAACGGGATCGGCAGGGTGCATGTGGCCAAGCCACAATTCAGGGAGACCTACTGCGGAAGGCCAATCAACGATGAGGACTGGGTCACCACCACCAGGGAGGCCAACTGCACCGGTTGCGCCCGGGCTGGGGCACCGGGACTAGAACGACCTCCTAGCGCGTCGCGCTGATCTGCGGGCAAGGGAGAGTCTCGCCCGCAAGGCTTGGACGAGCACCACGTGTTAGATAGATGTCATAGGGGCCGAGGTAAACCAGGTGATCGAATGGCACATCCCGGGCGGCAAGAACGAGGGAGAGAAGATCCTCGAAGACGACCGCAGACCAGACGTCCAACGGCTGAACAGGGAAAACGGCGAGTACCGGTAGGTCCACCTTGAACGAACCCGCGTGAAGATCTTCGGCCTCGACTTCACGAGCGCCCCCGGCCGCCGGAAACCCCTCATCGTCCTAGGCTGCACCCTGGAAGGAGATTCCTTGCGTGTGGAGGATTCGGAGAGGCTGACCGACTTCGGCGGCTTCGAAGACTTCTTGCAGAGACGGGGCCCCTGGGTGTGCGGGATGGACTTCCCGTTCGGCCAACCAAGATCCCTCATAGCCACCCTCGGATGGCCGGAGAGTTGGGAAGGCTACGTCGGCGAGGTCGGCAGGCTCCCGAAAGAGGAGTTCGAGGACAAGATCCGCGCCGACATGGAGCTGAGACCAGCAGGCAGCAAGTGGCGTTACCGGCTCGCCGACCGCAGGAGCGGATCCAGCAGCGCGATGATGCTCTTCAGGGTCCCCGTGGGGAAAATGTTCTACCAGGGGGCACCGCGTCTCCTCGCCTCAGGCGTCCGTGTCGAGCCGTGCAGACGGAATGGGGACGAACGCGTGGCCATCGAGGCCTACCCTGCCGTCGTCGCCCGCCGCTTTCTGGGGCGCACAGCTTACAAGAGGGACGGCGTACCCGACACACCCGTAAGGAGATCCGCCAGGGAGACGCTGCTCGCCGGCCTGGAGTCAGCCCTACTGAGAGAGGTCTATGGATTCGCGGTAGAGATGGATGCTCGCTGGAGGGATGAGTTCGTACGGGACCCTTCCGCCGACGCCCTGGATTCTCTGCTGTGCGCGGTCCAGGCGGCCTGGGCCTACGAAAAGAGAGACGAAGGATACGGCGTACCGCCGGAGTGCGATCCCGACGAGGGTTGGATCCTCGACCCGGCATTGCTGGACGAATAACTTAGCCCGCTTCGCAGACCGCGGCTACAGGTTTCAGGTATTGGGCCTGGCGATGACACCGCAGATCAGGGGCCCTCTGAGAGGGACTAGCCCGTGCAAAACCCGATACCTTCTAACGAACTATGGCGCCATCGTCGCGGAAGATCTCTACTGCGTCAGGGTCGGTGTGGAAGACTCGCACCCGCGCGGTCGACGCGGCGAGCAAGAGCCCGAAGATACCGCTCTTGAGGTCGCCTGGCTGCGCCGGCTCGACCCAGCCGACTTCCGCGTTCTTCAGGTCAGCATCGGTGGTGACGAACCTCTGCAGGATGAGGCTCAAAGGGATCCGCAGGGCGAAAGCGAGAACGACGCTGCCAAGGATCATGAGGTAGAAGAGCAAACCATCCGCGCCGAAATAGAAAATACCCAACCCGATGGCGACCAGGAACAAGATAGCGGCCAGCAGGTTCGCGGCCACGATGGTCGTGCCGCAGTTGCGGTGGATAGCGAGCCTCCTCTCCCCGTTCTGCAGCCTCCGCATAGCCTCTCTGGCGGCGCTCTCGACCTCGGAGATGGAGCGTACGCCCTGCACGAAGAACCCGTCGTCGGTGGAGAACCCGTTCAACTTGCGGCCTGGCTCTCTCTCCATCATCACCACTATGGTCGCGTGTTCCAGGGCGTGGTTGCGGCGCAGGATCTTGTTCCCGAAGATCGCCCGTAGCTGCCGCGGATAGACGAAAAGGCTCCCCACGGCCTGCAGCGAGAACAGTATCGGCAGCAGGAAGAGGAACGCAATCACGAAAAACGCTATGAACAACACTACCAACAGGGCCACGGTCTCACCTTCGCACTAGGTCTATACGCACATAGAGTATATCTCAGGTATCAGGGTTCAGGGGTCAGGGTACAGGCATCAGGAAAGGCCGATGCTGATCCCGATGCCACATGGTAACGCCGCCCAAATCCTCACCTGACGGCTGACACCTGATACTTACAATTCCACCTCACCGGGTTGCTCCAGATCGTAGAGTAGGGCAAGTGCGGCGAGGGCCACCTGTCTGTGCCCTTCGCGGTCATGGGGTTCGCCCATCGGGAGATTGTACGGGAAGGGCACGAAGCCGACA
>DASSCV010000408.1:0-7137 GCA_035697505.1 Rubrobacter sp.
GACGCTCTGGACGCCTCCTCCACCAGCCTGTCGGCAAGTTCGCGGATAGGGTTGCCGGGCGTTTGTGCGGCAATATCCGCGCTCTTTTGTATTTCGCGGAAGCCTCCCGGAGATTGCCCCTGCCGCTGCCGCGCATCTCTAAAGGCTTGAAGGCTGTCTATAGAGACAAGCCAGCTTCGTCTTACGCCTTCCCCTTGGGGTTTAGCTTCGATGTGTCCTTGTTCGATGTGCCAACGGACAGTGCGCGGTGATATGGCTAATGACCTTGCCGCGACCTGCGTAGTGACCCACCCTGCGTGCGCGGCATCCTCGCGGTTAGATGCCGCGTTGTCTCCGCGTGTATTGTCCTCTCCCACAAGAGGGATACTAGACCATTAGGACCAGTAACGAAAGCCCTTAGAAGCCAACCTTAAACGCCTGGAGCTGCGCGACGAAACGCCGACGTTGGATTTAAGCTAGATATGCTTGGGCCTCGGTCAAAGTGGACGGTGCGCCGAATCGTGGTGGGATGCTTGGGTCGGAGTCGATGGGTGCGATGAGATCCCGCCTGAATGAGATCCTGCGTGAGTTTCAGGAGTGTAGCCTGGGCGGGAGCAAGAACGCTGCAGAAACATCGTGCGCTACATGTGGAGTCTTAACCTTGGCTTGAGGTCGAAAACATCCTGCACTACATGCGGAGTCTTAACCTTGACTTGAGGTCAAAATATAGGGTTTAATAAGGTTCAACGTTTATCTAGTTAACGTCCGCTAGGATTGCTCCAGGAGGAAGATATGTCAGGGCTTTTGGTCCTGAAGGCACACAAGGTTAACAAGATGCTCCCGCCCGGCTACCGGGTGGACCACGACCCTGATGTAGCGGTATTGCGACGTCTGGACGGTTCTGTGGTGGGCTATTTCCCCATCTGGAGTACGAACCCGGATCGGATATTGCGAGAAGCGGAACTGGACTTGGCTAGCGTGCATCTAGCTAATTCGTGACGTCTCCTATCTCATCGGCGGTGCATCTGCCGCCGTTTCCGTACGTAGGGAGGGGGGTGCCCGGCGGTCGTATAGTGCAGGCTTCGGCATTGCAAGGCGACCGCCGGGTTCCTACAGAAGGGCAGCCTAACGCTTACCCGGACCGTTCGCGCCCGTTAGACGGGTACGTCGGACCGCTGCTATACGAACTTACCCCCCTATCTGATAACACGTAGCATCGTCTGCCCTCGTCGTTGCTGCCAGCCCCACAGAGCGAGACAGACAGCGAAGAGGAGGTCGTCGTGGTCGGACTCGCGCCAGGGTTCAAACGACATGTTACCCGTGGCTATGTTTGTGGTCCTCTTGTAGTTCTTGAGTTCGTTCACTAGGGCATCTCTGTCCTTGATGCCCTTCGCGATCCGGATCTTCCCCTGCTGAAAGCTGGCGACCGCAGGAAACACTAAATCCTTTTTCGGCACACTCCAATAACCGTTAGATCTCTGTGGCTTCTTTAGCTGAGTCTGCGACCCGGTGACGGACACGCGGCGGAAGTCTATCTTCGGCAGCGAGGCCGACCTCGTCGACCTCCGCCTGAACTCGACGTCGAGCATGTCCACAACGGCTCTGCCGACGCCGGTACCATCCACACAGAGCGTCACCTGACCCAACTCACCGAAGGCCCCTTCGGGCTCTAGCTCGCAGATCAGGTCAGCAACCCTCTTAGCTATCACGTCGTAAGCCGTCCCGAGCTTCGGGCGCTTTAGGTACACGAGATCGTAGACGATCGAACCCTCGACGAGTCTGTTAGATGGCGACTCACCCACAGGAGAGAACATGGCTGTCTCGGGCGGGGCGATGGTCTTCTCTAGCACAGCTATGGCCGTCGGGTCGTTGGCTTGCCCTAAGTCCACGCCTACGCTGTAGCGTCTAGGTGAGTACTTCGGCATTCGGGGCGGCTGGTTCTCCGGCTCCCACTTCCGGATTATCTCTACTGACCTGTTTACCATTCGTCGTCTCCTATCTGGAAGGCCTGCACGTCGTCGCCGGCGGCGAGCGCCGCCTCTATGTCGTCGTAAGAGAAGAGTCCGCCCTCGGTATCCAGAAACTCGCAATAGAACTCTTGCTCGAAGAATTGCTCTGGCATCGTGCTACGGAAGATCTTCAGATCCTCCGGGCGTATGCGGTCCACCTCATCGCTGTGCACCATCACACGCTGCCAGTCAGACGAACCCGTAACCGTTACGGATTCGTTTTGCCATATCTCCCAGAAGAAACCTCTCTTGCCACGCGGCGTGCTCAAGAGCACCTGCTCCCCACGCGTAGCGATAAGCGCGGGCAAGATGCCGTGGTAGTCCTGATCCGGGACGGCGGCAGCCTCATCGACGACGAGCAAGTCCACGCTGTAGCCCCTGGTCGTGCGCTCCACCGCCGGCAGCGCTTCGATGATGGAGCCGTTCGAGAGCTCGAGGCCGGTCCTGCGCTCGCTGTGCGCAGGTAGTGGATAGCCGGCCTGCCTGTATAGACTGGCCGCCTTGCTGAACAGTAGCTTCGCCTGCCTCTCCCCAGGTGCCACGACGAGCACGGTTGATCCTGCGCAGGTGAGAGCCTTGTGCACGGCCAGGACCGCACCGACCGTGCTCTTGCCAGTCTGCCTACCACAGCACAGGATCTTGCGCTGGTGCTCTGATGCCAGTACCTCTACCTGCCAGGGGTCGGGCTCAATGCCCACGCTCATGGCGAACTCTACGGGGTAGGGTGGGATCGAAATCCCTGTCTCGACGATACGGTGCTCAGACTCTAGCCCACGCAGCTCCCTCTCCAATGCATCCACACTGACGAAGCTCACTTCCCTGAAAGCTCCTTGATCCGTTGTGCCAGGTCATCTTCGCGGTAGATCCCACGCTCCACGATGATGTACTGAAGTAAGGTCTGATAAAGGCGGTTGATGGCGTTGGCAGCGGTGGGATCGAAGCCTTCCTCTTTGACGAGCCTGACGAGCTCCCGTATCTCAGCCTTCGTCTCTCTTATCTCCTTATCAGCCTTGGCTCTACCGCCCCTAGAAGCCTTTCTCTGGCGTGCCTCTTGGTTTTCAGGGGCATGGGTCCAGCAGTAGCCTTCAGACCCTTTAGAAGGCAACCTGCAACGTTCTCCATTCGGCTTACTTGCGCGGCATTGGCTCATTTGCTACCCGCTTCTTTTCTAAGGCGCTGCTCTCGAATCCTTCTAGGGCGTTTGCGCCTTGCGTACTTGCTCTTTTGCTGTGAATAAGCTCTGCGATGTGTGTGTCTAGACATCATGCTCACGGGTTGGCACCTTGGCGGCAACGATGTCACGCCCCGCCTCGATGTACACGTACCTACGTCCGTCCTCCCCCATCTCGGAGGGCAGCGTACCCCTTCCTACACGCTTGCGGATGGCCCCTTTGCTCACACCCAGCAAGTCGGCCGCCTCCCGCATAGTCATCTGCCGGGTTGCCAACCCGTCACCCCCTACGTCACCCCCGCTGCCGTTCGCCGGATGTAAGCGCGCCCACCAGAAAGGAAGGGAGTGTGGCAGGAGGGGGAAGGCGATGCCAGCCCTACCTTCTCCTTGCGGATAGAAGGACTCCCGCCACATATCAGCTGGTAAAGATCATGGGTTGGCCTGAAGGTCGAACAGCCTGGCCCCGTCGAGCACCTTGGCACCGTAGAGATGGAGGCCTCTGACGGCGTCGCTGAACGAACCTTCGAGCCTCAGACCTTCGAGATTGACGATTTGCTCCGCGTAGGCAAGAGCAGATGGGTGTCCGGCCATCATGTGAGATACGACCGGAGAGGTGCCCGTCGTCTTGACGTTGTTGCTCACCAAAATATTCAGCCCCGCTATCTGCCCTATCTGCCCGTTCAGGACTGCATCAGGCTTGGACGCGGTGACGAACGTCGAGTTCTGAAGCAACAGACCTTTTATCCAGGGCGGCACAACGACGTAACGCCCCTCGCTAGGCAAGTTCACCTGGTCCATGAGCACGGCCAAGTCGACGAACTTCTGATAGACGTTCGTGCTCGTGAACTGCGAGGTCTCAATCGTATTATCCGGACTCGAGGTTGAGGCACCCGAGTACAGACCTGCGATGTAGGAGTCGGCGTCCTCAGCTGCTACAGACCTGCTCACAAACCCTGCGAACCATGGCTGTCGCCACGATGGGAGGAAAAGCGCGACTCCGGCGAGCATACCGCGGCGGGGCCCGGGGCGTTTGCTGGCCCCTCGGATGGCCGTCGTGCCCACCGCGGGGAACGCGGTGGCGATCGAGCCCGGCCTAGCCCCACGCCTCGTGGTAAGGGAATAGCGCTTGCTGGAGCGCCTGAGGACGCCGCGGCCTCCTGGCGACGTAGTCTTCCAGCCTAAGCGCCTTGAGCCAACCGCCCTCGCCGAGGGTCTCGGCGAGCCCAAAGAGCCGCATCTGGCCCGGGGCGAAGGGCGTCTTGAATAGCGTCGGCTTGCTCACCTCCAGCAGCCTGCCTGATCCGCCCCGCCCGCCCTGCGCCTCGTAGGCGACCTCGTAAGCCGAGAGCGGCTCGCCCGCGTGCTCGACAGTGAGGGTGTTCTCCACAAGCCACAGCTCCGCCTCCGCGCCGGCGAGCGCCTCCTCGGCGTACAGACGCCACCGCATGAGTGTGGCGTAGCCCAAGGCGTCCAGAACCCGCGTGTGGCGCTCGGAGAAGAAGGCCCGCTCGAGGTCCTTGGGGTGGAAGCGCATCCCCGAGACCCAACAGAGGACCTCGCTTGGCGACCGCCTGCCGTCCTCGCGCCTTTGGTGCGCGAAGTGGCTCTGGGCGTTGTAGTCCGAGACGAACCGGTCGTGGGCGGCCACGAGTTCCGCCCAGCTCTCGGCCCTTCCGAAGTGCCAGTCGGCCATACGCCCCTGGATGCCGAAGGTCGTCTCCGAGAAGTTCTGCCAAGGCCGGCCCTTCTCGATCTCCTCCTTGTTCACCCCCAGCTTCGCATAAACCGCCTTCGCCCGGTTGGCGAGGAAAATAGATCCTGAGTCGGTGAGGAGGGTTTTGGGCGCCCCGTAGCGTTTGGCGGCCCTGTAGAAGACCAAGAGGAAGGCCGAGAGGTCCTGCCTGCGGGTTAGTGCGCTCGCGAGGATCGCCCGGGAGTAGTTGTCCATGATCGTAACGGCGTAGGCCTTGGAGCCCACGAGCTCCTCGTCCACCATGTCCAGGTGGCGCACGTCAGCGCTCCAGACCTCGTGGCGCTCTGTGGCGGCGAAGGGCATCGCCCTCTTGGACCCATCCCCGCTTTCGGGCTTCTCGTAGCCGTAGACCTCGCGGATTCGCGCGAGGATCCTGCCGCAGGTGGCACGGGAGAGGTCGAAACCCATCTGCTCGAGGGCCGCGTGGACCCTGAAGGCCCCAAGGCCGGGGTTTAGCGCCAGCTTGCGGATCGCCTCGATTGCGGCGAAGTCCGTCTTCCTCACGCCGGGTGGACGCCCGGGAGGTCCGTCCGCCAGGGCCTCAAACCCACCCTCTTTCCACCTATCCAAAGCACGGTAGACGGTCGAATGGTGGACCCCGAGGTAGCCGGCTATGGCCTTGACGCTCCAGCCGTCCAGGTGCAACGTGACGATCGTCGCCCGCGCCTCCCGCGGGTCTTCGGTCTCATGGTACGGGGGGTAGTTCCTGACGATCTTAAGCGGCACGGGCTCCTCGGAGAGCACGCGCGCCACCGAGCGAACGTCGGGCTTGCTGCCGAAGGCCGCGCCTACGACGTTGGCGATCTCGTTGAGGTTGAAGGCGGGGTACTCGGCCTTCAGGTCCACGATGAGGCGTCTGACCGAGGGCGGCAGCCTGCGGCGTTTGGCCGCCGGGGCGTCGAAGAGGGACTCCATGCCTTCCTCTGCGAAGCTCTCCAGCCTGCGGTAGAGCGTGCTGGTAGAGGTGCCCACCTCCGCGGCCCGCTCCGCGACGGAGGCGTCGAAGAGCACCAGGGGTCGGATCTGCTCGTAGCGCTCCTGCTCGGGCCACTCAAAGAGGGGCAGCAGGAGCTGCCATTCGTGGGTCGGCTCGATCCGCCGGCGCTTGCTCGCAGCCATCCCGTTCCCCCTCCCGCGTGGCCCGCGGCGTCTCCGCGGGCAAAGAAGCATGCCACGGTCGCGGGTTTGCGGCCAGTTCGAGACGGTTCGAGAGCTACCGCGGGACCTTCAACGCCTTAGAATCCCTCCCAGTGTCGCGACAGCTATGCTTCGCAGGGTTTGTGAGTAGGTCTGCTCAGCTAATTGATAGCTGGCTCTATCGGCTGCAGCGTCGATGATCTCCGGCCGCATCTGGGCAGTGTCGATGTCGTCGACCTTGAAGGCGAAGTACTTGGCCTGGTCGACGAGGAGCGTAACCCTGGTATCGGTGAGTTGCTCATAGCTGATGGTGGTTGAGTTCTTGGTATAGCTAGATACCGTCAAATCGTTGAATGAGTGGATATGAACGCGGTCGCCGTCGCGGCGGATGTCGCCTTCGTAGTCGCGATTGACGACGCCAGGTTGGGCGAAGACGAGGTTCTTCTCGAGCTTCGCCAGAATGCGAGCACTCCAAATGCTCGGCAACATATTAGTTATTGCCATATTCGGTTGTTCCTTTGGATAGCAGGGGTTGACGCCTGCCGCGTTTTAGAACGGTCTCGCGTTGGACCGGCGGTTTAAAGCCCCTCGGCTTAATGCTCCCGTGTTTATACCGTCCCGTCGGACGTGTCCTAAGTATACGGGATAGGGGATATGTCCAACAACCCCCAACCCGAGGCCCTTCGTTAGTCGCGGCGTTCCTTCTAACGAGACGTGCGGAGCAACTGAAGGTCCCGATCTTCCTTGATGGCGATCTGCAAGATGTAGACGATGCGGCGAGTGAGGTCCTGGTCTAGGGCGCTGCCACCTCCGAACCGGGGTTGTATGTGCTGCGCGACAATTGCTCGGTTGAGGGCATCCGCGAGTTGTTTGGCGGCAGCTTTGGGAAGGTATGCATCACCACCCCGCTCGCGACGAAGGTCGGGGTCAGAATATCCGTGCTCGCTCGCCATCTCGATTGCGTCCATCCACACCCCGTCCGTGATTTCCAAGGAGTAGTGACCCTCATCGTCCGCCTTCAGTAGGTAGCCCAATCGCTACCCCCGCTCCCCGGCCATGAACGCTTTAATCTGGTCCCAACGGCTGTT
>DASSCV010000409.1:0-5077 GCA_035697505.1 Rubrobacter sp.
AGGCGGGTCTTGTAGTCCTGACCCTGCTGCAGGAGCCGCTCGTAGCGCTCGAAAGGCACGGCAGGGAGCCTGGAGGTGCCGGCGGACTCGTCCCCCATTACCTCGCCCTCGAAGATCTCCTCCTCCGCGGATTCGGCGCCAAGCTCACGCGCGAGCCCAAGGACATCTTCCAGGTGGAAGACGTATTCTCCTTCCTCCCCGCCTTCGGAGCGAAGCCTCCCCTCTAGCGCGAAGCGCCTGACCGTCTCGGGCGGGACGTCCAGAACGGCCGCCGCCCCATTGAGCCCGATGATCTCCTGGCCCCTGTCCATGAGAGCATTCTACTTTAGCTTTCAGCGGTCAGCCATCAGCTTATTGAGAACGACCTTCCAGGAAGGCGGGACCGCCCTGATGTCTCTAGCTCGCTGCTCTCAAGCCCTGACGACCTCGCCGCCCTGGACCTTCACTGGGATCTCGGGGAGCGGCCTCTGGGCCGGGCCTGAAACTACCGCGGCGCCATCGGCCGGATCGAAGATCGAGCCGTGGCACGGGCAGGCGAGATTGCCGTCCTGGTAGGCTACCCTACAGCCCTGATGGGTACAGACCGCCGAGTACGCCACGAAGTCCCCGTTATCCAGGTGGATCAGGACAGCGGGATTTCCCGAATCCTCGAACTTGACGGCACCCCCTGGCGCAACCTCGGACTCGCTCGCGATAGCCCCTCCACCTGCCTTGGCATCACCGCCGGACGATTTCTTCGATCCGCTGTCGGAGCCACCCGAATTGCCACCGCCGTAGTTGCCGCCACCGGAATCCCCGCCGCCTGAGTTCCCACCGCCTGAGTTCCCGCCGGAGCTGCTTGCGCCTCCTCCGCAGGCGACCAGCGAGGCGCATGCTGCGCCCACTCCAAGCGCGGTGCCCAGCCGGATGAACCTCTCGCGCGAAATATTCTCCAAGACTTCCTCCTCGTCGTCGCTGGGGTCCCCATGATATACGCAGTGTATCCGGCATTGGTTGTGTTTGGCATTTCAGCACGCTGCAGCCTCCGGCTGTCGCTTGTCAGCATTTCGGCTAGATCCTAAACTCTCTGGGGTGCGTATGTAGGCTAGGAGAGCGTGGCAGTCTGCGAGAGGAGTCCGGTACGTGAACGGCATGGTGTTGGTGCGCGTCCTGATCGGGGCCGTCTGGCTTAACGGTGGCCTGGAGAAGCTGCTGAATCCGAATTTCCCCGGCCAGTTCGCGGCGAGCCTCGAGGCAGGGGGCTTCGTCTCGCAGGCTCCACCTTTCGTCCAGGATTTTATGAGGGGCTATGTGGTGCCAAACGCCGAGCTCTTCGCCCAGTTCATGCGCGTGGGAGAGCTGATGCTTGGCATCGCCCTCATCCTCGGGTTGCTTACCAACCTCGCCGCGATCGGGAGCGTCGGGTTGAGCGCCGTGATCCTGCTCTCCCAGGGAGGCGTAAGGCTAGGGACGGGCCTAGGCGCCCCCGAGTTCCTCACGATAAACGTGCTCGTGGCGCTTATCTCGGTGGTGATCCTGTTCAGCCCTGGCGCAAAGGCTATCTCCCTGGACTCCCGCCTCGCCGAGCGCAGCCCCGGACTCTCACCTATCCTCATAAACCGTCGTGGGGAGGACTAGTCTTCCACTCCGCAAGATCGCCCCGCCGCGACGGGATGGCGCACCCGGACGTAAGTAGCCCGAAACCCGACACCTACAAAAACGCCGGAACCAGCTCGCCTTTTACGAGGTCGGCGCTGTGCTCGCGTTCGCGCACTACGGCCCAGCTATCTCCCTTGACCATGACCTCTGCGGGCCTGGGACGGGAGTTGTAGTTGGAGGCCATCGAGAACCCGTAGGCGCCGGCGTCCATGATGGCGAGCACGTCGCCTTCGGAGGCGTCTGGCAGTTCGCGGTCGCGGGCGAAGTAGTCACCGGACTCGCACACGGGTCCGACGAGGTCGGCGTTGGCGACGGAGCCGTCTTCGTTTACGGAGAGGACCTCGTGGTGGGCGTCGTAGAGGCTCGGACGCAGGAGGTCGTTCATACCGGCGTCGGCGACGATAAAGCTCTTCTCGCCACTCTTCTTGCGGTAGACGACGCTGGTCAAGAGTACCCCGGCGGCGCCTGCTATATAGCGGCCCATCTCGCACAGTATCTTCGTCCCCGCCGCCTTGAGCATGGGCCTGATGGCGTCCACGAGCTCTTTCGGGGTCGGGGTCTCCTCGTCCTTGTAGGGGATGCCGAGGCCGCCGCCGATGTTGAAGTAGCGGATATCGAAACCGCGGGTCTTGAGCTCGTCGACGAGGCCGGCGGAGCGTTCGACGGACTCGGTGTAAGGGGCGAGCTTGGTGATCTGGGACCCGATGTGCTGGTGGACCCCGATGAGGTCGATGCACCGGTAGTCCGCTACTCTCTCGGCCAGAGCCAGAGCCTCGTCCACGGGGATGCCGAACTTGTCCTGTCCCCTCCCTGTTGCCACGTGCTGGTGGGTCCCGGCGTCGACGTCGGGGTTGACGCGCAGCGCCACGCGGGCCCTCTTGCCGAAGCGGGCGCAGATGCGGTCGAGGTGCTCCAGCTCGGAGGCAGACTCGACGTTGAAGAGCAATATGCGCTCCCCAAGCCCCGACATGAGCTCCTTCTCGGTCTTCCCTACCCCGGCGAAGACGACCTTCTTCGGGTCGAAGCCGGCCCGCATCACCCTGTAGAGCTCCCCACCGGAGACGATATCTGCTCCTGCCCCCAGAGAGGCGAGCGCTCGCAATACGGCGAGGTTCCCGTTCGCTTTGACCGCGTAGCACACCAGGTGATCCAGGCCCGCAAACGCACTATCCAGCTCCGTGTACCCCCGTTCGAGGGCGGCGTGGCTGTAGACGTAGGTCGGGGTCCCTGCCGAAGCGGCTATCTCGGAGAGCGGCACGTCCTCACAGCGGAGTCCGCCCCCCTCGTAGTGAAAGTCGTCCAAAACGTACCTCCTCATGTAGCCGGGGCGTGCTATATTTCTGGCTCTGCAAATGGAGCCGTAGGGAGAATATACTCCGTGCCGAACCCCCGCGCGACACCCCAGACACAGAAGCCACCCTTACTCCTCAACCCCATACTCGCCAAGCAGGGCGCCTACCCGCTCCTGCGCCTCGACGAACGCCGCTGGGAGCTGGAGGAGAAGGGGCTTGATCTCTTCGACTTCGGCACCGGCGACCCGCGCGAGCCGACGGACGCGAGGATCCGCCAGGCCCTAAAAGAGGGCGTCCCCGAGGTCAGCAGATACCCGAGCACGGCGGGTAAGCAGAGGCTCCGCAAGGCCTTCTGTGGCTGGATGGAACGCCGCCACGGGGTCGCGCTCGAGCCTGAGAGCGAGGTCCTGCCGGCCACAGGCTCCAAGGAGGCCATCTTCCACGCTCCCCTGGCCTTCCTGCACCACTCGCACGAGCGGCGCGGCGTCGCCTACGGCACGCCAGGATACCCCGTCTACGAACGGGGCACGCTGCTCTCTGGTGGCGAGGCCCTGCCGGTGGAACTGAAATGGGAGAACGGTTTTCTACTGCAGCCCGAGGCGATAGACCCAGAACGCACGCGGATACTCTGGATCAACTACCCCCACAACCCCACAGGCGCAACTGCAACGTACGAGTACCTGGAAAGAGTGGTCGAGTTCTGCAGAAACCACGACATCCTGCTCTTCTCGGACGAGTGCTACAACGACATCTACTGCGGCGAACCCCCGCCCTCCATCCTGGAGATCACCACGGAGCGGACCCTTGCCTTCTGCTCCCTGTCCAAGCGCAGCGGCATGACAGGCTACCGTTCGGCCATGATGGCCGGAGATCCCGAGCTCATCAGCGCGCTGAGGAAGCTCCGTCCCTCCATCGGCGTGGCCACCCAGTCCTTCGTCCAGGACGCCGCGACCGCGGCCTGGGACGATGACGCCCACGTCGAGAAGCGGCGGCGTACCTTCGGCGAGAAGCGGGATCTCTTCACCGCATTCTTCAAGGAAGCCGGACTCGAACATCTGCCCACCGAAGCGAGCTTCTACCTGTGGGTCGCGGTACCCGATGGAGACGACGAGGCTTACGCGCTGCGGCTCATGGAGGAGGGAGTAATCGTGGCGCCTGGCCGGGCCTTCGGGGCCGGCGGCGAAGGGTACATAAGGATCGCGCTGGTACCGGGGCTCGAGGATTGCAAGCTGGCGATACAGCGCTGGGCGGGGATCGAAGGGCGGGCATGAGAATGCGTGACGCCACGCTGGAGGATCTCCCGTCCATCGTGGAGATCTACAACTCCATCATCCCTGGCCGCATAGTGTCGGCCGACACAGAGCCCGTCTCCGTCGAACAGCGGCTGCCATGGTTTTACGAGCACGACCCGGCGAGACGTCCGATCCGGTTGGCCGAAGAGGACGGAGAGGTAGTAGGCTGGCTCAGCCTCGGGGACTTCTGGGACGGCAGGCCGGCCTACAAAGGGACTGCCGAGATCGGCCTCTACGTCAAGGAGGGCCACAGGGGAAGGGGGATAGGCGGGCGCATGCTGGAAGAGACCATCAGGCGTGCTCCGGATCTGGGCATAAAGACTCTGACCGCAGGGGCCTTCGCCGGCAACGAACTCAGCCTCAGGCTGTTCGAACGCTTCGGCTTCGAAAGATGGGCTTTCTTCCCACGCGTCGCTGAACTCGACGGCAAGGAGCAGGACCTGGTCGTCCTCGGACTCAGGCTCGAAGTGGCAACAGCCAGCCCCTGACCCTGTCGAGCATCGGGGAAGTCTCTGTCCGCCGCCAGGGAAGAGTATGCGGATCAGATCGCGGAGTCGTGTGCTCGACTGCGGATGCGGCGCCGGTCGCTTCGCAGGGATGGCTGAAGTGCACCTATTCTAGACTGCCAGAGTATGCCGTGCATTACCTTGCGATGGTGTATCCACTGTTCAGAAATTCGCGTCCGGCAGGATAGCTACTCCCGACTCTACGAGCCTTAACGTAACGTTCGCCTACGATTAACCGCATCTCACACTCAGGGTGTTAGGGTCTCGGTATCCGTGGGATTCGGCCGGGGCTGTCCCCCCTCCGTTCCGGCCGGACCCTCGGGTTTAGGAGATAGCACGTGTACGAGCC
>DASSCV010000410.1:0-8389 GCA_035697505.1 Rubrobacter sp.
TGGCGCGAAGCTGACAGGGAGGTGCTTTGGAACGAGCAGAAGGATAGACCTTACTCCTTTATGGATTATCCCCTGGACCTGAAACTGCCGGCCCAGAGGAGGGGGATAGATCTGGTAGCGGATCACGACCCTTACGCGGGATGCCTTTGCAGCATGCACTACGCCCGCTTCCTGCTCGGCTCCGAGCGGCCTGAGGAGGTCGAGTTCCGCGAGAGCGAGGTTGAGCGCCAGGGCAGCCTCGAAGAGAGAATGTCCGAAAAAGAGCTGGAGAACCTCGAGCGAAACTTCCGCTTACTGCGGCTGTGCGACGGCCTCTCGCTGTTCTTGTGCCTAAACGAGCCTGGCGGCGGAGACTCTCCGCCGCCTTATCCTGGAGGGTTGGAGTTCGAAGGGACGCGATTCGGTCCGGTATGGGAGGATGAACAGACGTTGCGCCTCGATCCCAATCCCTTTTCGGAGACATTCGGGATAGAGATCCCCTACCGGATTATCGGTAGAGACCGGCGGCCCCTCGGGAGCGATCTGTTCGAACTTCGGGTAACCTGTTAGGGGCGCCGGGAGGCGCTCGTTTAGCGACTCGCTTCTACCAGAGAAAGGACCCATTGTGAGGGACGCGTCATACGACTTCTTGAAAAGGCTGCTTTCCACGCCAGGGCCCAGCGGCTACGAAGAGGCTGCCGCGAAGGTCTGGAGGGAGGAGGCCGAGAAGTTCGCCGAAGTCGGGGGCGACAGGATGGGAAACTCCTTCGCCACCATCCGGGCGGGTGGCTCGCCGAAGGTCATGCTTGCTGGGCACATAGACGAGATCGGGGTGATGATCACCCACATAGAGGAGAACGGCTTGCTCCGCTTTACCGGCGTCGGCGGCTGGGATTCGCAGGTGCTCGTGGGACAGCGCATCCGGTTGCTCGCGAAGGGCGGCGAGGTGGTCGGCGTGATCGGCAAGAAGGCTATCCACATTATGGAGCCTGACGAGCGCAAGAAGGTCTCCGAGATAAAGAGCCTCTGGATCGACATGGGCGCCAAAGACGCCGAAGAAGCCAAAGGCATGGTCCGCGTCGGGGACGTTGGAGTAATCGACCAGGACCTCATAGAGCTTCCGAACGGGCGTCTAGCCTCCCGATCTGTGGATAACCGCATGGGCGCGTTCGTTGTACTCGAAGCCTTGAGGTTGCTCTCCGATGAGGATGATCTCGGCGCCGAGGTCGTGGCCGTGGCCTGCGTTCAGGAGGAGATAGGTCTCTACGGCGCCCGCGGGGCTGCCTTCGGGCTCGACCCCGACGCGGCCATCGCCGTCGACGTGACCCACGCCACAGACACCCCCGGCGTCTCCAAGAACGAGCACGGGGACCACTCCCTGGGCAGCGGCCCCGTTTTAAAGCGGGCGACGAACATCTCGCCAATCGTCTCGGAAGGCCTCATCGCGGCGGCGGAGGGGGAGAATATCCCCTACACGCTGGAGGCCGACTCGCGCTCCACGGGGACCGACGCAGACGCCATACAGTTCACCAGGGCCGGGATCGCGACGGGACTCGTCTCGTGCCCCAACCGCTACATGCACTCTCCCAACGAGGTCGTGGACGTAGAAGACGTCGAGAACTGCGCCCGTGTGATCTCCGCCTACATAAAGACCCTTAGCGCGGAGACGAACTTCGTCCGTTAGCCGAAGGCTCCTGGTGACCTCTGAAGAGGAACCGAAACGGCGGGCCTCGTTAGGAGTCGAGGCCGCGCTGCTGTTGACGGTCTTCTTCTTCGGGACCAACTTCACGGCGGTAAAGATCGTCGTCGAGAGCGTTCCGCCGATCCTCTTCGCCGCAACGCGCTTCACCCTTGCCGGTTGTATTTTGCTCTTGTTCGTGCCCTTCCTCGAACCGGGGAGCCGCCTGCGTCGCCACGACTTCCTGGCCGTGCTCGGCCTCGGGGTTGTCGGCGTCACGCTCACCCAGACGGTCTTCACCATCGGGGTGAGCCTGACCACGGCGGCAAACACGGCCCTCGTCTACTCGACGGCCCCTGTGTGGGGGATGCTCCTCGGATTCGCACTCGGACTGGAGCGGCCGAGGCTAGCAGGCATCCTCGGCATCGGGCTCTCCCTCCTCGGTGTCGGGTTCATCGTGTACGGCGGGCTCGAGTTTGCAGGCACCAGCCTCGTCGGGGACGCCCTCATACTGGTCGCAGCCGTGTTCTGGGGCTCCTACACCGTCCTCTCGCTCTCCCTTCTAAAACGCTACTCTCCCATTGCCCTCGCCGCCTACGCCATGACCCTCGGCGGCATCGCGGCCTTCCCGCTCGCAGCCCTCGACCCCGGAGGTTTCGACATCAGTTCTCTGGACGGTCTCGCGTGGGGAGCGGCGGCCTACTCTGCGCTCTGCTCCTCTGCCTTCGGCTTCGCCGCCTGGGGTTATGGAATCTCCCACGTCGGGGCGAACCGGGTCCTGATCTACCAGTATCTCGTCACCCTGACAGGCGTGAGTACGGGCATCATACTCCTCGGCGAAGACTTCGGACTGGAACAACTCCTCGGCGCAGTCGTCATCCTCTGCGGCGTCTACCTGGCGAGAAAGAGATAGTCGAGGGTCGAAGGACCTTCCGGTTCAGCCCCTGCTGGGGGGCCGCCGGATGCGACGCGAGCTTCCTGGTTCATCCTCCCTCTTGCACAGGAGTAGACGCGGAGTGATCAATCAGATTTCATATTACCGGGAGCGCTCGGCGAGGTTCGCCTGGAGCGTGGTCTCTTCGCCGTTCCTGAGGACCGTAAGCCGTACCTTATCGCCCGGCATGTAGTCGCGCAGCGCCGAGAGTAGATCGCCCGAGCTACGGACTTCCTCCGAACCTGCGGCGGTCACGATGTCACCGCGCTGTATTCCTGCGTCGTCGGCCGGGCTACCAGGTTCGACCTCTTCGATAAGAGCCCCTGAGTCTACGGGGCTTTTGAATCTGCTCGCGGTCTCCTGGGTGAGGTCTGAGAGGTAGACACCGAGGTAGGGATGGACGGCCTCGCCGTTCTCGATCAGCTGGTCAGCCACGGAGACGGCCGTGGTAGAAGGTATTGCGAAGCCGATGTTCTCGGCGCCCGTCTCGGCCGGTGGCAGGTAGGCTACGTTTATGCCGATGACCCTGCCATCACGGTCTGCCAGGGCGCCGCCCGAGTTGCCTGGGGAGATGGCTGCGTCGGTCTGGATGAGGTCAACCAGGGAGGGGGCCTGCGTACCGCCTGTGTACTCGGCAGGTACCTCACGTCCCGTGCCGCTGATTATACCGGACGTGACCGTAGACTCGAAGCCTGATGGGCTGCCAACAGCGACAGCCGTCTGGCCGACTATCGGATCCCCGCTCGCGAAGTCCGCCGCGGGAAGGTCGTTGCGGTCCACGCTGACGACGGCGATGTCCGTCGTCGGGTCTGTGCCAACGACCTCTCCGTGCTCTGTTGTGCCGTCCGCGAAGGCGACCTCAACGCCGCGCGAACCCTCTACGACGTGGTTGTTGGTGATGATGTAGCCGTCGGCGCGGTAGATCACACCGCTCCCCATACCCTCTTGCTTCTGCGTCCCAAGAGGGGTCTGTTTGATTCCCGAGACGTTGATCTGCACCACGGAAGGGCTCAGTACTGAGGCGACCCTTGCAACGGGTTCGTCTGCCGGAATGCCGTCCGGGGCCGACTCGACGGGATCGGCTGTCTGCGTCCTGCCTGTGCCAGGGTCGAGGTAGATGATGCCGAGCACGAAGGCAAGCGCCGCCAGCGCCATGATAGGCAACAAGAAAGCGCGCTGCAAGGTGTGGCCCTTCATACTGTTACCTCCCCGATACCTCGCGGCCCCGGCTCCAGAAGCGCTTCGAGAAGTCGCCTTGCGCTGTGCCCGCCTGACAGCTTTCTCGGATGAGTAGCCAATTTTCCTCCTTGTGGCGTGATCTCTGCGTTTTAGTCTGGACTTCCGACATGTGAAGAGCCTTTGCGGACCATGAGCGTTTTCACAGGAAAGGTCGCACAGGGGGGCAGATCTGCTGCAGAGCGGCGATAATACACAGGTGATGCGGATACTGGTAGTAGAGGACGAAGAGAGGCTGGCGCGCCTGATCTCGCGGGTCCTCGTCGAGGAGGGCTACGCCGTCGAGACGGAGGCCAACGGCCGGCAGGCGCTCATGCGGGCATTGGCAGACGATTACGACCTCCTGATCGTGGACTGGATGCTCCCGGAGCTGAGCGGTGTCCAGCTGGTCAAGAGGCTAAGGGCCGCGGAGGTCGGGACGCCAGTGATCATGCTGACCGCCCGCGACCAGATCGAAGACCGCGTGGAAGGCCTCGACGCCGGCGCCGACGACTACCTCCCCAAGCCTTTCGCCTTCCCCGAACTGCTCGCCCGCGTTCGGGCTCTCGCCCGCCGTCCGTGGGGCGAAGTCAAAGACGGGGCGATCCTCGGGGCTGGCGACGTTACGCTCGACCCTGTGCGTCACGTGGTTCGCCACAGAGGAGAGACCGTTGACCTGACTGCCAAGGAGTTCGCACTGCTCGCCACCCTTCTCCAGCGCCCCGGACAGGTCTTCACCCGCCCGGTTCTGCTCGATACCGTGTGGGGCGCCTCGCCCGAAGTCTACGCCAACGTCGTCGACCTCTACGTCTCCTACCTGCGCAAGAAGCTCGACGGCGACGGTGATGCCTCCCACATCCGAACCGTCCGGGGTGTCGGCTACACGTTCGAGCCGCAACCAGGACCGCGCTGATGTTTGACCACATCAGGCGGCGCCTGACGGTGGGCTACGTAGGCATACTGGCCCTCATCCTGATGGTCTTTGGCGTCGTTGTGGTGTTCACGTTCTACCTGCGGTCAAGCGAACAACAGGATGACCTGCTCCTTCAGAAGGCGGAAGACAAGGCCAACAGCGTGTTGAGCGGCAAAGACAAATACAGTGTCGTGAAGGCTACCACTGATTACGACGTGGCCGTGATCGTACTTCTGCCCGATGGTTCGTCATACGGAGATCTGGACGAGACATCCTTTTCTCTCGGCCTCCCCTACACGTACATGGCCCAGAGAGCCGGGCAGGAGAGGCAGACGATAAGAGAGACCGTTCCCGGGCCAGGTGGCGCCGTAAGGGTGATGAGCATTCCCGTAAAGAAGTACGGAGAGTTCGGAAATGTGGTCGCGGTGGTACAGGCTGCCCAGTCGCGTCAAGCGGTGTCTGAAACGGTGGAACGGCTGGTCTTCGTCCTGGTCCTCACGGGCTTTGGAGCGCTGGTACTGGCGACGGCCGGCGGGCTTTTCATGACTCGGCGCGCGATGCATCCGGTCCAGGAAGCGTTCGTCAGGCAGAGGACATTTATCGCTGATGCCTCCCATGAGTTGAAGACGCCGCTGACCCTGATCCGGGCCGACGCCGAGGTCCTCTCCCGCGGCATCGGCGACCCGAATAAGACCTCTGAGAACCGTGAGCTCGTCGACGACTTGCTCGGCGAGACCGACAGGATGAGCGCCGTGCTCTCCGACCTCTTACTGCTGGCGCGTCTGGACGCGCAGAAGGTTCCCGTCTCCCACGAACCTTTCGACCTTGCCCTCGTCATCTCCGAGACCTCGGAGCGATTCGCCGCCCGTGCCTGGGCCGAGGACAAGAACCTCGAGGTTCACCACTCGGGCAAACTTCCTGCGCGTGGCGACGCGCCCCGTACGGGCCAGAGCCTCGCCGCCCTCCTCGATAACGCCCTCCGCTTCACACCTCCCGGTGGGACCATAACAGTGGAGGGCCGTATCACGGGCAAACAGGCCGAGGCGACCGTTACGGACACCGGGCCAGGGATAGCCCCCGAGAGCCTGGATCGCATCTTCGAGCGTTTCTACAGGGCAGACACGCACAGCGCCGCCAGGAGCAGAGGACTCACGGGCGGCGGATCAGGTCTCGGTCTCGCCATCGCCCGAGACCTCGCCCGCGCCCAGGGCGGTGAAGTCAGCGCCGAAAATGCCGAAGGAGGTGGGGCAAGGTTCACGCTAAGCCTGCCTCCCGGTCCGTGAACCTTACTCGCGTCAGGTCGCAGTACCCTCTGTAGCCTCCCTAATACTTCGGGACGCTCGGGTCGATCTCCTCGCTCCAGGCTGTGATGCCGCCCTTGACGTTGTAGACGTTCTGGAAGCCCGCGTCCTGCAGGAGCTTGACGGCCTTCGCGCTGCGGCTGCCGGTCTTGCAGTGCATGATGAAGTACTCGTCCTGATCCAACTCAGCCAGACGCTGTGGAAGCTCCCCCAAGGGTATTAGCCTCACGCCGATGTTGGCGACCTCGTACTCGTGCGGCTCGCGTACGTCGAGCACGTTTATGTCCTCGCCATGATCCATCTTCTGCTTTAGCTCGTTCACGCTGATCTCAGGCACGTCGTTGTCCTGCTCGGCACTCTCAGCCTGTGGGATGCCGCAGAACTCCTGGTAGTCGATCAGCTCCGTAACCGTCGGGTTCTCGCCGCAGACGGGGCAGTCCGGGTCCTTGCGGAGCTTCATCTCGCGGAAGCGCATGTTCAGCGCGTCGTAGAGGAGGAGCCTTCCGATGAGCGGCTCGCCGATTCCGAGTATGAGCTTGGCCGTCTCTGTGGCCTGGATGGTGCCGATGGCGCCAGGTAGGATGCCAAGCACTCCGCCCTCGGCGCAGCTCGGGACGAGGCCAGGAGGGGGTGGCTCGGGATAGAGGCAGCGGTAGCAAGGACCTTCCTCGGCGTAGAACACGCTCGCCTGGCCCTCGAAGCGGAAGATCGAACCGTAGACGTTGGGCTTGTTCAGAAGGACGCAGGCGTCGTTTACCAAGTACCGGGTCGGGAAGTTATCCGTGCCGTCGACGATCACGTCGTAGTCCTCGAAGATCTCCAACGCGTTCTCGCTGGTGAGCGCCACTTCGTGGACCCTGACCTCGACGTTGGGGTTTATGTCCTTGATCTTGTCGTGGGCGCTCTCCACTTTAGGACGCCCCACGTCCGAAGTGCCGTGGATGATCTGGCGCTGCAAGTTCGACTCGTCGACAACGTCGAAGTCAACGATCCCGATGGTCCCTACCCCGGCCGCAGCCAGGTAAAGTGCGAGCGGGCTCCCGAGTCCGCCCGTGCCTACCGTGAGTACCTTCGCAGCCTTGAGCTGTTTCTGCCCTTCGAGGGCGACCTCGGGCATGATCAGGTGCCTGCTGTAGCGTGCGATCTCTTCGTTACTTAGCGCGAGTGCCCCGTTGGGCGACTCCACTAATGGCTGTCTTGTCTGCATCTGAAGATAAACCTCTCGTTTGAAAAAGTAACGATCGAAGAATGGATCCTTGAAAACTACCTACATCGTGCTTTGGCGGAGCCTCCCGCGATGGAGGGGACTATGGAGATCTCATCGCCATCGGCGACCTCGGTGTCCTGGCCTTCGAGGTAACGGATGTCCTCGTCGCCCTTGTAGACGTTGACGAACGAGCGCAACTTGCCGTCACCCGTATACAGATGCTGCTTGAGGTCGGGGTGCTCTGAGGCGAGGTTCCCGAGGGCCTCGCCCGCCGTGGCGCCGCCGACTTCGACCTCGGTGTTACCGCCAGTGTACTGTCTCAAGGGAGTTGGGATCTTGACCTTGGGCATATCTGAGTCTCCTTATCCTACGATTGGCTCTTCGTCGTAACCCGAGCGGTCGTCTCTGAGAGTCCACGAGCGCAAGTCTTCTATGTTCTCAGCGCCCAGCGAGGCTATCACGTAGGAGTAGCCAGGCCAGGCGTGCTCGCGGTCGTACTCGGAAGGCTCGGCTGGATGGTCAGGGTGTGAATGGTAGAAGCCGAGCAGCCCCATGTTCTGCTCTTCGGCCTGCTCCTCGAATCTCTTTATCTTGAGCGGCTCGATGAGGAAGCGGCGGCTGCGCTCCTCCCCGTGCGTGTTCTCGGCCCGCCACACGTCGACGACGACTTTGATACCGCCGCTGTCGATGCCGACCAGCGCACCGGCACACTCCTCAGGGTACGCTTCTCTGGCGTGGTCGTGGATCTGCTCCAGGTCTCCTGCGCCTATCTTGAGCGGCAACTTACTGCTCCCAGAAGCTCTCTGAGAGGTACTTGTCGGCCCCATCGCAAAGGATGGTGACGACAGTCCCCGACTCTATCTCCCTCGCGACCTCGAGTGCCGTCGCGACCGCCGCGCCGGCTGAGAGGCCGATGAGGATTCCTTCATCGCGTGCCACCCGCTTGACCATCTCGTAGGCGTCCTCGGTTCTCGCCGCCCGATTCTGGTCGGCGATGGTCGGGTCGTAGATGGCAGGCACGATGGCGCTCTCCATGTGCTTCATGCCTTCGAGGCCGTGGAAAGCCGAGTCGGGTTCGAAGGAGATGGCCTCTATCCTCGGGTTGTACTCCTTGAGACGGGTCGCCGTACCGACAAAAGTGCCGCTCGTGCCGAGCCCGGCG
>DASSCV010000411.1:0-8957 GCA_035697505.1 Rubrobacter sp.
GGAAGATGTTCTCCTCGGCGAGCCTGTTCATCTGGGTTCCGGCGGCGATGTCGTTAGGGCTTTGGGTACAGCCATGGAGCATCACGACCAAGGGCACTTCCTGGCCTATGTAGCCGCCGGGAATGTACAGCTTATAAGTACGTGTCCCGGTCTGATTGGTGTAGGAGCGCTCGATAAAGCGTCCCCCCGTAGGAACAACGGCCGGATCGGTCTCTCCTTCTTTCGGGCTGGGCATAGCGCCGGGCAAGACCCCTGGCATGGTCAAGGGCATGCTGTCGGGCACTGTCAAAGACAAGCCCTCCGGCATGGTCAAGGGTAGGCTACCGAAGAGCAGGGGCGACGCGGCAGGGCGCGTGGCTACGCCCGGCCCACTAGCCGCCCCAGGGTGCGGGGATTCGTCTACGACGGTGCTTTCCACATCTATCGGCGTGCCGGCACCGCTAGGGGTATCCGGCGAAGCCACCGGGGCGAATCCGCTCCCAAAAGAGCTACCCCCGAGGGTACGTTGGATGACGGCGGTCGCCTCGGTCAGATCGCCTTTTTGCATGAAGCGCATCGCCTCCGCCATGCCGTCCTGCATCTGGTCACTCATGGTCATATTCTCCTTTACTATCATCTGTACAACATCTATATACCATCCACTCAGATGGTAGACTACACCATGAGGAGTTCTTGTCAAGCGAACGAGGCTGGCTGCTGCGCGGAATTGCACGTGGGCTTCTATCTAGGCAGAACGACATTGGGCGTCATCACATGATCGCGGGGTGAGATCTCAGGGGCATCTATTGGCGCTAGACCACTGCATGCGAGAAACCAAAACTCCGTATGACAGAAGGGGCGGGTGGTACGAGCAGGCCGAGAACCGACAAGACTATGAAGCCTTAGAACACGTGGAAAGTCATAGTGGAGCCGACGCTCTTGCGGCTCAGGACGCACCGAAGCTTATTCAGCGTCATGCCGAATACACCCTTGGTTTACAGTGGGAAAAAACGAAAGCGTTAGGCCGGACCAAAAAGCAGATGCCTATGGGCCTACTTCCTCGATGCGCACTCCTCGCACAGCGTGCGTTTGCGAGGCGCGCGACTGTGGGGTGGGGCTGTTACCGGAATGGAAACAATCAGGCTCAGTCTATCCAATGCTGGATCGTGAGGGCCAAGCGGTTACAGCAGGTCAACGGTAAGGTGGCCTTTTTCCGCGTTAGGTGGACCGAATGCGTCCTGCTAGTTCCGCCTTGACCTCTGGACTCGCCCTGAATGCTCCCAGAACGTCGATGGAATCGATTGTCTCACGCGCTAGGTCCGGGGGGACGTCCTCGGCGATGGTCGCCAGGCCTAGCACCCTTATCTCCAACGACTCGCCGGCCTCGCGCACCGCCTCCAGGTCAGAGCGGGTGTAGTGCTGCAAGCCGAGCACCAGCTCCTTGCGTGCTACCGTCTGCTTGACCGCCTCGGCGTGCACGTTAAGTTGGTTGCGAATCGCCGTGCGGATGAAGTCGGTACGGTTCTGGTAAAAGCCCTCCTGTACGAGCAGGTCGATCTGCCCGAGGTCTACCAAGCCTAGATTGATCGTGATCTTCTCTGTCTCGCTCAATTCGTCAGCTCCTTGCCGTCCATGTGGATGGTAACGTAGACTTGCTGCCTTCGCTGTCACGCAGGTTGAGGTGGCAGGTCGCGAGTAGATTTTCCCACGCCTCGATCGTCGAGCGCCTAGGCCTCCATACAGCTCTAGCAAGAAAGTGAAAGCATCTCCCTGGGTGTGACGTTGTTTACCGAGACGCCGTATCAGGGACTTTCGCAAGATCCAATAAGGTCATATGTGTGTTATGAACGTAGCGCCAACGACCTACTACGATGGAGCGATGCCGGTGGTCACCACCACGAACCTAGACAAGATGAACAAGATGAGGCGCACCGCCGAGACCTTCGCCCGCAGCGCCCGCAAGCAGCAAGAGGGCTTTAGGATTATCGCTGAGGGGTGGAGCGATGCCTACGAGGGCTTCGTTATCTCTCCCTTCGACTACGCCCAGAAAGGCATCAGGATGTTCCAGCGTGCCGCTGAGCAGGGTGTGACCGTTACCCAGCGGGTCGTCAAGCAGGGGATGGAGTCCACCGAGCATGTCACCAGGCAGGGGCTGCGGATCGCCGAGGAGGCCACCGAGTCATCACGAACGAGAAGGGCATCGCCACGTTCGAGAGAGGCGCCAAGGTCGCCTATTTCAAGGACCCGGACGGCAACACCCTCTCGATCGCTCAAGCGCTGCGGTCCTGAGTGCACTCAGACGCCGTCCGGAGTGTGTGAGACCGCCTATTCACCCGAGTGCGTGGAAAGCAGTTTCTGCGAACTTCGGACGTAGGGGTTCTCAGAAGTTCGTCAATAAATAGTCGAAAACCAGCTCAAAACCAGCTCACTTGCGTAATTTGTGTCCCTCGCTCAGGGTTATGTGCAGAATGGCCGCTGCACATTTATCGGGGGTTTCTTGTGCAAAGCTCCCTCCCATGCTTGACATTTGCGTATATATATGTGAGCGTTGCGCCTACACTCGGCCAAGTGACACGCCGCGTGAGGGCGTAGGACCGCTACCTTCCCTCCTTCTAGACCGGGGTCAGCAACCTTCAATCACACCCCCTGCCTGTTCCTGGGCGGGAGCAAGGAGACGCAACCATGTTCACCAAACAAGAAAGGAAGCGCAACTTAGCACATCCTCGAGCTCGCCAACCAGACTCTCTGAGCGAGAAGATCATGCGCGCCTTGGAAGTCTTGCAGAACACATGAAGGCAATGCTCCGGTACGCCTACGGGCCTCCCGATGTCCTGGAACTCAGGGACATCGACATCCCCGAGCTCGCGGACGATGAGGTACTCGTTCAGGTGAACGCGGCCGGCGTGGGTCGGGACGTCTGGCACGTCATGACGGGTCTACCGTACCCGATACGTCTCGCGGGCTACGGCTTCCGCGCGCCAAAGAACCCCGTCATCGGCTCGGACATGGCCGGGGTCGTGGAGGAGGTCGGGAAGAAGGTGACCCGTTTCCAGCCAGGCGATGAGGTGTTCGGCATCGGAAAGGGCTCCTACGCCGAGTACGTGTGTGCTGGCGAGGACAAGCTGGCGCCCAAGCCCACAAACCTCACCTTCGAGCAGGCTGCTGTTCTCGCCATCATGGGCTCGACCGCCCTGCAGGCCTTGCGCGACCAGGGAAAGGCGCGCCAGGGGCAGGAAGTACTGCTCATCGGTGCCTCGGAAGGAGTGGGGACCTACGCCGTGCAGATCGCCAAGGCGTTCGGCGCGCGCGTCACCGGCGTGTGCAGCACCAAGAAGGTGGAGATGGTCCGATCCATCGGTGCGGATCACGTCATCGACTACACACGCGAGGACTTCGCCGAGGGCGATCAGCGGTACGACCTGATTCTCGACATCGGGGGGAACTTGTCGTTAGCACGCCTCAGGCGTGCCCTCGGCTCCCGGGGGACCCTCGTGATCGTTGGAGGCGAAGGGGGAGGAAGGTGGCTCGGAGGCACCGATCGCCAACTTCGGGCGATGATGCTATCGCCGTTCGTGGGCCAGAAGCTATCATCAACAAGGAGAACCACGAGGACATGATCGTGCTCAAAGAGCTCATTGAATCCGGCAAGGTCACACCCATCATCGACAGGACCTACCCGCTGAGCGAGGTCCCCGAGGCCATCAGGTATCTGGAAGAGGGATACGCTAGAGGTAAGGTCGTCATCAGCGTGTGAGGCGAACCCGAAGGAAGACTCTTCTAGCAAGTGAGGCCGCGAGAGAGGGAGCGAAGGGAATGAGAGATGGAAAGACCTGAGTGGGAAAAGCACGGTGGCGGCATGGGCGAGAAGGTGTGCCTGATCACGGGTGCTACCTCAGGTATAGGCAAGGCTACGGCCATGGGACTGGCCAACATGGGAGCGAGCGTCGTGATGGTCGGCCGCGACCGTGGCAGAGGCGAAGCCGCCCTGACCGAAATCAAAGAGAAGAGCACCAACGCCTCGGTGGACCTTATGCTGGCCGACCTTTCTTCTCAACAGGAGATACGTCGGCTAGCAGACGAATTCAAGGAAGCTTACCCGCGACTAGACGTACTCATAAACAACGCCGGTCTATTCCGCAGCAAGCGGATTACGACCGCAGTCGGGCTAGAGATGACGTTTGCGGTCAACCACCTGGTCTACTTCTTGCTCACCAAGCTGCTACTAGATGTGCTCAAGGCTAGCGCCTCCTCTAGGATAGTCAACGTCAGTTCGGGGGACCACAGCAACGGGACCATCGACTTAGATGACCTCCAAGGAGAGAAGGGTTACAAGGGGCCGAAAGCCTACAGCCAGTCGAAGCTGGCAACCGTCCTCTTCACCTACGAGCTAGCCAGGAGGCTCGAGGGAACCGGCATCTCCGCCAACTGCCTGCACCCCGGAGGATGCATTCCGGTCAGGACCAACTTCGGGAGTGGAGTGTCTGGGGTCTTCGGGTTCATGGTGAGGGCATTGAGACCTCTCATGATAAGCCCCGAGAAGGGAGCGGAGACTTCCATATACTTAGCATCCTCCCCAGAGGTCGAGGGCTTGAGCGGCAGGTACTTCGTCAAGAAGGCCGAGGCCCGCTCATCAGATGTGTCCTACGATGAGAGTAAAGCAAGACGACTTTGGGAGGTGAGTGCAGTACTCACTAACCTGCCTACTAAAATCTGTAATCAGACCCTGCCTGTCCCTGTGCGGGAGTAAGGAGACGAGACCGTGTCCACGAAAACAAAGGAAGACCGCGGAACAATGCACACCGTGACCGATAGCGATGATCCCAGCACGGTCGGGTGGCGCTTCTTCCTGTGGTGGATGCTCGCCTTCGTGGGCTTCCCGCTCGGAGGGTTCTTGGCATTCATGGTGGTAGGTTCGGTGGAGGGAGTGGTGTCAGGTGCGCTAGGCGGAGCCTTGGCTGGTGCGGTGATCGGAGCGGCCCAGTGGTTGGTGCTTCGGAGGTACCCGAGGGTGAGGGTAGGACCTGAGTGGGTGGTAGCCACCGCTTTAGGCGTGGCGATCGGCGACGCCCTCGGAGCGTTGCTCACGGGTGCGGGGACGGGGATAGGAGCCCTGCTTATCACTGGCCTGGCTACCGGCGTCGCGGTGGGGCTGCTGCAGTGGGGGCTCGTCTTGCGGGGCCGGCTCCTGCGCGTCAGGCTGTGGCCACTGGTCGACGCCGTGCGTTCTGATCGGCCACTGATCCTGTAAACCCTGCAGCAACGAACGTTGGGGCGCAGCTTATGGCAGTACCCAAAGGGACGGTGATCTCTGAGCACCAGTAGGGGATCTATCGTGCCAAGACTCCTCTTCCTAAGGCTCCGGGACGTACCCTGGACCGACTACGACCTTCAAGGCTTGCGGAATCATCGAAAACTCGGCGGGCTCGTCCCCTATGACCTCCCCGTCGACGGTGAATTCCAAGCCCCTAGAGGGAGTCTCGACCCGGATCTTCTTCGCCCGAGCGAAGAAGACTCCTTCTATGTCCAGGTAGTCCGAGTCGGCCAGAACCGTGGGGGCGAGCTTGAGTACCTCCCACGCCCCGACGTCTTCTATGACCACGAGGTCCAGGAGCCCGTCCTCGGGATTGGCTCTAGGGGCTGCGAGCCAGCCGCTGCCGGCGTAGCGGCAGTTGCCAATCGCTAGATTGACCGCGCGAAGGTTGTGCTCCGCACCGTCCAACGTCAGCGTGACCTCCTTTGCGCCGTAATCTCGCGCTACCTCGAGCGAGGCACGCAGGTACGCCAGTTTCCCCCACCGCTTCTTCATCTCTCCGTCGGCGAGGCCGGAGATCTCAGCCCCCATCCCTCCTGTGGCCACGTTTATGAAGAACTGCTCGCCAATTCCCTCCGAAAGGACCCGGACCACGTCGAGGGTCCGCACCCGGTTCTGGCGTAAGACGGCTTCGGCCTCCTCAGGATCGTCGGGTATGGCGAGGGTTTCGGCGAGGTCGTTGCCCGTTCCTGCGGGCAAGATGGCCAGGGTGACACCCTCGGGGAACCCCGCCCGTCCGAGGCCGTTCACGACCTCGCTGATCGTACCGTCGCCCCCGACGACTATGAGCAGGCCGTCACGCCACTCCCTAGCGGCCTCCGTGGCGTCTCCGGGGCTTCCCGTAGTGATCCACTCAAGATCGTAGCCTTCCAACTCTCGGTGCAGCTCTTCGGGCTCATGACCCCCTCCGCTGGACGCCGGGTTGCAGATCACCCGCGCCTTCAGATTCGGGCTCTCCATTACCTCAACTTTCGTTGTCCACATATGTCACCAGTTCCTTCTGAAGAACTACCAGGCCGGATGACAGCCCTGCTTCGCAAGCGAACAGGTTATCGCATGGGCCGTAAAGCACCCGAAAGAACCGCTTGCATCACTGCCCCGAAAGAGCCACAAAACGACTTACCCGCTTTTCGGTTGGTCGGTCGCGGAGGCGCGAGCGGAGCAGGCGGCCATCGGAGGGATGCGACGGCGGTGTTTGTCCCAACCCTCGTCCACCTTGCTGGTCACCTTCGCGAGCCGTAGGGCTTCCAGAAGCCGGATCACGGGCCACGCAGGGTCGAATTCCCCGCGGAACGCGGAGAGCTTAGGTGCTGCAGGGTGGGCATGGTGGTTGTCCCGCGGTGAAATGCTGGTTAGCATCCAGGTGCCGATGCGCATGAATAATGTCATCGCCGGATGAAGCTCGATGGATTTGTGGGATAGAACGCGGTGCAGGTAGATTGTGGTGATCATAGTGGCCAGCTCGGCAAGCCCGAGCCCCACCAGGTAGCCACTATATAGTCCACGAAATCTCCTCATCTACGCGCCAGCCGTGGCCCACGTGTTCTTTTGATCATCAAAGAACGGGCCGGTGTCCTGGTATGGGACACCGGCCCGTTACACAGAATTCGTCTACTTGAGGAGATCCTTCAGGTTGCCCTTCTTCTCCTTGGCGGTGCCTTTCCTCTGATCCGAGCGCCCCTCGCTCTTCTTGCTCCCGTCCCCGCTCAAGGCGCCGCCCGCCTCCTTCATTCGCCCCTTGGCCTTGTCCATAGCCCCTTCGTTCTTGTCTCGCCTGCTGCGCTTCGTACCCACAGTTCGTTCTCTTCTCCTTAGCCAAACCGCCAGTCGTTATGCGTACCCAAAAACCTAAAGTATCTGCATCACGAGTAATACCACCACGACTATCACCACGATCCCGACGATCCCGTATGTCATGTTCATGTTCTCACCTCCTGCTCCTCCCGCGTAGGTAGGATGCGTTTCAGGACGCTTTCATTGTATCAGACTTGCCTTGAATTTGTATTATTTCAGTCTTATAATCGTACAAGACGCCTGACGCGGGAGTATGAGAGTGCTTAGGACGAGACGCCTGAGGGAACTGAGAGAGAGGGCATCGTTCTCGCAGATGGAGCTCTCCGAGCGCTCGGGGGTTTCAAGGGCGACCATAGCGGAGCTGGAGTTGGGAAAGCGTGGTGCGCAGCCGAGGACGCGGCGAAAACTCGCCGCGGCATTGGGGGTAGATCCTTGGGAACTGGTTGAGGATGTCCAAGGCGATGACCGGGACGAGTAACTGAGTAGGGACTTCAGTTGGGTCTTTCCTCGACCTCCTAACGCGACTTCAGCTCAAGCCGAGCCTCTCGAGTGTGGTATGCTCAAGAGACACAAGAATTTGGGTTTTGTTTTGATGGAAGCGCCGCCCGCATAAGAAGGGTGGCTTTTTTATTGCAGTGGGGCCCCAACAGAGAAAGGTGGGCTCCAGACATGGCCCAAGGAACGGTAAAGTGGTTCAACGACGATAAAGGCTACGGCTTCATCGCCCCGGACGAGGGCAGTAATGATCTCTTCGTTCACCACAGCGGTATAGCAGGTAACGGCTTCAACAGTCTTGAGGAGGGCAACAAGGTCTCCTACGAGGCTACCCAAGGCCAGAAGGGCATGCAGGCGACCAACGTCTCATAGGTATAGCAAGGCGGGCTATCGAACAATAGCCACGTAGGTGGTAGAGGGCCGGGGTCCTACGGGGCCCCGGCCTTTCCGTTACCATGCCTCGCGGGGGAACCCGTCCGGAGAGTTCCCTCTTCTGCCATACGAGGAAGTCTACCAACGTCCGCCGCTATCAGGAGCGCTGATGGCATAAGACCAAGGCCGAGCCGAAGGTTACGCGGGAGGAAGGCCGCGCCCTTCTTTACGCCACGTCCTTGAGCCACTCTACCCTTGCCTGCTCGGCGGCGGTCCTGGCGTTCATATAGTGCCTGCTTAGATCGTCGATGTGTTTGTAGAAGGTCTCACCGCCCTCTCCCATGACGGCCACATGCCCTTGCTCGGCTCTTAGTTGATCCTCTTCTCCTAGACGGTCAAGCCGCTTAGCCGACTCGCCCGGCAGCGCCACTCCCAACGCTAGAACAAGCCAACCCACCTCTCATGGGCGACAGGAAGTTAGCGAGCGATCCCCGTAACCGGCGACCTAGAAGCTTAGCGGCTGCAGACCACCGAGCTTCTGCTCGGAGTTAAACACGTCGTAAGTTCGTTGGGACCAGGAATTAGGCGGGACCACGGACGAGAAAGAAACATAGAGAACAAATCCTGCTAAGGTATGTACCGGTACGCTACGGGCGCTTACCCGCGAACGCCCCACGACGCCTTGCGTAAACAGGCCGACTTCGCTTCCCGGCGACAGAGATAACTTCTCCGGTGTGCTTCCGCAAAGAGAGCGAGTACACCATGTCCAACGAGGAGCCGAAGCGCGCCAGCGTCGCCCCTCCGGGCAACACCTTCGGTATTGGGTGTCGACCCAGGAACTGGTTGGAGGCGGTGATCCTGGCGTGAGTCGGCGATCTTCGTAGGGCTGTGGGCCCCGACCATACTCAACCTGGGCCAGAGCCTCTTGGAGGAAGACTAACAGCCTCCACTCTCGTGCAGAGCTTCCAGGCTCATCGGAGTGGGACCGTGCTGTTGATTGACCTGA
>DASSCV010000412.1:0-3790 GCA_035697505.1 Rubrobacter sp.
CTAGAAGCGTGGCCGAAAAGCTCCGAACTTGCCGTTTGAGTACACTCCGGTCGGAAATCGACGAGGAGGCGCTTGCGATGCTTGGGAAGCACTCAGATCCGGACGGTGGCGACCACGCTCACCTCGATCATGTGGGACGGGACTCCTTCTACGGCTTCCTCGCTTTGCACCGCGAAGAGTTGTTCTCTGACGAGGACTTCGCCGACCTTTACTGTCCGGGCAATGGGCGTCCGAGCGTACCCCCGAGCCTGATGGGGACGGCGCTGCTCTTGCAGACCTACGAAGGGGTTTCCGACGAAGAGGCCAAGGCGCGGGCGGACTTCGACCTGCGCTCTGGAAGGTCGCGCTCGGTGTAGGTTTGGAGGAGCGCCCCTTCGCCAAGAGCACGCTGCAGTTGTTTCGGGCGCGATTGATCCTCCATGAGCGTATGCAAACAGTTTTCCGCAAGAGTCTGGACTTCGCGCGTTATACAGGCTATTTCCGGAGCCGCGGGATCAAGGTCGTTTTGGACACAAGCTACATACTGGGCCGGGGCGCGGTCAAGGACACCTACAACCTGTTGGCCGACGGGATCGTCATGCTCTCAGGCACATTGGCTGCCGGAACCTGCTCCGACCCGGAGGAGTGGGCGCGCGAGCACAGCCTGGGGCGCTACTTCGGCTCCTCTGTGAAAGGAGAGGCGGGCATTGACTGGGACGACCCCGAGGCCCGGCGAGTATTTCTGGAAAGCGTGGTTGCGGATGCGGATCGCTTGCTGACGGCGGCCCGAGAGGCGATAGTAGAGACGCTCCCTGCGGACGATCCCGAGCGTGGACGGCTGCATGAGGCGGCGCTTCTGTTGGAGCGGCTGCTGCTTCAGGACATAGAGCGCCGGGAGGGTGGAACTCGTCTCAAACAGGGAGTGAGTCCGGATCGTGTGGCTTCGGTGCATGACCCGCAGATGCGCCACGGTCGCAAGAGCGAGAGGCGGCGTTTCGACGGGCATAAGGTGCATCTCGCGGTCGATCCCGAGAGCCAGTTGATCACGGCGGCGGACGTGTTGGCGGGCAACGCCCCCGACCATCAAGGAGCGGGCGCTGGAGCTGGTCGAACAGGCGGAAGCGAACACCGGGGTCATAGCCGAGGAGGTGGTGGGCGACTGCGCCTACGGAGGAGGCGAGACCCGGAAGACCTTCGCCCAGGCCGGACGGAAGCTCGTGGCGAAAGTGGCCACAAGGCGCGGAGGAGCCCAGTTTCCCAAAGAGGACTTCCGCATCGATCTGGAGTTCATGAGCTGCGTATGTCCCGCCGGACAAAAGACGACGAAGGTGGTGTCGATCAGCTCAGGCAATCGCTACGGTGCGCCGGGTGTCCCCTTGCGGGCGTTCCGCTTCGACGCCGCCGTCTGCGAGGCATGCCCGCTCAGGTCCTCGTGCATGCGGGCGCGACCCGGCAAAGGCCGTCTGGTGATGATCCATCCACAGGAGGCCTTGCTCCAGGAGGCGAGGGCCTTCCAGCAAAGCGAGGCGTTCGCGCCGTATCGCAAACTACGGCAGGCCGCCGAGCACAGGCTGGCGCGGCTGATGCAACTCGGCGCGCGTCAGGCCCGCTACTTCGCTCGGACCAAGACTCTCTTCCAACTCCTGATGGCCGCTACCGTCGCCAATCTCTCACGCTTGTGGGGATGAGGACCGGCCTCATGCGAGATCGTAACCACCCCAAGACGAATGTCTCTATACATATCTGCGCCCTGCTTGCGACACTGATCGCGATTTGCCGCTCATTTGCAACTCTGTCTCTTGATCCCAGGCTCTGGAACCAAACTTGGAGCCTGGGTTTTCGGCCACACTTCTAGGCTATCGTAGCAACGGCCACGAGGAGTCCCACGACGACCGTTACCCCCAAATAGATCCTTGCGGGCGTGATCTGTTCGAACAACTCCTTACTCATCCCTCCGCCAGTGCACTCGAAGATAAGGTGAATCCCCACACCATCTGAGAGGTGCCTGCAGGTCACCGAGGACCTCCTCGGTAATCCACATTTCAAAAAGCCTGACGTCCATGTTGGGGCATTGTGCCACGTCCAATGTACGAGTACGTTACGATTAAGACAATTAGGTCTTGAGAGGCGTTCATAGTTGGTGTGAGAATGGAGTCAGGATGTCCTCGGTGGCGATTTGGGAGTTTACCTACTTCCCAGTATTTGGCTTATAGATGGAGAAAAGAGAGAGCCGACGAGCGGACTCGAACCGCTTTCCTGCTCCACCTACGAGTAATAATTCATGTGTTGCAGAGGGTTGCACGGGCTTGTAAATCCAGCATATCTAAGCGGCTTTCTCTGGCCTCCGGATTACCCCGTGTTGCACCGTAGTGCGCTTGCGGTGGTGTCAGAGGCGGTGGATGACCCCTAGCCCGTTCCTTTGCGCCCGATGCGGAGTAAGGATAAGGTGTGGCTTCGCGCAATTGGAAAAGTTCACGCACAGCTACTTCCGCGATTCACCGAGCTCGAGGAAAGGACATTCTCAGGGGACGGGCTGCTCTACGAGGGGGTTTGGCCCATGACGATCCCATGAACCGAGCTGCACGTGAGCGTGTAAACGCCAAACGCCTCTGCTGCGGCGCGGACGACCTCCTCAGTCGGAACGTCGCGCACGTGCTGTGCTAGCCCCCACCGGTGGCCGAAGGGGTCAGTGATCTGCCCGTGGCGGTCTCCCCAAAACGTATCCCCGAGCGGGTGCAACACCTCGGCGCCCGCTGCTACTGCACGTTCCCAGAGGGTATCCACATCCTCAACATAAAGGTTCAAAACGGTGGATGTGCCACCCACGCTCTGCGGCGAGAGGACGCCCATCTCGGGGAACTCATCAGCCACCATCACCGCCGAGTCGCCGAACCAAAGCTCGACGCTCATGAGCTTGCCGCCGGGCAAGAGTATGCGGCTTCGCTCCTCGGCGCCTAGAGCCTCTGTGTACCACTCGGCTGCGCGTGCCGCGTCTCTGACGACGATGTGAGGGGTGATAGTGTGCATCCTTTCGGGGAACGCCTTCACTCTCTGTTGGGTCACTGTGGTCCTCCTCTATGGGCCGCTTGGGGCAGCGGGGTCTTGCCACCGCAAGGCCGGATGAGGATCGGCCGGTCGCTTGCAAGAACAGGATAGCTGCCTGGGCTCGGAGCGAGAACGGACATTCGGACAGTTTTCGACTTGTACCAAAGGACAGGACCTCCGTCGGGCCCTCGACGGATCGAGCACGAGCAGGCGGATGAGTGAGAGATCGAGTTCCAACTCGAGTGGCTCAACTCGTCAAGTCCTTCTCTACGCGGAAGGCGCCAGTGCCGTTAAGGTCGTCACTCCGCTAAATCTCCCCCTCAGCTGCCCTCGGGCTTCAGGTCGCGGGTGCATAACCCTTCACGATCCCAGAACTTCCAGAGCCCATTCGCCACGATCCTAGGGGTGCGGATGGATATGGTCTACCCAGTGCACCTCCTCCGGCGACTCGGCAGGCAGAATATCGAGATTGACAACGATCGGCTCCTGGTCATTGCGCACGACGACACAGGCAAGTGGTTCGTCGTGGCTTGCATTAATCTCCTGATGGGGAACTAACGGTGGCACGTAGAAGAAGTCGCCCGGCCCAGCTTCGGCCACGAATTCGAGAGGCTCTCCCCACCGCATGCGCGCGCGGCCACTAATCACGTAGATCACGCTCTCCAGTTTCCCATGGTGATGGGGACCGGTTTTGGCGTTAGGGTGGATCGTGGCGGTACCCGCCCACAGCTTGTTTGCGCCGGCCGTGGCCTGCGTGATGGCTGCC
>DASSCV010000413.1:0-24134 GCA_035697505.1 Rubrobacter sp.
CTCTCGGCGAGCGGCGGCACACAGATGGGAGAGGTAACCGTAGACGACGCCGCAGCTTTCCTGGCCCGCTTCGAGAACGGCGCCATAGGGACCTTCGAGGCCACGCGCTTCGCAGCCGGCCGCAGAAACCAGAACTCCTTCGAGGTCAACGGCTCCAAAGGAAGCGTCGCCTTCGACCTGGAGCGCATGAACGAGCTCGAAGTGTTCTTTACGGAAGACGAACCTGACGTCCAGGGCTTCAGGACCGTGAACGTGACGGAGCCTGACCACCCGTACACGGGGGCCTGGTGGCCACCGGGCCATATCCTCGGCTACGAGCACACTTTCGTCCACACCATCAAGGACCTGATGGACGGTATAAAGGTGGGGAAGAGCCCGGCCCCGACCTTCGAGGACGGCTACAGGTGCCAGGCCGTGCTGGACGCCGTCGAGCGCAGCGCTGCGAGCGGCGAATGGAGAAGTCCGGAGATGGAAGGGATCTAGACTTGGCTGAAGAGCCGCGCGTAACCATCTGGAACGAGTACAGGCACGAAAAGAGCGACGAGCAGGTCGCGAAGATCTACCCCGAAGGTGTGCATGCCGTCCTCGCCGCCATGCTGACCGACGGTGGCTTCGAGGTCGTTACGGCGACCCTCGATGAGCCCCAGCACGGGCTCCCCGATGAGATACTGGATGAAACGGACGTACTCCTCTGGTGGGGTCACATGGCCCACCACGAGGTCTCTGATGAAATAGTGGAGAAAGTACACGAGCGGGTGCTCGGCGGGATGGGCCTGATCGTGCTCCACTCAGGACACTTCTCGAAAATCTTCAAGACGCTAATGGGTACGACCTGCGACCTCAAGTGGCGTCACGACGACACGGAGAGGCTGTGGGTCGTCGCGCCAGGACATCCTATAGCCGAGGGACTCGGGGAGTACATAGAGCTGGAAGAGGAAATGTACGGCGAGCCCTTCGACGTGCCGCAGGCAGACGAGCTCGTCTTCGTCAGCTGGTTCGGGGGTGGGGAGGTCTTCAGGAGCGGACTTTGTTACAGGAGGGGCCGGGGTAGGATCTTCTACTTCCGCCCAGGCCACGAGGAGAACCCCTCCTACCACAACCAGGACGTCCAGCGCGTCATCAAGAACGCCGTCCGCTGGGCCGCGCCGACACCAGGGGCCACGCCTGTATACGGGCACACAGAACCGATAGACTAGAGCCGAACGAGATCTAGATCCACAATAGGAGAACCGTTTGCAAGCTGAAAGATCTTCTACAGAGCCCCTGCGTGCAGGGGTCGTCGGCCTGGGTTACGCGGGCGAGCAGCACCTGAAGAACTTCGTGAGGGTGCCTGGCGTGGAGCCCGTGGCGCTCGCCGGGCTCGAAGAGGACCTGCTGGGCGAGCTCGGCGGACGCTACGGCGTTCAGGACCTGTACACGAGCTGGGAGGAACTCCTCGCCCGCGACGACCTCGACATTGTGAGCATAGGGGCGCCGAACCACCTGCACGCCCCCATCGCCATAGCCGCCCTCGAAGGCGGCAGGCACGTGCTCTGCGAGAAGCCGCTGGCGCGCAACGGCGTCGAGGCGGAGCGGATAGTGAGCGCGGCCAGGGAGGCGGACCGCGCGGTGCACATCGCCTTTACCCAGCGCGAGCGGGGAGACGTCCAGGCGCTCAAGCGGCACGTCGATGAGGGGAACCTGGGCAGGATCTACCACGCCAAGGCTACCTGGATGCGCCGCAACGGCATCCCTGGCATGGGCGGCTGGTTCACCAGCAAGGAGCTTGCCGGCGGCGGCCCGCTCATAGACCTTGGCGTGCACATGGTGGACATGGCTATCTTCCTTATGGGCGAGCCCGAGGTAGAGAGCGTTAGTTGCGCAACCTACGCCGAGCTCGGCCCGCGCGGGCGCGGCGGCAGGGGCGACTTCGGGCTCATGCAGGGCGACAAACCATACGAGGTCGAGGACCTGGCGACCGCCTTCATCCGCCTCTCCGACGGGGCGACGCTGAACCTGGAGGCCGGCTGGGCAGCCTACCGCGAGGCGAGCGACGACTTCGGCGTCACCCTTTACGGCACCGACGGAGGCGCTGAAATGAAGGTGAAAAACTACGGTACCAGCGATACCGTCCGTATCTACACCGACGTGGCCGGCGTGCCTGCCGTGGTCATGCCCGAGATCGAACCCCGCGAAGGACACTACGCCGTTGTCAGACGCTTCGTCGAGACCATCAGGGGCAACGCCTGGGAGGGCCAGTACGGAGAGGACGGCCTGAACCGTGCCCGCATTATAGACGCTTGCTACGCCTCGGCCCTCCAAAACCGCGAGGTCTCCATGCAGGAGATCACCACAGAGGAAGCCGTATGAAGTCCGCGCTCTTCGTCTGCGGCGGCTGGGAGGGCCACGAACCCGAGAAGTGTGCCGCCGTCTTCGCGCCTATCCTGGACGAGAGAGGATACGAAGTCGAGATCTCGACCACCCTCGACACCTACCTCGACAGGGAGAAGATGAGATCCCTCGACCTCGTGATCCAGGTCTGGACGATGGGGGAGATCACAGACCAGCAGGAGGAGGGTCTGCGCGGGGCCGTAGAGAGCGGGGTCGGGCTCGCCGGTTGGCACGGCGGCATGGCCGACTCGTTCCGCCACAGCATCAACTACCAGTTCATGGTGGGAGGCCAGTGGGTGGCCCACCCAGGCAAGATCATCGACTACCAGGTCGCAATCATAGACCACGAAGACCCCATAACGTCGGGCCTGGAAGATTTCAGCATGCACTCTGAGCAATACTACATGCACGTCGACCCTTCCAACGACGTCCTCGCGACCACCACCTTCTCGGGAGAGCACGTACCCTGGATCGAGGGCAACATAGTACCCGTCGTCTGGAAGAGACAGTGGGGCGAAGGACGCGTATTCTACTGTTCCCTGGGCCACGTTGCGAAAGACTTCGACGTGCCTGAGGCCAGAGAGATAGTCAAACGCGGCATGCTCTGGGCGAGCAGATGAGAAAGGCTAGTTAGCACGCCTCGGCCTTTCAGGCCTCCGCTTGTCAGTATTTCAGCTAGTCAGCTTCCGCGGCGCAAGTTCTTGCTGACTTGCTGACAAGGCGGCTGCGCCGCCGTGCTGACAAGTCGCCCGGCTTCGCCAGGCGGCGTGCTGACTAGCTGAAATGCTGAGCGACTGAAAGGAGCGACCATTAGCGAAGACGCGGCGGTCAAGGTCGGAGTGATCGGGTGCGGCAAGATCAGTGGCATCTATCTGGAGAACGCGGCTATATTCGACGACGTGGAGATCGTCGCCTGTTCGGACCTCGTGCTCGAGCGGGCTGAAGCCCAGGCGCAAGCTTACGGCGTGCCCAAGGCTTGCAGCCCGGAGGAGTTGCTGGCCGACGAAGAGGTCGAGATCGTCCTCAACCTGACCGTACCTGTGGTTCACGCCGAGGTCTCGCTGGCGGCCATCGAGGCCGGCAAGCACGTATACACCGAGAAGCCTCTCGCCGTGAACCTGGAGGACGGGCGCAGGATGCTGGAAGTGGCCGCCGAGAGAGACCTCAGGATCGGCTGCGCCCCTGACACCTTCCTCGGTGGCGGCCTCCAGACGTGCCGCAAGATTATGGACGAGGGTATCATCGGAGAGCCCGTTGCCGTATCGGCGCTCATGCTGAGCCACGGTCCCGAGGACTGGCACCCCAACCCTGACTTCTACTTCCAGCCCGGCGCTGGCCCGATGTTCGACATGGGGCCCTACTACCTCACCGCGCTCGCGACCCTGATGGGGCCCGTGCGGCGGGTCGCCGGGTCGGCGCGCATCACGTTCCCCGAACGTACGATCACCAGCGAACCACTCGCGGGGACTACCATCACGGTGAACACCCCGACCCACATTGCCGGCGTGATGGACTTCGAGAGCGGCGCCGTGGGGACCCTGGTTACCACGTTCGACGTCTGGGCGGAGTCTCAGGCCAGGATCGACCTCTACGGTACCGAAGGCACCCTGAGCCTCCCTGACCCCAACTTCGCCGACGGTCCCGTACGACTCTGGCGGTCGGACGCAGGCGCCTGGAAGGATGTGCCATTGACCCATGCTTACACCGGGAACACCAGGGGGATAGGCCTCGCTGATATGGCCCAGGCCCTGCGCTCGGGCAGAAAGCACAGAGCCAGCGGCGAGCTCGGCATACACGTCCTGGAGGTGATCCACGCGTTCCTCGACTCATCCGAGCGGGGCGAGCACGTCACCGTAGGCAGCTCCTTCGAGCGACCGGAACCACTTCCGGCAAGATCCCCAGAGGGGATCTTCGGGGGTAGACCATGAGGCAGGACCAGATCTCACTCCAGCTCTATACCGTCCGCGAAGAGACCGCTCGCGACATGTCAGGTACGCTGCGCCGGGTCTCGGAGATCGGCTACCCAGCCGTCGAGTTCGCAGGTTTCGGCGGTCTCTCCGCCGAAGCCCTTCGTAACATCCTCGACGACCTGGGCCTCCGCGCCTCTGGCGCGCATGTCCCCTTCGACTCCTGGGAGACGGACCCCGGATCGGTCATCACAGACATGCACACCATCGACTGTGCCCACGCCATCCTCCCGATGGCCCCGCCGGAGCAACACGGGGATGAGACTGCGGTAGCCAGTCTGGCCGGTAGCCTCAACCGGTGGGGTGATCTGTGCCGCCAGGAGGGCGTGACTTTCTCCTACCACAACCACGACTTCGAGTTCGCGCCCCTGGGCGGGACCACGATGTGGGATATCCTTGTCAGGGAGACGGATCCTGAGCTTGTCTCTTTCGAGTTGGATCTCTACTGGGTCCGCTACGGTGGTGCGGACCCGGGGCCGCTGCTCTCAGACCTCGGAGATCGCGTACCGCTCGTCCACCTGAAGGACATGGCCGCCGACGAGCAACGCTCCGACCTCCCGGTAGGAGAAGGAACCATGCCGTGGAACGGGCTACTAAGAGCGGCCGATGCAGCCGGTGTACAGTGGTACGTTGCCGAGCAGGACAACCCGAGGGACGCGCTCGAAGACGTAAGGATCAGCCTGCAATCCATGCGAGAGCTGGCCAGCAGGTAGAGCCTACACGTCCCCGTAGGAGGCGTCTATCTTCCTGAACACCCTGTCGCACAGCTTGTAGACGACATAGGCTGTAATGCTGCCCGTGATTACCACCAGGAAAGGTACTACCACGGTGAGCCCAACCATAGCTACCAGGAACACCAGGCACACCAGCGTAGTTGGCAGCCTTACTATAGATATCAGCACAGAGTTCTTTATCACCGTCTTCCAGTCAGTCTCGTAGTGGACCATCACGGGGAACAGATAGACGGAACCGAAAGCGTACAGGGTGGATACGAGCACGAGGAGCGACTTCAGCACGATCTCGGCCCGGTAGGAGAGCTGGCTTGCCACCAGAAAATCGAGGAAGAGCGCTACCCCGAACACCGTCCAGATCGCTCCAACCAGGAGGCTCTGCCATAAATTCTCCCGGAAGCGGGTGACGAACGTACGCGTCAGGCTGCCTTCCTTCCCGCGCACCCAGTCCCGCACCACGCCGAACATGGCGGCGGTAGAGGGAAAGATCGTCACAACAGGCAGGCAGGCCACAAGCCACATCAGGTTGAGCAGGAAGAAGTCCGTGGCCGTCTCCAGCCACCTGTAGGCTCTCGTGTCCAGTACGTTCATCGCCCCAAGCCCGCCATATCCTGATCAACTGCGCACTATTATCTCTCAGGACGCCGGTGCTGCGCACTATCAAGGACAATAAATCCACTCCACCGCGCTCGTCGGTCCTGAGGCCAGGAAGGCGAATGGCCGCAGGACACTCTTAAGGAAGATGGTGCGAGGGTAGAGTGCGCATGCGGGAACGTGTTGAAGCTGGGGCCCTACCCTGGGCTTGTGCGTAGACGGCGTATGCGCGATGCTGGACCAGGCGATAGAGGAGGTTGGCAAGTTGCGAACGAACGACGGCTTCATTGACACCCATCTCAGAGAGCCGCTGGTCGAGGAGAACGTCTTCGTTCGGATGCCCCAGGAAGACGTTCCTCCACCCACGTTCGAGGATGCGTGGGACTCCCTGCCCCAACCCTTCTGGGAGGGCCACGAGGGTGCCATAGATTGCTACCGTGGGGCGTGGGAGCTGGCGTTCGCCAACCTGCGCCGTCCCGAGCCGGAGAGCGGCTTCGTGGCCAGCTTTATCGACACGGCTTTCAACGACTGCCTTTTCATGTGGGACTCGGCATTCATCTCGCTGTTCGCCCTTTACGGCCGCCGTGCCTTCGCCTTCCACCGCACCTTGGATAACCTCTACGCCAAGCAGCATCCCGACGGGTTTATCTGCCGGGAGATCGGCACCTTCGACGGTAAAGACCGCTTCGAGCGCTTCGACGCGGCGAGTACGGGACCCAACGTTATGCCGTGGACGGAGTGGGAGCACTACGGCCATACGGCCGACAGTGACCGCCTCGGGCGGGTCTTCCCGGTTCTCGTCTCCTACCACAGGTGGCTGCGGCGCCACCGCACCTGGCGCGATGGCACCTACTGGACGTCCGGCCTCGGCTCCGGAATGGATAACCAGCCACGCTTCCCGCAGAGACCGGCGGGGAAGTTCGGGTGGCCCGAACGCCTGACCTACCATGGGCACGCCGTCTGGATCGACGCCTGTCTCCAACAGATTCTCTCCGCAGACCTGCTCTCGAGGATGGCAGATTACCTCGGCCGCTCCGAGGAGGTCACGGACCTACGCGAGGAGCGTGACCGGCTCTCGCTGACGGTCAACGAGCGTCTGTGGAACGAAGTGACTGCCTTCTATTACGATGAGCTTGCGGACGGAACTCTTTCGCACGTCCAGACCGTAGGCGCCTTCTGGGCCCTGCTGGCAGGTGTGGTGCCGCAGGAGAGGATCTCCTGGTTCGTCGGACATCTCGAAGATCCGAAAAGGTTCGGGCGACCCCATCGCGTGCCCTCGCTCTTCGCCGACCACCAGGAATACGACCCGGGCGGCGGCTACTGGCTGGGAGGCGTATGGCCGCCCACGAACTACATGGTCTTGCGCGGACTCGACAGGGCCGGTTACAACGACCTGGCGCACGAGATCTCCCGCGAGGACCTCGACCACGTGGTAGCCGTCTTCGAACAGACCGGAACACTCTGGGAGAACTACGCCCCAGAGCGGACGGCGCCTGGCAACCGTGCCAAAGACGACTTCGTAGGCTGGAGTGGCCTCGCACCCGTGGCAGGACTCTTCGAGTACGTGTTCGGGTTGCGCGCCGACGCGTCCTCAGGGCGGCTCCTGTGGGACGTACGGCTCCTGGAAAACCACGGCGTCCACGGCTATCCGTTCGGCAGGGATGGAGTCCTGGATCTCTCTTGCGCCAACCGCAACTCCGCCTCAGTAGAGCCAGAAATCCAGGTGCGCTCCACGGTACCCCTGAAACTCATGATCAGGTGGGAGGGTGGAGAAAAGACCGTCGCCGTCCCCGAGAGCTGATACGGATTCCGCAGTGGACAAATTGGGCGCACGCAATCCTCCCAGCTAGAGAGCATCATTCCCGCGCAAGCGGGAATCCAATGCGGCAGGCGCTCCGCGCCTCCAACTAGAAGCGGCCTATAGGGTTCCAGACCGGGTCGCACAAGATCAACTTCCCTCCTACCGGGGTGGCCGTGGTGAAGTAATCTGTATGGAAGGGATCGCAAGTTGCTCCTTCAGAGAAAGGACCCAGCCTTGAAGGTAGCCTTTATCGGCGCGGGGAGCGTCGTCTTTACCAAGAACCTACTGACAGACACCCTGAGCTTTCCCGAACTGCACGGAACCACCATCGCCCTGCACGACATTGACTCAGAGCGCCTGGAGACCGCTGGTATGATGGCCCGCTGGACCTCGGAACAACTCGGCGCGAGTGCGAAAGTGGAGGAACATCTCGATCGGCGAAGTGCGCTCGAAGGGGCCGACTTCGTCGTGAACATGGTCCAGATCGGGATGCACGAGGCCACCCACCTCGACTTCGAGATCCCCAAGAAGTACGGCCTCAAGCAGACTATCGCCGACTCGATGGGCATCGGCGGCATCTTCCGCGGCCTGCGCACCATCCCCTTCGTGCTCGACCTTGCTGGCGAGATGCGAGAGCTATGTCCGAGAGCGCTGCTCCTGAACTACACGAATCCCATGGGCATCCTGATGGAGTCGCTGTACACCGCAAGCCCCGAGACAAAGTGCGTCGGACTCTGCCACAGCGTCCCTTACACCGCGCGCGAGATAGCCTCATATATCGGGGTGGATCATGAGGAGCTTCTCTACGAGTGCGCCGGCATCAACCACATCGCCTGGATGACGCGCCTCGAAGTGGAGGGCGAGGACGCCTACCCGCTGCTATTCGCGGCGATGAAGGACCCTGATGTATACGCCAAAGACAAGGTGCGCTTCGAGTTGATGCGCCGCTTCGGGTACTTTGTCACCGAGTCGAGCGAGCACAACGCCGAGTACGTACCCTACTTTCTCAAAGACGATGACCTCATCGAACGCTACGACGTGCCCGTAGATGAGTACGTCCGTCGCAGCGAGGAGAACCTCGTCCAGTACGCCGAGACCCGTCGTAAGCTGCTCGCCGGAGAGGATTTCCCGCTCGGACGCAGCGTCGAGTACGGTTCGCTCATCATGCACTCGCTCGTTACCGGCGAGGCGCGTGCAATATACGGCAATGTCGAAAACACAGGGCTGATTACCAACCTCCCCGCAGGCTGTTGTGTCGAGGTGCCTATCCTGGTCGACGATACGGGCCTACGTCCCTGCCACGTGGGAAACCTTCCGCCGCAGTGCGCCGCCACCTGCGCCCCGCACACCGCTGTCCAGAATCTCACGGTAAGGGCGGCTCTGGAGGGAAGTCGGGACCACGTCTATCACGCTGCCATGCTCGACCGCCACGCTCCGAGTGTCCTCTCACTCGACGAGATAGCCGAGATGGTTGACGAGCTCATAGAAGGCCACGGTGAAGCCATGCCCGAGGGCGTCAGGACCTCCGGTGCGGTACGTCGCGGTGTTTGATCCTGTAACGTTACTGGCGGGGCGTGATCTTCGGTAGCCTGAAGCCATCGGGGGCCAAAGAGCCCCAGGTTGCGACGCAAGCACAGGAGGTAAGGCCATGATCATCCGGAAGGTCCCGCACACGATCTACGGCGACTACAACCCGGAACAATGGCCTGAGGAGGTCTGGGATGAGGACGTATGCCTGATGCGCGAGGCTGGCGTGAACCTTGTATCGTTAGGGATCTTCTCCTGGGCGAAGCTGGAACTCTGGCCCCGCGAGTACGACTTCGACGAAGTCCCACCCGGTTTCGACGCAGTGCGCCGCAAGACCGAAGCCGCATCCTTCCTCTTCTTGCTCAACCATACTCAAGAGGCCGTAGAGGTCAGGCTACCGAACCCCGGCCGGGATCTCATAACGGGAAAGGAGCAAAGTTCGAACCTGGTCCTTGATCCTCTCGAAGTCGCAGTCTTGAAAGAGAGGATATGCCTGACGTCGGGTGACGAGCCGTCTCCTCGTGCACGGGCGCCGGAAACGGGCTAAGCTCGTCGCCGTAACACGGTCGCCTGTGTAATACGGAGTGGAGAGGAATGAACCATGCGCTTCCCGGAGAACTACTTGTGGGGCACGGCTACAGCGGCCTACCAGGTCGAGGGCGCGGTAAACGAAGACGGCCGCGGCGCGTCTATCTGGGACACGTTCAGCCATACCCCTGGCAAGGTCGTCCACGGCGACACGGGCGACACCGCGTGCGACCAGTACTACCGCCTGGAAGAAGACCTCGACCTGATGTCCGATCTCGGTATACAGGCCTACCGCTTCTCCGTGGCCTGGCCCCGCATCCAACCGGTGGGGAGCGGTCCTGCCAACCAGAACGGCCTCGACTTCTACCGCAGGCTCGTCGACGGCTTGAGGCAACGTTCCATAGAGCCGATGCTCACGCTCTACCACTGGGACCTGCCGCAGGCGCTGGAGGACCTGGGCGGCTGGACCAACAGGGACACGGGCGAACGCTTCGCAGAGTACGCTGGCATCGTCTACGAGGCCCTCTCGGATAATGTTGGGTTCTGGATCACTTTGAACGAGCCCTGGGTATCGGCCTGGATGGGTTACGGTCTCGGCGTCCACGCCCCTGGCAACAAAGACAGCGCCAGGGCGCTCGCCGCCACACACCACCTCCTGCTCGGCCACGGCCTCGCAATGGAGAGGATGCGCTCCGCCGGAGATGAAAATCAGCTAGGTGTCACGTTGAACCTGCATCCCGCCCACCCCTCACGAGACCGCGAAGCAGATAGAAAGGCCGCCCGCAGGGTGGATGGACAGGCAAACCGGCTCTACCTGGATCCCCTATTCCGCGGAGATTATCCGGATGACGTGTTCTCATTCTACACGGGACGCGGTGTGGATCTCTCATTCGTCCGGGATGGGGACCTCGACAGGATCTCCGTTCCCATCGATTTCCTTGGTATCAACTACTACTTTTGCAACACCGTTCGCGACGCGCCTGAAGAACAAGAGCAGAGCAGACCCTTCGCCGACCTCGGAGCACGCCCCATCGTGCCGCACGACGCGGAGAAGACCGCTATGGGCTGGCCTGTGGAGCCGGAAGGCCTGACGGAGATACTGGTCCGGATCAAGGAAGACTATGCAGACCTGCCCATCTACGTCACGGAGAATGGGCGGGCCGTCCACGACTACATTGACCCCGAGGGCGACGTGAATGACGAGGAGCGTGTCTCCTACCTGGACGCCCACTTCAGGGCTGCCCACGAGGCAATGGAGCAGGGCGTCGATCTGCGCGGTTACATGGTCTGGTCTTTCCTGGATAACTTCGAGTGGGCCGAGGGGTACTCCAAGCGGTTCGGGATAGTGTTCGTGGAGTACGGAACGCAGCGGCGCGTCCCCAAGTCGAGCGCCCGCTGGTACTCTGACGTTATCCGGCGCAACGGGCTGGAGTAGAGAAGATTCCGGAAAGGACGGGACTTTGGAATATAGAGACCTCGGGCAGACAGGGATGCACGTCTCGGAGATCAGCCTCGGCACCTGGGCATTCGGGGGCGACTGGGGTACCGTCAGCGAGGATGACGCCTACGCTGCTCTGGACCGGGCTGTCGACCTCGGGGTGAATTTCCTCGATACGGCGGACGTCTACGGCGACGGACGCAGCGAAAAACTCATTGGCAGGCTATTGAAGGACCGGCCAAACGATGAGATCCTGGTCGCGACCAAAGCCGGAAGGCGCCTGGATCCCCACACTCCGGAAGGATACGTCTACGATAACCTCTCTGCCTTTGTGGAGCGTAGTCTGCAAAACCTTGGGGTCGAAGCCCTTGACCTGCTGCAGCTCCACTGCCCGCCCACGGAAGTCTACCGTCAAGACTCCACCTTCGAGGCGCTGGACCGGCTACAGGAATCAGGAAAAGTCCGCAACTACGGCGTGAGCGTGGAGAAGGTCGAGGAGGCGCGGATGGCACTGGATTATCCGGGCGTCGCCACCGTCCAGATCATCTTCAACGTCTTCCGTCAGAAGCCGGCAGAGGAGTTCTTCCCGCTCGCCGAAGAACGTAACGTCGGCATCCTGGCCCGCGTACCCCTCGCCAGCGGCCTACTCTCGGGCAAGATGCGTTCGGACCGCGCGTTCACCGAAGACGACCACCGCAACTTCAACCGAGAGGGACAGGCCTTTGACAGGGGGGAAACGTTCTCAGGCGTGGATTTCGAGACAGGCCTCCTGGCCGCCGAAGAGCTGAAGCAACTCGTACCCGAGGGAAACACCCTCGCGCAGTTCGCCCTGCGTTGGATCCTCATGCATCCCGCCGTCTCCTGTGCCATCCCGGGCGGCAAGAAGACCTCCCAGGTCGAGGATAACGTTGCCGCAGCAGAGATGCCTCCGCTCTCCGAAGAGACCATGCAACGAGCTCGGGAGATCTATGACCGCCACGTCCGCGAGGAGGTCCATCACAGGTGGTAGCCTGGCTGCTCTTCCAACGGGACGCTCGCGGAGAGGTCTAGACGCCTTTGGAGACCGAAACAGACGTTCTGATCGTCGGTGGGGGACTGGGGGGTGTGGCTGGTGCCCTGGCAGCGTTGCGTCTGGGCCGGAGGGTCGTGCTCACCGAGGAGACGGATTGGATCGGCGGCCAGCTCACCGCCCAGGCGGTCCCGCCGGACGAGCATCTCTGGATCGAGGAGATGGGCTGCACGGCGAGCTACCGCCGGTTGAGGAATGGAATCAGGGATTTCTATCGGCGCAACTATCCTCTCATGGCCGGAGCCCGCGACCGGGAACACCTCAATCCCGGAGACGGGCTGGTGAGTCGTCTCTGCCACGAGCCCCGTGCAGCCCTCGCCGTCCTCGAGGGGATGCTCACCCCCTACCGCTCCGGAAGCCGGTTGCGCGTGATGCTTCGCCATCGGCCCGTCGCAACAGAGAGCGAACAGGATCTCGTCAGGACCGTTACCCTTCTCGATGAGGAGACTGGCGACCTGCTCACCGTCCACGCTGGCTACGTGCTCGACGCGACCGAGCTCGGAGACCTGCTGGAGCTGGCCAGTGTAGAGCACGTGGTCGGTGCTGAGAGCCAGGATGAGACCGGAGAGCCCCACGCGGTGCCGGGAGATGCGAACCCTTTGGATCAGCAGGCGGTGAGCTGGTGCTTTCCCCTCGACTATATGCCAGGCGAGGACCACACGATAGACAAGCCCCAAGATTACGACTTCTGGCGCGGCTACCGGGCGAGTTTCTGGCCCGGCCCGCAACTCTCCTGGACTGACGTCTACCCCGACACTTTGCAGCCCCGCCACCGCGCGATCTTCCACGAGGAACCCTTCTTCGCCGGGCGTGACGGCTCCGACCTCTGGCACTACAGGCGCATACTCGCCCGCGAGAATTTCTCCGAGGGCCTGCTCGAAAGCGACATTACCCTGGTCAACTGGCCGCAGATAGACTACTGGCTAGGCCCGCTCGTAGGCGTCGGAGCAGCCGAGAGGCACGAACATCTGCAACGCTCGCAGCAGCTCAGCCTCTCGATGCTGTACTGGATGCAGACCGAGGCGCCCAGGCTCGACGGTGGCGCAGGGTACAGGGGCCTGCGTCTTCGTTCCGACGTCGTCGGTACCAGGGATGGCCTCGCCAGGCATGTTTACGTGCGCGAGAGCCGCCGCATCAGGGCCGAGTTCACGGTGCTGGAGCAGCACGTGAGCGTCGAGGCGCGAGGCGGGTCGAGGGGAGCGCAGTACTTCCACGACAGCGTGGGCATCGGCGCCTACCGCATAGACTTGCATCCCAGCGCCGCAGGCCGCAGTTACGTGGATGTGAGCAGCCGGCCGTTCCAGATCCCGCTCGGCGCCCTGATCCCGGTTCGAGTCAGGAACCTGCTGCCTGCCTGCAAGAACCTGGGGACCTCCCACATCACCAACGGTTGCTACAGGCTGCATCCCGTCGAGTGGAACGTCGGTGAGGCCTCAGGAGCGCTCGCCGCCTACTGCCTGAATAAAGACCTCCTCCCGAGGCAGGTATACGATCGAGCGGAAAGCCTGGAGGACTTCCAGCGCTTGCTTGTTGACGTCCTGGGGTTCGAGTTGGCCTGGCCGGAACCGCAACGCTACGAGTCCCTTTGAGGAAGAGGCTGGATCTCCGGCCGGGACCAGTCGAACGAATTGCCCTTGCCTCTAGCAGAAAGGGGACCGTACCTTGATCCCGACGCCGCGACCCGAGTACCCACGCCCGCAACTGCGCCGCCGGGACTGGACGAATCTGAATGGCGAGTGGAGCTTCGCATTCGACGATTCCGATGTCGGCCTCGCCAACGGCTGGCAAAGTGTCACCCCCGAGGACCTGCGCTCCGGTAACCCGCCGTTCGACCGGAAGATAATCGTCCCCTACTGCTACCAATCGAAGCTCTCCGGCATCGGGGAGACGGCCTTCCACGATGTCGTCTGGTACGCCCGCGCCTTCGAGTACGCGTCGGCGGGCGACGAGCGTCTCCTGCTCCACTTCGGCGCTGTTGACTACCGCGCGACGGTCTGGGTGAACGGTACGCAGGTAGCCTCCCACGAGGGCGGACACACGCCATTCTCCGCCGACGTGACGCACGCTCTCGCGGGTGAAGCCGGGGATAACGTCGTGGTAGTACGGGCCGAAGACCCAAGTCAAGACGTGACTACGTGTTCGCGCAGAGGTACATTATCGAGGGTGTCTCCCGCAGTGGTCTCAAGGGATAGTTTCGAGGTCTTGTGTAACCAGGGAGCCGGCGTACTATGGTGAGGATCGAGCTGCTGCCTAGAGAATCAATGGAGGATTACGACATTGAAGAAAGAGCAGGCGAGCATGGAAGATGGACGCTACATAATCTTCTACACGTTCGACGACCCTGAGGTTGAGGACACTGAAGAGGACGAAGAGGATTGAACCAGCTCCGCTGGGACCCTACGCTGCGCGAATGGGTAGCCTACGCCACCCACAGGCAGGACCGCACGTTCTTGCCACCGGCGGAGTACTGCCCGCTGTGCCCGACGAAGCCCGGCGGCTTCCCGACTGAGGTGCCCAGGGAGCACTACGACATAGTCGTCTTCGAGAACAGGTTCCCCTCTTTCGCACCGAACGCTACTGAACCCGATGAGAGCGGCAGCGACCTGACGCCAACGGCCCCAGGTCGTGGCATTTGCGAGGTCGTGCTCTACTCGGACGACCACGACGCGACGCTTGCGACCATGGGCGAAAGCCGCATCAGGAACCTCATCGAGGTCTGGGCCGACCGCTACAGGGAGCTCGGCGCCAGCGACGAGGTCGACTACGTCTTCATCTTCGAGAACAAGGGCGAGGCCATAGGGGTGACCTTGCACCATCCGCACGGCCAGATCTACGGCTACCCATTCATTCCACCGCGTCCCGCGAAGGAGCTGGAGGCGGCCCGCGAGTTCAGGACGCAAAACGAGGGTCATTGCCTGCACTGCGACCTACTCTCCCAGGAGCACGAGGACGCCCGCAGGGTATTGACCAAGGGCGAGCACTTTACGGCTTTCATCCCTTTCTATGCCCACTTTCCCTACGAGGCGCACGTCTACTCCCGGCGCTGCGCATCCTCAATAGCAGACCTCGAAGGCGCGGAGGTCAGGGACCTGGCGTCCGTTCTCAAGCGGCTGCTCGTTGGGTACGATTCCCTTTTCGGCTTCTCACTCCCCTACATGATGGTCATGCACCAGGCCCCGACGGACGGCGGGACCTACGAGGGCATCGCCCACTTCCACATCGAGTTCTACCCGCCGAACCGTACCGCGGACAAGCTGAAGTACCTCGCCGGTAGCGAGACCGGGGCGGGCGCGTTCATCATGGACGTTCTGCCGGAAATGACCGCCGAGACCCTGCGCGCGAAGATAGAGGGCTCGTGAAGGTCCTGGTGACAGGCGGGGCTGGCTACATCGGTAGCGTCGTCGCCTCCCAGCTCGTCGATGCGGGCCACGAGACGGTCGTGCTCGACGACCTCTCCAAGGGACACAGTGAGGCTGTCCCCGAAGGGACGCGCCTTCTCCAGGGAAACCTCATGGACGCAGGGTTCGCCAACGAGACGCTCTCCGAGGGCTTCGACGGCGTGCTCCACTTCGCGGCGCTCTCACTCGTCGGCGAGTCCGTAGAGCAGCCGGAGATCTACTACCGCAACAACGTCTGCGGGACGCTTAACCTCCTGGAGGCGATGAGCGAAGTAGGTACAGGACGGCTCGTCTTTTCGTCGACGGCCGCCGTCTATGGGGAGCCGGAGGAGGTGCCGATACATGAATCGGCCCCGACCCTGCCTACCAACCCTTACGGCAGCTCCAAGCTAGCCGCGGACCGGCTCATCGGCGCCGTTTGCGGGGCTCGTGGGCTGGCAGCGACGAGCCTCCGCTACTTCAACGTAGCGGGTGCGAGCGGCAGGTTCGGGGAGGACCACCATCCTGAGACGCACCTGATCCCTCTCGTCCTCAAGGCCGCGGCGGAGGGCTCGTCCGTTAAGATCTTCGGCACCGACTACCCCACGCGCGACGGCACAGCCGTACGCGACTACATCCACGTCGAAGACCTCGGCCGCGCCCATCTGCTGGCGCTGGAGGCGGCCGGACAAGGAGAGCACAGCGTCTACAACCTGGGCAACGGCGCCGGCTTCTCTGTCAGGGAGGTGGTCGAAGCCGCCCGTCGCGTTACTGGCAAGAGCATAGACGCCGTCGAGGCGCCGCGGCGGGCGGGGGACCCGCCTACGCTCGTGGCCTCGAGCGAGAAGATACAGGCCGACCTCGGCTGGAAACCCGAGAAGCCGGCGCTGGAAACCATGATCTCCGACGCCTGGACCTGGATGCGAGACCATCCCAACGGGTACGGGTAGGAGCCTGCCTTGCGAGAGATAGAACAGAGGGCGGCAAGCGCGTACAGGGAGACGTTCGGCGAGGAACCTGGACTCGTAGCCAGCGCTCCCGGCCGCGTGAACCTTATTGGAGAGCACACGGACTACAACGGCGGCTTCGTCCTCCCCTGCGCCATCGACCGCCGCATCGCCGTCGCAGTAGGTAGCGGTAGAGGCGCGTTTCAAACCCGCCTCTACTCCGCGGACTTCGACGAAACCCGTCAGATAGTCGACAAGGACTCTTCCTGGGCCGATTATCCGCGCGGTGTGGCGTGGGCAATGGGGGAGGAGGGACACGAGATCGGAGGGTTCAAGGCCGCCTTCGCCGGTGACGTGCCGCTCGGCTCGGGGCTCTCTTCGTCTGCGGCCATCGAGGCCGCCACAGCACTCGCCCTGGATGCGTTCTTCGGGCTTGGGATCGGACGCACCGACCTCGCTATCATCTGCCAGCGGGCCGAGAACGACTACGTAGGAGTTGGAACAGGCATAATGGACCAGTATGCCTCTCTGCTCTGCGAGGCTGGCGCAGCCCTACTCGTCGACTGCCGTTCGCTGGCGGCAGAGAGCGTCCCGCTCGATCTCGAAGCGGCGGGTCTTGCCCTGATCGTGTGCGACACTCGCGTCGAGCGCGGTCTCGCCGAGACCGGCTACAACGACAGGAGGGCGACCTGCGAGCGCGTGGCCCGTATGCTTGGTGTCGAGGAACTGCGCGACGCCACGGAAGAGGACCTGGATCTCCTCTCAGGAGCGGAGCTGAAGCGCGCCAGGCACGTCGTCTCCGAGAACGCCCGCGTCCTCGAAGCTGTCGAGGCGCTCGAGGAAGGAGACTTCTACGAGTTCGGGCGTCTGATGTACGCTTCGCACGCCTCTCTGCGCGACGACTACGAGGTCTCGACCCCCGAGCTTGATACCTTCGTGAGAGCGGCGGAACAGCACGGCGCCAGGGGGGCGCGTCTCACGGGCGCTGGCTTCGGTGGCTGCGCGATCGCCCTCGTACCTCGAGACGAGACTGCTGCGTTTGCGAACGCTTGCGAGCAGGCCTTCGCCAAGAGGGAGTTCGGGGAGCCTGTATTCTACGAGTTCGTTCCGGCGGCAGGGGCAGAGATTGCAACAGAGATCGGAGAATAGACCAGGTTTCGGTCTTCGGTCAGAGATCTACCGGTGAGAGGGACGTAGATGAGCAGGGAGAACAGAGATCGCAGCTTGCGGGAATTGATGGACAGGCGGGGCCTTGGGGCGCTCCTCCTGAGCAGTCCGGCGAACTTCGCCTGGTACACGGGCGGCGCGGACAACAGGGTGGACCATGGCGACCCCGTCGGCGTGGCCAGTGTCCTGGTCACTACGGATGAAGCCTACATCCTGACAAACAACATCGAGGCACCGAGGATGCGCGAAGAGCAGACTCCCGAGATGGAGGTGGTCGAGCATCCCTGGCCCGAAGAACCCGCCGCCCTCCTGCGGGAGCTGACCGGAGGCTCCAGTTTGGGAACGGACTTTGCCTCCGAATTTGGGCCTGATCTTTCGGCCGAGATCTCACCCCTTCGCTACGTCCTCGACGGGGACGCCATCGAACACTACCGTCACCTCGGCGCCGACACAGCCCAAGCGGTATCCGAGGCCGCAGGCTCTCTCTCACCGGACACGGGTGAACTGGACGCTGCGGCGGAGCTATCGGCGGCATGCATCAGGCGTGGCATGTTCGCCCCTGTTCTCTTTGCTGCCTCTGAGGAGCGCCTCGTACGCCATCGGCATCCGGTCCCGCACGGCGGGCCCTTGGGAAAGCAGGCCATGCTCGTCGTCTGCGCCGAGCGCGGCGGACTCTTCGTAAGCCTTACGCGTATGATCTACTTCCAAGAACCAGACTCGCAGACGGCCAGGCGCCAGGAAGCCTGCGGGGAGGTCCTGCGCCGCATGAGGGAGGAGGCGACCCGCGAGGAACGTACCCTGGCCCAGGCCTTCGAGGATTGCCGCCGCTTCTACGCCGAGGCCGGCTTCCCCGAAGGGTGGAGGGATCATCACCAGGGAGGTATGACAGGCTACGCTTCGCGGGAGATAATAGCGACGCCAGGGACGCAGCAGGAGATACGAGAGGGTCAGGCTTTCGCCTGGAACCCTTCGCTCGAGGGCGCCAAAGCCGAAGAAACCTTCGTGCTAGGATCGGACGGTCCTGAGATATTGACCCGTTCGTAACAAGCTTGTTTAGCCTTTGTCGAGGACTCGTCTCGACCGTTTAGCCGCTGCTGTCGTCGGGTATCTCAAACGTGTAAGTCGATCGAAAGGAGCATTTCAGTGCCCAACGAGTTACAGGGCAAGAAGATTGCTATTCTCCTGGCCCCGGTAGGCAGTGAGCAAGTCGAGTTCGAGGAGCCGAAGAAGGCCGTGGAAGACGCAGGCGGCACGGTGGACGTCGTAGGCGTCCAGACGGGAGACGCCCAGACCATGAACAGCGACGTCAACCCCGGTAACACGTTCACTGTGGAGAAGACGTTCTCAGAGGTCTCTGCCGATGAGTACGACGGTCTGGTCGTGCCCGGCGGCACAGTAGGGGCGGACAAACTACGCGGCAGCGACGCAGCAGTCGGCTTCATCCATTCCTTCTTCGAGCAGGCCAAGCCTGTCGGAGTGATCTGCCACGGTCCGTGGACGCTCGTCGAAGCCGACGTGGTGAAGGGACGTACCCTGACCTCGTACCCCACCGTGCAGACCGACATCCGCAACGCGGGCGGCAATTGGGTGGACGAGGAGGTTGTTACTGACCAGGGTCTCGTCACGAGCCGCAACCCCGACGACGTGCCTGCGTTCTGCGCCAAGATCGTCGAGGAGTTCGCCGAAGGCAAGCATGAGGACCAGCGAAGAAGCGCCTAGACTGTAGACGCTTCACAACACACCATTTCACCGGGTCCCGCAGATACGGGGCCCGGCTATCGTTCTACGTTCATCCTTTGCACGCTCATCTCAAGCATAGGTCTTCACCTACAATGAATCACGCCTTCGGCTACGAACGAAGCCAGAGAGCTGACTGGCTGAAGTACTTGCAAAGAGGTTCGAACCTCTTTGTAAAGTTTATACATTGGCGAGCGGGGTAAAAAGTCCGCTTGGATAATTGTAATCGGCACAGGAGGACAGATGCCGCAGCGTATCGAATCAAGTGTGGAGATACAGGTTCCGGTCGAGAAGGTCTATGATTACTGGAAGACCCTGGAGAACCTCCCTCAATTCATGACAAACGTCGAGGAGATCCGTCCGACGGGTCCCGACACGACCCACTGGGTGGTCAAGGGTCCATTGGGGGCCAAGCTCGAGTTCGATGCAAAAACGACCCAGAACAAGCCCAACGAGGCGATAGGGTGGAACACCGAGAACGGCAAGGTCCAGACTTCGGGCCAGGTACGCTTCCAGAAGGTGGACGCGGAACGCACCCGCGTCGAAGTACAGATGAACTACTGGGATGCGCCGGGTGGCAAGGCTGGTGAGGTTGCCTCCAAAATCGTCGCCAACCCCGAGCTGATGGTCCAGCAGGACCTGAGAAATCTCAAAGAGATTCTGGAGGGCACGGCGACCCCCGAAGAAATCCAGCAGCGCCCCGCAGTCGCCACCGCCCAGAGCAGCGCCGTGGCGTTCTTGACCTCGGGTACAGGCCTTCTAGTGCTAGGCGGCGGGCTCGTTCTGTGGCTACTGCTCCGCAGGCGTGGCTCCTCTCGGCGCAAGTCCCGCATCATCTTCGAGTTCTAGACGCGGCTTGGGGAAGCCTTCCCCAAGCCGGGCATCAGGCATCAGATTTAGCACCGGAGATGTTGCCTAGCTGAAAATGAGTCCCCGGGCTATGGGGCAAACAAGAGGGCCCGGCCTTGGCCCCCTCTTGCTCGTTCCGCAGTTCGAATGAGCAGCTTACAACGACGCTGAATATAACTCATCGCACACGCTCTGAGCTTCTCAGCGAAGACCTGATGCCTGTAGCCTTCTATCTGAAGCCTAGCTCCCGACCGGCAAGTTCCCGAAGATCAAGACCTTCCTGTCGAGGTCGAAAAAGAGCGTTCCGGCCTGCTTGAATAGCTCGATGTGTATCCTGGCATCATCCGCCGTGGGCCGAAGGACGTACTCTTCGGCGCCGTTGTCGAGGATGAGTTGTATCGTGAAGGCTCCAGGCTCCCCACGGTCGTGTTCGGACCACGAGACCTGCGCGTCGCTAACCTGGCGAACCCTGATCAATTGCTCTGTATGTTGCTCTGCCACTGATACTCCTTCCCTGTCTGCGACACTGTCCGACGTTCTTGCCCGCAGGGGATACGTTTAAACTCGCCGGCCCGCTCACTCTGCTTTCGTGCCCGGGACGTGGCCCGTCTGGGCGAAGTGCTGGTCGTAGAGGTCTATCGCGTGCCTGACGGCGTCTTTGGCCTCCTGTGGGTCGGAGAAGTCGCCCACGTCCACCTCCTTGCCTTCCAACACCTTGTAGTCCTGGAAGAAGCGCCGGAGCTCCGTCAGCCTGTGCTCTGGCAGCTGGCTGTGATGTTCGTAGGAGCTGTACTCAGGGTCGTCGAGGTGGACGCAGATTATCTTCTCGTCGCTCTCGCCTTCGTCGACCATGTGCATCATCCCGATAGGGCGCGCCCTGAGGATGCTCAGAGGCTGGACCGGCTCCTGCATCAAAACCAGCACATCTAGCGGATCATCGTCGTCGCCAAGGGTCCTGGGGATGAAGCCATAGTTGGCAGGATAAATCACCGACGAGTAGAGGATCCTGTCGACCTTCAAGAGCCCTGTCTCCTTGTCCAGCTCGTACTTGACCCTTGAGCCTTTGGGGATCTCGATGAGGGCGCTGAACTCCTCGGGGACGTTCTCCCCGATCGGGACGTCGTGCCAGGGATGGGGCATATCGGCTCCTCTCGGGAAAACAGGGCCGAGGCTCGTGTCGGCCACAGACCTACTCGGAATCCTCTTTACCGCCGGGCGCACGTAATTATATAGGAGGCACTGAATACCGCCTTCGCTAGGGTTACCAGTCCGACAAAGCCCACCAGAGCGCCCCGAAGGATCTCGGGCGACTTGTGGCACGCAGCGTGCGTGGAATGTGAATTCTGCGAACCTCGCCTTGAAGGGGTTCTTAGAAGTTCGATGTTCTCGGAAGTCTCTAGGGTCCTGGACGAAGGCTTGAAGCTAGCACCGTCTACCGCGTACCGCAGGCGGCCGAGAACGCGCCGACGTCAGCTCGTCGAGGCCGGAGAGTTCAGACAGCGTCTCTCTATTGTGGATGCCAAGAAGGAGCACACCACGCACATCGATCTCACCCCCGGCAGCAGGTCTACCGGACTGAGGATTGGCATACCTAGCGCTGCCATGTATAATGCCGCTATGTACACTGGAGTTAGAGTTCGTTAGCGCCGCGCGACGTGTGAGATCATGGTGATCAACAAGGACCTGATGGCAGCTTCCTCGACGCCGATCGTCCTGGCGATCCTGGCCGAAGAGGACAGCTATGGCTACGCCATCCTCAAGCGAGTTCGGGAGTTGTCCGGAGGGCGCATGGAGTGGACGGACGGGATGCTCTACCCAGTTCTGCATCGGCTCGAGCGGCTCGGCCACGTCGAGGCGAGGTGGGAAGTCGCGGAGAGCGGCCGCCGCCGCAAGTACTATCGCATCACGCCGCGGGGCCGGGCTCATCTCGCGGAGGAACGCAGGCAGTGGCAAGCCGTGGACGCGACGTTGCGGGGCATCTGGTCGGCGTTCTACATTCCCATCCCGGACAGCCACCCGGCGTCAGCCGTGCCACTTCCACAGGGAGCCTGAGCGATGCCGCGTGACCCGAAGCCGGCATCACTCGAGGAGCAGATCGACCGTTGGCGGAGCTACCTCCGCCGCCGGCAGGCGATCCACTCCGTCGACGTAGCGGAGCTGGAAGACCATCTGCGCGAGCAGGTAGGGGGCCTGGTCGACGCGGGGCTCGACACTGATGAAGCGTTCCTGGTGGCGGTGAAGCGCATGGGCGACCTGGACGCTCTCTCCCGGGAGTTCGCGCGCGAGCACTCGGACCGCCTCTGGAAGCAGCTCGTCGTTGTCCCCTCCGATTCCGGGGAGCCACAAGCGCGGGCCCGAACGGATGCCATCGTCGTCTTCTGTCTTGCGGTGGCGGCGGCCCTGGTCATCAAGGTGCCGGCGCTCTTCGGGATCCAATTGGACCAGGACGCCGGCTTCTACGCCCGCAATCTGAGTCTCTTCGTGCTGCCCCTCCTGACCGGCTATTTCGTCTGGAAGCGGCGCCTCGACAAAGGCACTCTCCGCTGGCTGGCCGTGGCGTTCGTCGCGGCGGGTGTATTCGCCAACGTCTATCCATTCGCCCCGGGCGGCTACACCGAGGCACTTACGGCGCTGCACCTGCCGATCGCGCTCTGGTTGGTAGTTGGCATCGCGTACACAGGCGGCCGGTGGGGCCAGGTGGGCGGCCGCATGGACTTCATTCGGTTCTCGGGCGAGCTGTTCATCTACTACGTGCTGATCGCCCTCGGCGGCGGCGTCCTCTTGGCGTCCATGAGGATCATCTTCCAGTCCATCGGGATCGACGTCGAGCCCTTCTTCGAGTCGTGGCTGCTGCCGTGCGGAGCGGTGGGGGCCGTCGTGGTCGCCTCCTGGCTGGTGGAGGCCAAGCAAAGCGTGATCGAGAACATGGCGCCCGTGTTGACGCGCCTCTTCACACCCTTCTTCGCCGCCGTGCTGGTCACGTTTCTGGGGACCCTGCTTTGGACCGGACGCGGCGTCGACATCGGGCGGAACGCGCTCATCGCTTTCGACCTGCTCCTGGTGGTGGTCCTTGGCCTTCTGCTCTATTCCGTCTCCGCCCGGGACCCCCGGTCGCCACCCGGGGCCTTCGATGTGGTTCAGGTCGTTCTGGTGGTCAGTGCGCTATTGGCCGACGCGGTAGCGCTGTGGGCCATCGCCGCGCGCATCACCGAGTTCGGCTTCACCCCGAACCGCGTGGCCGCCCTTGGTGAGAACGTGATTCTTCTGGTCAATCTGGCGTGGTCCGCCGTGCTCTACATCCGCTTTCTGAGGGGGCGCGGATCGTTCACGGGCCTCGAACAGTGGCAGACGAATTACCTGCCCGTCTATGCCGTGTGGGCAGCGCTCGTCGTGATCGTCTTTCCGCCGGTGTTCGGATATATCTGAGAGGGTGCCGATATCCCGTTCTCCGCACCGGCCTTCGCGGCTGTGGCGCTCACCGCGACGCAAGTAGTTCATCAGCCCCGGGCACCAGCGAGAGGCAGCTATGGAATTCCACTTCCCGCACTGCGTCCTTATTCACCGCAGTGCGTGGAAGGGAAACGTTGCGAACATCGCCTATGCCCCATTCTCGCGGAAGTAGGCATGCCCCTGGTCCTATGCTGATAATACCCACCGACGCTTTATGCCCTCTCCTGGAGCGCGCTCCCCAGAGAGAGACTACGGGTGCCGCAGCAGGATCTAGCACGTTCGGCGAGCGAATGCTCAGAGGCCGCCAGATGCCGCCCCGGCAAGCTCAGGCCGCTTTTGGCTGGGCCTGCCCAAACGCTCGCTAACGGGTCGTCGCCGCCCTGCCCCTGGCGCCCCCCCGCCTCAGCAAGACAATCCTGGTCGGTGTGAGGCGCAACTCCACCCTCTGGATGCTCTTCCAGCGTTTCTGCCAGCGGGGGTCGTTTCCCACTTCGGGGTCGAACCAGATGCCTGGACCTTCTGGCTCGAGCACCCCTTCGTAGGAAGAGTACTCCTGCGGATCATGCAGCGTCGAGCCACCTC
>DASSCV010000414.1:0-2418 GCA_035697505.1 Rubrobacter sp.
CTCCATCGTCTCCTTTCTTCGGCGGCTGCTTACGCCTCTGCCAGGTATTTGGCGAGACGGTCCACGGTTTCGATCCAGCCCTGCTGAGCCCCATCGCGATCCGTGCCCGAGGGGATGTCAGCGTGCCGGAGGGTGACCTTAGTCTTCTTGCCTGCATGCTCGTCGAACGTCACGGTCAGCAGCGTTTCCAGCGGCCAGTCCGGGCTCATTCCGTAATGCGTAGGCGAGACCACGTTGCCCTCTGCATCCGCGAAGGAATCGGTGAGGACGATCAGCTCGGGCACCACGATCTCGCGAAATACGCCCTTGCTCCAGACCTCGCGTCCCTCGGGCGATCGCATGCAGTTGTGCATGACGCCACCAGGGCGAAGATCGATGGTGCAGAAAGGCGTGGTGTAGCCAATCGGCCCCCACCAGCGCACGAAGTGCTCAGGCTCCGTCCATGCCTTGAACACGAGCTCGCGCGGAGCATCGAACACGCGCGTGATGACAAGCTCCTGCTCCGGTGGCTCCGCGTTGGGATCATCATTGTTCGCCATCTTCGTTCTCTCCCCTCCGTAGCTCGTGCAGATACTCGTCCAAGCGATCGAAGCTCTGCTCCCAGAAGCGGCGATATTGCTCCACCCAATCGGCGACCTCCCTCAGCGGACCCGCCTCCAACCGGCAGGGCCGCGACTGCGCCACGCGGCCGCGCGAGATCAGGCCGGCACGCTCCAGCACCTTGAGGTGCTTGGAAACCGCGGGCAGGGTCATCTCGAAGGGCTCGGCCAGCTCTTTGACTGACGCCTCGCCTCCCGAAGCGAGGCGCGCCAGGATCGCGCGCCGGGTAGGATCCGCGAGGGCCGCAAACGTGCTGTCGAGGGTGTCCGTCGGCATCTTCACAAACCTTTTGGTTAATTAAAGCACTGGTAAAATACGCCACCTGACGGTTGGTGTCAACCGATGTTTTCAAGCGCCCGCGTTCACAACCATGGCCGCGCTGGATTGGCCCGACGCTCGACAACCTTCCTCATGTAGACCCACTTTGTTGACTGCTCCCGCACCCACAGGCCTCCCTCCGCCTCAAACTCTCGCCACGAACTCAAAATGGTCGTAGAGCTCGAAGACCCTTAATGGCGCCTCAGTTACCACTGATGTCGCAATGCCGATTGCAGTAGCCGCCCCTCGAGAGCTACGTACCAAGCTTGCGAAACTAGATCAGGGGTAGGGTAGAGCCCGGGGCCTAAGGAGAGAGGATACGAGCGCGTCTGCGAGGACTGGAGCCACCGCGCTCGCATGAGAGCAGCCTAGCACTTGGGGACGTACCTGCGGGTTACAGGAGGGAAAACTCTTGGTAAACATTCTGTGACATCCTTGTATCAGCTCCTCAGGTAGAGTATGGTGCAATCGTTACCTGGGAAAGGAGAATATCACGTGAAGGCGCAGGACCGGCTACCCTGCCTTTCATCTAGAGCAGGGCAAGCCACCTGATGTGTAAGCGATTCGGTAGGATCGCCCGAGACATGAGGTGGGCCGTGAGGCGCACAGGTGCCAAGCAGACCACTTGAGGAATGTCCACGTATATACGGGTAGGCACCTTTTCAGGGCCCGAAAGTAAGGATGAATGTCGGGACACTCCCCGATCCCCAAAAAGGCACACTTTGGTGGGGGGTGAGTTTGAGAACAGCCTGACAGAGTCGATGGGGATTTTGTGTACGCATGAGAATGGTTTTCGGCCACTTCGCCCCTAAAAAACGCCAGGAGAAGGTGCTCGCTTACCGTCTGCTCTTGAGTGCGATCCTAGCACTGTCCGCCTTCTGGAACCTCTCCTGGCTGACGAGCGAGGGGTACGCCAACATCTACTACGCTGCCACCGTCAAGAACATGCTCGCCAGCTGGCACAACTTCTTCTTCGCCTCCTACGACGCGGGTTTTGTGTCTGTGGACAAGCCCCCTTTGGGATTCTGGATCCAGGCGGCCAGCGCTTATCTGTTCGGCTTCCACGGATGGAGCCTTCTGCTCCCCCAGGCGCTCGCTGGGGACCTCTGTGTGGCCCTGCTCTACTACCTGGTGGGCCGCAGCTTCGGGACAGTGGCGGGTTTGCTAGCAGCGCTCGCCTTGACTCTCACCCCCATTAGCGTCGCCACAAACCGCCATAACAACCTCGAGAGCTTGCTGGTCTTTGCTGTACTGCTGGCGAGCTGGGCCTTCATACTAGCCGCCGAAACCGGTAGGCTGCGCTGGCTGGTAGTGGGCGGGTTCGTGATCGGCTTGGGCTTCAACATCAAGATGCTTGAGGCTTTCGTGGTTTTGCCCGCCTTCTATGTGTTGTATCTAGTGGCCGCCCCGGTAGGGTGGCGGCGTCGGATGATCCATCTTGGGCTCGCGACGGTCGTGATTGTTGCGGCATCCTTACCGTGGGTTGTGGCGGTGGATCTA
>DASSCV010000415.1:0-2978 GCA_035697505.1 Rubrobacter sp.
GGCTACAAAGAGGCGAGGGGCGACCAGTGTGACAACTGCGGCTCGTGGTACGAAGCGTACGAGCTCATCGAGCCGCACTCCAAGGTCACGGGCGGACCTGTCGAGGTCAGGGAGACTACGCACCTCTACCTCGACCTCCCCGAGTTCTCCGAGAGGCTGAGGGAGTACGTCGCTGGACAGGAGCACTGGCGCACCTCGGTCAAGAACTTCATCCTGGGCATCATAGACGGCGGCCTGGAGAAGCGGCCCATAACGCGGGACATCGAGTGGGGCGTCCCCATCCCCGAGCCTGGCTTCGAGGACAAGCGCTTCTACGTGTGGTTCGACGCCTGCATCGGCTACGTCTCCTCGACCATGGAGTGGGCAGAGAACATCGGGGAACCCGACAGGTGGAGGGAGTACTGGCAGGAGCCTGAGAGCCGGCTCATACACTTTATCGGGAAGGACAACACGGTCTTCCACACCCTGATCTGGCCTGCCCAGCTCATGGGCACCGCAGAAGACGGTGAGGAACCCTTTATCCTCCCCTACGACGTGCCTGCCAACGAGTTCATGAACCTGGAGGTCCTGGTCGACGGGGAGCGGCGGGCGATGCAGATGTCCACGAGCCGTAATCTGGCCGTCTGGCTGCACGAGGCCCTGGACCGCTTCCCCACCGACCCTCTGCGTTTCTATCTGGCTTCGAACCTGCCCGAGACGGGGGACGTGATCTTCTCCTGGCGGGATTTCCAGAGCAGGGTGAACTCGGATCTGATCGGGAACCTCGGCAACTACATAAACCGCGTGCTCTCTTTTGCAGAGAAATACTTCGAAGGAGAGGTCCCACGCCCCGAGGAGCTATCTGAAGACGCCGTGGCGGTACTGGAGGATTTCAGGGAGTTGGAGGCGCGCTACGAGGCAAAAATGCTCGCCCCAAGACCCCGCGAAGCGCTGGGAGAGCTCCTGGCGATGGGCAGGAGCGCCAACCGGTTCTTCGATGCTTCGGCCCCCTGGAAGACCCGCAAGGAGGACCCGGAGCAGACCCGCCTCACGCTCTATACCTGCTCCGTCCTGCTCGGCTCCCTCGCCTACCACGCAGCACCTTACGTCCCTGAGGCTATCGGGCGGCTAGAGGAGTTCTTCGAAGGCCCCATAGCCCGAGTCTCGGACCTCGATGATCTGCCGAAGGGCTACCGCGCTGCGGGGGCTAAGCCTCTGTTCCGCAGGATCGAGGACGACGAGGTCGCGGCGGCCGAGGGGCAACTCTCCAGGGCCGTCCGCGGCGAGGCAAGCTAGACGGATTTCGTGCTTCCTTCTTGCAGGCCTATGCCTTGCGGTTCTTGGTCGATACGGTATACGTTCCGTCGGGAAGCTCCGCCAGCTCGTAGTCGCCGAACAGGATGGGATCCACGGTCCGGAGGCACAGGAAGATGCGGAGGGCCAGGTTGCGGATCTCGCTCTCCGCGTGCGCGTCGGCCCGCATCTCGATGATGTGTCTTAGGGCGCGTACGTTCCCCGTGAAGACCATCGGGGCCTCTGTCTCGTTCGGCAACAGGGAGCGCGCGGTCTGTTGCACCTTCTTTCTCGCATCGGTCTTGTAGTCTGCGGTGAGCATGCTCGCCCCACCCTCCTGGCGCTCCAGCAACTGTTCGGCCATCGCCTCGTACTCCGCCGCAGCCCTGTCAGCCCGCTCCTCGAAGACCTCGTGCAACTCCTCGTCTTCCTGATATTCCGGACGCTCTACGAAGCGTAGTACATTTCCTGATACATAGCGTTGCGAAATCTGGGAAAAAGCGGCTCCTGCGCGATGTCTCACCAGCTCATGGGTCACGCTGCGGCTGATCCCGTAAAGCAGGAAGCTGAAGCTAGCATGTTCCAGAACAGAACCATGTCCGGCGGAGGTCAGGCGCTCGAAGTACGCGTCGGCGTTCTCATTCCTCGTGCGCCGGGGCCCGAAGCTACCGTAGCACACTTGGCCCGCCGTCTTGCAGAGCTGTGAAGAGTCAGGGAGCAGCGTAGGGTCCTTGATGTATCCGGCAAAATTGAGTTCGGGGTCGAAGCCTTCGAGGAACCCTCCGAGCACCGCCACGTTGGTCTGGGGCCTCGCCAACACGACGACTCCCGGTGTCTTCAGATAAGGGGTTCCTGCTTTTGTATGGTGAACTTGCGAATGGATGTTGGGGAAGCCGTCAAGTACGGCTCCACCCAACTCTTCGAACAATTGTCGCGCCCGCTCTGTGTTACGCTCCGTGGTCTCCATGGGCTCCCTTCGCCATTGTGCCTCTGGAGAGCACCTTAGCCCATTTGGGCCGGTTCTACACGGCCTCCGAGAGGGCGCGGCGCAGGGTGCTGGCGTAGCGACCGGTGCGGATGGTCCTCAGGGCTTTGATCTCGACCTGCCTGGCCCTCTCCTGGGAGATGCCAAGTTCCTCGGAGACCTCGCGCAGGGTTAGGGTCTCGTTGCCGTCGAGGCCGTGGCGCATCTCGATGATCCTGGCCTCCCTCTCGGGCAGAGACCTCACGGCCTCGACGAGCGCCCGCTCCCACTGGCCGACCTCGACTCGCGCGTAGTCGTCGCCGGAGCGCTCGTCAGGGAGCAACTCGCCAAACTCGGAGTCTTCGTCGGCGTTGATCTTCGCATTGATGCTGGAGATGGGCTGGCTGACCTCGCGCAGGCGCCTGGCCTCCTCCGGTTTTACTCCGAGCCTCTCGACGATCTCCTCCTCGGTCGCGTCGCGGCCGAGTTCGATGCTCAAAGCGTTCTCTGCGCGTCGCAGGCGGTAGAGGGCATCAACGACGTGCGCGGGAAGGCGAACGGTGCGGGCGTGGTCGGCAACGGCCCGGGTGACGGCCTGCCTGATCCACCACGTCGCGTAAGTGGAGAAGCGGTTGCCCATCTCGGGGTCGAACTTCTCGACGGCCCGGATCAAGCCTGCGTTCCCCTCCTGGATCAAATCCTCGAAGAGCACGCCACGCCCCCTGTACTTCTTGGCGATGGA
>DASSCV010000416.1:0-28605 GCA_035697505.1 Rubrobacter sp.
ACTCACCGGTTAGCATACCCGGCGGACGCTATACTAACGCACCTTAATGCAAATTAACATCAGCGGCCCGTCTGGGTACAATAGCTTCGCCCGGAAGATCGGCAAAGGAAGTCTTGGTACGTGGCACTGGAACAGGAAAGGACTACTTCTCCTTCTGCGGATGCGTCTCCCGGAGGAGAGGGACGCCTACGCAGAGCTGGTGTCTTGCTCGCCGGGCTTGGGGTCTTCGTGCTCGTACTTGTCCTCTACCTGGGGACCCTGGCTCCCACGGTCCTCTACCTGCAGGACCCCAAGCTGCTCGACGCGGTGATGCTGCAGATGCAGGTCTCGGTGCTCGGCATCACGCACCCTACCGGCTACCCGACGTACCTGATGCTGACGCACCTCTTCACCTACCTGCCTTTCGGTGATCCCGCCTACCGCGTGAACCTCGGTTCCGCCGTCTACGCGGCGCTGGCCGTTGTGGCCGTCTACGCGGCCGGGCTCCTGCTCGGCCGGCGGGTGGTGGCCGCGGCGTCAGGCGCCCTGGCCTTCGGGCTAGGGACGGCCCTCTGGTCCCAGGCCGTTATCGCGGAGGTATACACCCTCAACGCCCTGCTTGTATCCGTCACCATCGTTGTCCTGCTACTCTGGCGCGAGTACCGCAAAGACCGCTACCTGCTGCTCTCGGCGTTCCTTGTGGGGCTCTGCCTGACCAACCACCTCACCAGCGGATTGCTCTTGCCAGCCAGCCTTCTCTTCGTCGCCCTCGTAGACTGGCGCAGGCTGGTCGATGTCAGGCTCGTTGTAGGGGGTGCCTGGCTCTTCCTGCTCGGGCTCACTCCCTACCTGTATTTGCCCATCAGGGCGGCGATGGACCCGCCCATGGAAGCGAACAACCCTACCGACTTCGGGCGTTTCTGGTACGTGGTCAGCGGGGGGAACCTGACCGGCTCGTTCTTCGCCTTCGGTCCATCGGAGTTGCCGGGAAGGATGGTCTTCTACTGGGAGCACCTGCTCGATAACATGCCCTTTCTCGTGGTTATGGTCGCGTTGACGGGCGCTGTCGTAATGCTTCTCAAGGACCGCCCGGTGGGTATATTCCTCGGGTTTCTCTTTTTCGGCTGGCTCTTTCACGCCGTCGAAAACAGCATTCCCGACATCGACCTCTACTTCATACCGACCTACCTGGTACTCTCGCTGTGGGCCGCGGCCGGGCTCGGGACGCTGTTAACTGAGGTCGAATCTCTCGTCTCCTTCTTACCCGGGGTGACGAAGTGGGCTATCCTCAGCGTGCTCTCGGGGATGCTGTTAGTGTTGCCGCTGCTCGGTGTAAGCGAGACCTATGCGAAGGACGACATGAGCGGCGTCTACCGGGGGCGCAAAGAGATCGAGGCCGTGGCCCATAACGCAGCCCCGAACGCTACCATCCTGCACCACAGGAGCAGCATGTGGTACATGGTCCTCGTCGAGAGGCGCCGCAGAGATCTGACCATCGTCGACCCCTTCTTCCACAACAAAGAGGTCGCTTACGCAGACATAGTCTGGCCTGACGATATAGACCTCGCGACCACTGACCGCCGCTACGGCACCGACGACCTCTCGGGGGTGAGCACGGCCAAAAAGGCAGCGAAAGAAGGTCGTGTCTACGTCCTCGACCAGGGGGCCACGAACCCCGAGCGCTTCCAGAAAGCCGGCTTCGAGGTGGTCCCTGTAAGAGCGGGCCTCCTCTACGAACTGGTGCCGCCAGGCAGAGAGCCCTACGCGCAAAACGCCGGTTAACTACTCCCTTGTTGTCCGATTTCTCCCGGCTGCTCGCTCTCGGCGGCTCGACATTCCGCAGCGGAGCACTGCCTGAGCGCATCGAGTTGCGCTTCGAGTCGCTGCGTGATCTCAGGCGGGGCACTCGCGTACATGTTGTTCAGCTCATAAGGGTCTTTCCTCAGGTCGTACAGCTCGTGTGCGCCGGTCTTGTAGCCGACGTAGAGGTAGTTCTTCGTACGGAGAGCCTTGAGCCACGGCCTGCCCCATTCCTCGCTCGATTGGGCGCTCGCGGCCGACGTCCGCCGCCAGTTGCCAGGCAGCGGGTCGCCCGTAAGCAGCGGAACCACCGTGCTCTCGGTGATAAAGGGAGGTTGTGGCACCCCGCTGCGCTCCGCGACGGATTCTATAACGAAGCGCTGGCGCCACTCTTTGAGGGGCGTGGGGTCGTCCGTGAGCAGGGGCTTCAGCGAGCGTCCATCCACGAAGGACGGCGGCTCGGCCCCGGCAAGGTCGGCGAAGGTCGGCGCGAGGTCGTTGTTGAGCACCATGTGATGCAGGGTCTCGCCTTCAGGCACGCCGGGACCACGTACGATGAGCGGCACACGGATGTCTTCTTCGTAGGGCGTCCATTTTCCGGCGCCCAGCCTGTGCTGGCCCAGGTGGAAGCCGTTGTCCGAGGTGAAGACTATGTACGTGTTGTCCAGCTCGCCGCTGTCGCGTAGGGCTCCTACGAGGTCTCCTATCATGTCGTCCACGGCCAGCATGGACTGTAAGCGCTTGCGGTAGAGCTCTTCCATGTATCTCTTCTGCTCCAGGCTCAGTGGTGGATTGTCGCTTACCCAGTCTGGCTTGTCGGAGACATCCTTCTCGTCGAACGAAGGCGGATGCGGGAGCGAGATGGCAGGGTAGTCGTTCTCATCCCTGGGGGCTGGGGATGCCGGCTGGTGGGGGGCCTTCGTGCCAATCCACATCAGGAAGGGCCTGTCTGCCGTAAAGAAGGGCGGGTCGGCCCCTGCCGTGCGTGTGATGTAGTCGGAGGCCTTGTCCGACATTACGTCGGTATCATAGTAGGACTCGGGTTCGTAGCTGACAAGATGGCCGTTCTCGTTGAACGTGTGGCTGAGGTAGTTGCCGGTCACCGCGTACCATTCGTCCCACCCTGGAGGAATGTAGGTCTCTTTGTAGCCGTTGAGATACTTCCCGAAGAAGGCAGTCCTGTAACCCTGCTCCTTGACCCAGGTGGCCATAGTAGAGTTCTCGTGGCCAAGGAAGCGGAACTTCTGAAAGCCACCGCGCGGGGGGTCGTTGCTGAGAATCTCGTGGTTGTGGGTGTACTGGCCGCGCAGGATGGTGGCCCTGCTTGGACAGCACAGGGAGTTGGTCACGAACGCGTTGTCGAAGGTCGTGCCCTTGTCTATGAGCAGCGACTCAAGGTTGGGCATGTGTCGAAGCGCACGTGGATTCAAGTCGTTTACGGCCAGATCGTCGGTGAGGATGAGGATCACGTTAGGGGGTTTCGGCTCCTGCTTCTGGTTCTCTGCCTGCTTCCCCTCGGCCGAAGGGAAGCAGGCAGAGAGAGCGCAGGCCACGGCCACCCCGAGGAGCGCATACATCGCTACCGAGAATATTCGCTTGGTCTGATCCACTGCCATCACGTCCGCACTGCCGGACGGTGCACCGAGGGGCGCCGTTCGGACATCCTTTAGCTATACCCCGGGGAGGGTCCTTGCAAGCTTCTTCGAGTCACTCGACCTTCCGAGTCTGTGTTTCCTCCAGGTTAAGTGTTATACATTCCCGCGATGGGCGAGTCCAATTCCACAAGACCGGCGAGGCGCAAGGAGCCGGAGGCAAGAGCAGGTTCCGTTCGGTCTTCGAGACCGGTTGGCTCGACGCTACACCCGGACGTGGCGCAACAAACAGGCTCCCGCGGAGCGGCGTTTGATCTCTGATCTGCTTCGGGCTCTCCTTGCAGCCTTACTGATCGGGGTTCTGCCAGGGTGGTTCTGGACGCGCTGCCTGCTGGCCTCAGGCGACCGCGCCGAGCAGTTCGCCTACACCGTAGCGCTCTCCCTCACGCTCGTGCCTACAGTCGCGCTCGCGCAGACTTATCTCCTTTCGACGGGCGTCACCTTCGCAGTGACCGTCGTCTCGGTTGCGCTGGTATTCCTGGCGGGTCTTGCCGCCTACCTGCTGTTCGGGCCTGCCAAAAAGAGCGAAGAGCCACTCTCCCTCCCGCCTTCGCCTCCCGGTCTTCCGACGCTGGCACCCCTCGCCGCAGCCCTCGCGCTGGCCCTCTTGATGCTTCTCGGTATCGCGCCCACGGTATGGTTGATGATCCCGATCGCGGTCCTTGTGATCGCTGCCGGAATCGCCTACTGGTCGACACGACTGGGGAGCGACGCGCCCCTGGCAGGACTTGGGAGATCCATCCCCGAGGCGAGGCGCTACGCGTTGCTCTCGGTGGTGCTCGTGCTCGTGCTCGCGCGTGGCTACCTCGGCCCTATCGTAAACGGCTGGTCCTACCCCAGGGGCGTGGACCGCTACGAGCACGCGGTGATGGCAGGCATGATGATGAGGGAGGGGTCAATTGAGTCGTTCATGCTCTACCCACCAGGCTTCCACCTCCTCACCGCCATGATCTCGCGCCTTGGCGGCATCGGGCCGCTGGAGGTCTTCCCGATCCTTGCTCCCATGCTCCCTTTGATGGGTGCGTTGGCGTGTTACGCGCTCGCGAAGCGCCTCTGGGGCTGGGAGTATGGGGTGGCCGCAGCCCTCACCTCGGGCCTGCTCCTCGGCGGTACGTACATGCACTTCGAGGAGGCCCGCTACCCGAACTTCATAGGTGAGTATTTCCTGATCGTGCTGGCCGTCGCCGCCCTGGTCGGGATGTACGCTTCTCCGTCGGCACGCGCAGGTCTCTTGCTCGCACTACTCGGCTCCTCCACGGTTCTCTACCATCAGATAGCGGGCTACACCCTCGCCGTGCTGCTCGGGTTGGTATGCGTTCTCTTCCTGCCCTACCTGGTCCTTAAGGACCGCAGGAAAGGGGTATACCTCGCTCTCTCGCTCGCGCTCCTCGGCCTCCTCTCCGTTATCTACGCCTGGGACACCTACGACTTGCCCAGTCTGGTGGCAGGGATATTTGGCGGGTCGGAGACGGGGAGGGGAGGGGAGGCCGTGGCGATGGCGATAGGAACCAAGCCGGCGAACGGTCCTGGACACTTCCTAACGACGATGTCACACCCTGTTCTCTGGCTCGGCCTGCTCGGCCTGTCGCTCATGCTCGCAGAAGCCAAGAACGCGAGAGATACGCCTGACATCCTGGCGCGCCTCACCCTGCTGGTGTGGACCCTACTGCTGTTCTTCGGCAGCCTGACCTCCTACAGTGGCTTTCCCGATCGCTTCGAGCGTGACCTCGGCGTTCCCTTGGCACTGCTCGCAGCCCTCACCCTCGTCACCCTGGTGCGGCTCTCACCCCGGCCGGGCGGACGTACCGTCTATGTGGCTGCCCTGCTCGCCATTACCCTCTCGGTTACCCTCCTTGGTGCGCAATCCGTACTGAGCCTGGAGCAAGCCGCGGGACCCAGCACGCGCCCCAAAGACAGGCCGCCTCCGGCCCAGGTCGTCGCCGCCGGCGCGTGGCTCGGGCGGCACAACAACGGAGGAAGCATAGTCGCGACGCCATACCTGAAGCACGTCCCTAGCCGGGCTATGCTCGCGATGGGCGGCTATACCCGGATGCAGTCCTACGACGCGGCCAGGATAAGGCGGGCCAGGGACCTCCCGCCCTTCGGGGCCCCTCCGCTGTGGGACGCGCTGTGGGTGCTGGAGCATCCGGCGAGCGGGCGTACCGCACAGCTCCTGGAGAAGAACGACGTGCGCTACATCGTGTTCCACAAGCGTTATCCCTGGATAGACTGGCGTCCTTTCGCACTCCAGAGGGGCCTCTACAGGACGGTCTACGAGAACGACAGCGTCATCATCTTCGCGCCCCGCCAGAACTAGCAACTGCCGAGGCCGGAGCACCCGCACCGTACGGCATTCGAGAACAGAGACGTGCTGATCGTCGAGAGGCGCTGACGCGACTATAATCCCCTCCGCGTCTTCGCAAGAGATCCAGGGCCAGTGATGGATAGAGAGAGCAGGAAGAGCACCGGTGTAGCGTTCGTGCTCGCGGTCTACGCCGCGAGCCGCCTGTTCTACCTGATCTCCGGCTCCCTGCTCGCCTACCTCGTACCGACCTCTAGCTTCCAGAGGGCAACCCTGGATGTGCCTTCAGGGAGCATGAACATCTGGTCGCACTGGGACGGTGAGCACTACGTCAGACTGGCCATGGGCGGCTACCTCCACCCCCCTGACAACGTCTCCCCGGCTTTCTTCCCCCTGTATCCGCTGCTTCTCAGATCCTTCGCAGAGCTCTTCGGCGGTCCTATAACAAAGGAAGCCCTCTCCGTGTGGGCTCCTCTCCTCTCCCTGCTCTTTCTGCCCTTCGCCCTCTACTTCATCTACCGCATAGCCCTTGATGCCTTTGATGAGAGGGTCGCCAAAGGCACCGTCCTTATCCTCGCCTTCTTCCCTACTACGTTCTTCTTGAACGCGGCATATACGGAGAGTATGTTTCTTGCGCTCTCTGCCGGCAGTTTGTGGGCGATGAGGGTAAGGAAGGATCTCCTGGTGGCGTGCGTACTGGCAGGGTTTGCTGCTGCCACACGCAACGTGGGGGTGTTTCTGGTCGCGCCTCTCATATATGAGTGGATAAAGGATATAGAGAGATTTCGTTGGCGGGGGATCTACTTGTTGCTGGCGCCTGGAGGGCTATTTGCATATATGGGCTATTTATGGGTACGCTTCGGGGACCCTCTGCTCTTCTACTCCGCGCAGGAGAGCTGGGGAAGGCAGGCCACAGGGCCGCTCGACACCGCAAGCAGGGCTTGGGGGGCGGCCGTCGAAGGATCGGGCAGGCTCCTCGACTCTGACCTCTGGGCCCATCCCTCTCTCAGCAATGCGGCGAATCAACTCGCCGGGGCGAGCAACTTCTTCAACCTGGTCTTCTTCGTCTTCGCCACTATCGTATTGCTCGCCGGGTTGAGATACCTGCCCCTATCCCTGTCCGTCTACGGTTTGCTGCTCGTCGCCCCCGCCACGCTCTTCGGGACGTCAGGTAGCCCGCTGATGGGCACCCCACGATACGTGCTCGTCGCATTCCCCGTTTTCATCGTGCTCGCGCTCCTGTTCAGGAACAGGGTGCTCCTCGACGGATGGCTGGTCGTGAGCACCATCCTATCCCTTGCTTTGTGCGGACTTTTCGTGAGCTGGCGCTTCGTGGCCTGAACTCCCTCTCCGTCGCGGCGTCCTCTATAATGGCCCGAACGTGTTCTTTGAGAAATGTCTTGGGGGGAGGAGGTGTCGGGATGGCGGAGAGGGAGTTCAGGCTTCCTGGCTCTCCCTACGAGGAGCTAGTCAACATAATCGTGGCCTACGGAACCCGCGACGAGGCGGCGAGGGCCGGGGACGTGGGCAAGCTAGACTCGGTGCATCAGTCGAGCGTCAGCCGCAACAACGCCTTTCTCACGGAGATCGGGGTTCTTCAGGGAGAGAGCAAGAAGCTGATAACACGCCGCGGACGATCTCTGGCCGTGGCCTTGGCGCGCAAGGATAACGCAGATGTCAGGAGCAACTGGCGCGCGATAGTCGCGGCCAGCGAGTTCTTGCAGAACGTTGTCTCTGCCGTGAAGCTGCGCGAGGGAATGCTCTACCCCACCGTCCAGGCCTACATAGCGCACGCCGCGGGCCAGCCCCGTAACAAACCCGTGATGAACGGCGCCGGCGCCATAATCGAGATACTGAAGGCCTCGGGTATGCTGAAAGAGGAGGCCGGAGAGCTGGTCGCCACCTTCGACGAGCGACCGGAAGATGCCGCACCCGAGGACGGTTCGCCCGCAGAGACTTCCGAGTGGAAGGAATCCGTGGTCTCAGCTACCGTGGGCGAGGCCCCTGTGACATCCGCGGATGCCCCTGCAGGCACACCCCCTACGGTCAGCATCCACGTCCAGGTTAGATGCACGGCTGATGAGATCGAGGATCTTGCTCCGCGGCTGAAGGCTCTGCTCAGGGAACTCTCTACAGAACCCTAGCGCACACCGAGAGGAGGTCAGAGAGTTGGACGTCTTCTATCGCCCTGCGTTCTCCACCGATGCAGAACGTCGAGAAGGGCCTGCACTGGGGATAGAGTTCGATCCAGTTTGCAGCCCTCTCCTTGACCACGGCGGTTACGCGGCTGCAGATCACCAGGTCGGGGCCAAGGCGCGCCACCGCCCAGTCCAGGGTCTGGGGGTGGACCTCCAGCACGTCCGCGTTCGGATGTAGCTCCCTGAAAACGATGGCGATCGTCTGACGATACGAAGTAAATTCGTTGGCCACGAGTATGCGTCTTGTGCCCATACCGCAATGGTGACCTCTGGAAGGACTTTCAGCATCACGAAAAGGGGGGATATTTTTCTAGCCCTATTGGGCTAGTTTGCCAGCTCCGCAGCCTTGTCCACGATGGAGAGCAGATCGGGGAGCTGGATCTCGGCGTACTCTATGCGTCTTCCGCCGATGCTCGCCACCGACAGGGCGGCGTTCTCGGGGTAGAGTTCTACCCATACCCGCACACCGCCTTTCAACGCTTCCGTGGCCTTGCTACATATGACCATGTCAGGTGAGAAGCGCTCGATGGAAGTATCGAGGGCCTTCGGTTCCACGGTCTTTATCTCGACTTCGGGGCGTAACTGGCTGATGACCGCCGCTATACCCTCGCGGTAGGCGCGCGGCTCGTTGGCCATCAAGACCAGTGTCCTACCTCCTCGGCGCCGCGCAGAGGCCGCCTCCGCCGCAGGGTCTTTGGAGCGCTTGTGGGACGACTTCGGCAAGAAGTTCGTGTCTCCTCGGGTAGCTTCGTGCTTCGAACCGGTCTCCGCGGTCATCGACACGAACACCTCTGATTCTAGCACGGTGTGCCTCACAGAAGGTCGGCTGGCAACGTCGCTGATCCTGTCGTAAGGGCGCCTAACGGATCTCTACAAGGCCGTGGCGGGCGGCGAACACCAGGGCCTGTAGTCTGGAGTGGACATCGAGCTTGTTGAGTATGTTGACCATGTGGGTGCGTTCGGTCTCTATGGTGATGTGCAGCTTCTCCGCGATGTCCTTGCTGTCGAGGCCCTCGCCGAGAGCTTGAAGCACCTGTTTTTCGCGGGGCGTAAGCTTCTCTATGGCCCTCTGGGCTTCGTACTCCTCCTGGCGCTTGCGGCTGACCATTCGCAGCATCTCTATGACCTCTGCCGGCGAGAGCAGGGCCTCCCCGGACTTGAGACGACGCACGGCCTCCACGACCTCGCCTATGGCGGCGGACTTGTGCAGCACGCCGGCGGCGCCGGCCTCGACGGCCCGGGCGAGGCGGGCCGGCTCCAGGCTGGCGCTAAGGACCAGAGTCATTACGTCGGGACGGGAAGCCAGCTCTTCGATCAGCTCGAACCCATCCCCGTCAGGCAACGCGAGGTCTACGACCGCGACGTCTACCCCGTTGGGCACCTTGCGCATGAACGCGCGCGCCTCGGCCAGAGAGCCTGCCTGGCCCGTCACTACGAATTCCTGCTCCCGCTCGAACATGAAGGCCAGCGCCTGCCGGAACGAGGCGTGGTCCTCGACGAGCAAGATCCGGGTCGAATACTCCCTAGCGTGATTCTCTATGACAGCCACCCTTCTAACGCCTCGATGCCTGTCCCCCATCTTACCTCAGCCCGAAAGAACCGGGATGGCGCCGCTACCCTTTGACCAGGCGGGTGACGGGTATCGAGAAGCGCACCCTCGTCCCCTCGCCCGGCGCGCTCTGCACACTGAAATCCCCGCCTAGCTCCAGAGCCCGGTGCCTCATGGACTGCCTGCCTATACCGGTCGTGGCCCTCTCTGGGTCGAACCCACATCCGTCGTCGGACACCTCGACGTAGGCGAGCCCACCGTCGAGACCCAACTCTACCCTAGCGTGATTGGCCTCGGCGTGGCGCCGGACGTTCGTGAGCGCCTCCTGGACAAGGCGCGTGAGCTCCTGGCCTGCTTTGTTCGGAAGCCTGGCTGGAAAATTGTCCTCTACAAACAGTTCGAGTTCGTACCTTCCACGGGCCATCCGCCGGTTCAGATCCACGAGGTTCTCGAGCGAGGAGATCAGAGAGCCTTCCAGCGTTTCTTTGAGGCGCAGTTCGAAGATGGCGCCCCGGAGCCCTTCGACGGAGCGCTTGAGGGCGTCAGCCGTGTCTTCCAGTGCCGGATTCAGATCGTCCCCCGAGACGACCTGCATGACCTGTATCTCCTGCAGCGCGTAGACGATGTCCTGAAGGGTGCTGTCGTGAAGCTCCCTGGCTAGCCTGTTGCGTTCGGCTTCCCGGATCTCCTCCAGCATGCGCTCCGCCCGCTTGCGCTCTGTCACATCGTGGGCGACGACGCACATGACCTTTTCGCCGTTGTAGGGTACGGCGCTCACGTTGACCTCGACATCAGCCAGCGAGCCGTCCTTGCGACGGTACTGCCTCTCACCGACGGAAAGGTGACCCTCCGCCATAATGCGTCCGATGTTGAGGTCCACACTCTCCTGATCGTGGGCGACGATGTCGTAGAGCGTCATCTCTTTCACCTCATCGTCCGTGTAGCCCAACGAACGGAGGAGGGCGTCGTTGGCATCGAGCACACGCCTACTCTTCGCATCTACGAGGAAGATGTTCTCCTCCGCCTGCTCGACCACCGTGCGGTAGAGAGCCTCGCTCTGCCTCAGGGCCTCCTCCTGATGCTTGCGCTCCGTTATGTCAGTGAGGATGCCCTGCCAGAAGAGCGGCCTGCTCTCCGAGTCCCTGATCAGCAGGGCGTCATCGCGCACCCACACCACCCGTCCGTCGTGTGAGATCTTGCGGTACTCCACGCTGTAAGGCTCTCCCGTCTCGTCCGTGCGCCTGTCCTCCTGGAGCACCCACCCGCGGTCTTCGGGATGGATGGTCTGCGAGCGGAGGTCCGGGTTTGCGAGGTATTCTTCAGGCGAGTAGCCGAGCACACTCTCGATCTGCGGGCTGACGTAGGAGAGGGTGGCGTTCTCGATCTCCTGCATATACGTTACGGCGGGAAGCTGCTCGACCAGCGTCCGGTAGCGTTCCTCGCTCACGACCAGAGCCTCTTCGGCCTGCTTGCGCTCCGTCAGGTCTATTACGGAGGTCACCCGGATCCGACGCCCTGAATAGGGTAAGTGCCTGGGCCTTATCTCTACAGGAAAGATGGTGCCATCTTTCTTGAGGCCCATCGACTCGTAGTCCCTGGTGTCCTCGTCGGAGATACGCTGTCTCACCAACTCCCTGTACTCGGGCGCTGTGAGCTCGATGACGTCCTTCCCGATCAGTTCCTCGAGCCTGTACCCGAACATCTCGGTAACGCTACGGTTGGCGTCGATGATCTTTCCATGTTCGCTCAGGACTATTCCCTCGACGACCTCCTGGGAGAGCACCTTGAAGCGCTCTTCGCTCTGCCTGAGCTGTTCCTGGGTTCTCTGGCGCTCCTCTTCGGCCTGCTTGCGTTTTCCGATCTCCTCGGCGACCGCGATAAAGTAGCGTGGCTCGTCCGCGTCGTCGTGTACCAGGGAGACGGTCAGGTTGATCCAGACGCGCCTTCCGCCCTTGCCGACGATGAGCTTCTCCTCGGTATAGTCCCTGAGCTCCCCCGCAAGCATCCTGACGCCCCTGTCGAAGTCGCTCTCGACGTCCTCGGGGGAGATGAGCTGGAAGACGCTCACCGTGCCGAGTTCCTCGCGATCATAGCCTACGATGTCGCAGAACTTGTCGTTGACCCTGAGCCATCCGCCATCCAGCCCGACCTGCACGATCCCGACGGCGGCCTGCTCGAAGGTTGCCCTGAAGCGTTCCTCGCTCTTCCTGAACTCCTCCTCGGTCCGCTTCTGCTCGGTGATGTCGTACTGGACGCCGAGCCAGTACAGAGCATTGCCTTCCTCGTCCCTGACGAGCGTCGCCTCGTCGTGTATCCACACCACCCGCCCGTCGCGGGCGATCAGACGGTACTCTATCCTGTAGGGTTCGCCGGTCTCGTCGGTCCTCAGCTCTTCGGCGAGCACCCTTTCTCTGTCGTCGGGATGCAGCATCCTGAGCCAGTGCTCTTCGTCGAGTATCTCTGTCTCCGCGGGATAACCGAGCATAGCCTCGTACTGGGGACTCATATACGTTATGGCCTTCGGGGTGTCGGAGTCGATGGGTTCCTGCACATAGGTGACGGCCGGTATCTGCTCTACGAGGTGCCTGAAGCGGTCCTCGCTCCTGACCAGCTCCTTCTCCGTCCTCTCGCGATCCCTCCTCACCTCCGCCTCCCTGAGCTCGCGCTCGATGGCGGGGCACAGCCTGCTCATGTTCTCCTTGGTCAGGTAGTCATTGGCCCCCGCCTTCATGATCCCTACCGCCGCGTCCTCCCCTATCTTGCCTGAGACGACGATGAAAGGGACATCGTAACCAAGCTCCCGTAACAGCCTCAGGGCGTCGGGCGCCCTGAAGCGTGGCATATAATAATCGGAGATCACGACCTGGAAAAGCTTGTCTCTGGCGTCCGCCGAACGTAATGCTTTCTCCATGTCTTCTGGGGTACAAACCCTCTGCGAGAGGGGCTCGTATCCGCCGCGTCTGAGCTCCCGCAGGAGAAGCATCGCGTCGTTCTGGGAGTCCTCGACGAGCAGCACGCGCAGGGTCCCTGTCCGTGGCGCTCTCTTCGCGCCGGCCTCACGCAACTTCGGCCTTCTTCGCAGGGACCGTGCGGTCCCCGACATCCCGGCTTCCTAGGGTGAAGTAGAACGTGGCCCCCTCACCCACCGTTCCCTCCGCCCAGACCCTGCCGCCATGCCTGTGGACGATGCGCGCTACCGTGGCCAGGCCGATCCCCGTCCCCTCGAACTCATCTTGCCCGTGCAGCCTCTGGAACGCGCCGAACAGCTTGTCTTCGTACGTCTGGTCGAAGCCGGCCCCGTTGTCCCGCACGTAGTAAACGGGTGACTGTAGACCCTGACCGAGTTTCCTGTCGGCGCCGAACTCTATGCGCGCCGCTCCTTCTCTAGCGGTGAACTTCCACGCGTTGCCGAGTAGGTTCTCGAGCGCCACCTTGAGCAGGCTCGCGTCCCCCCAGGCCATGATGTTCTCACCGGCCGAGAACTCGACCTCTCGTGCTGGCTGCGAGGCCCTAAGTTCCTCGATTATCCCCGCGGCGAGGCGGGCCAGGTCCACGGGTTCCCTGCGCAGGGGCCTGCGTCCAACCCTCGAGAGTTCGAGCAGGTCGTCTATCAGGGTGGCCATGTGCCCGCTCGCCGCCCTTACTCGCCCCAGATAGTCCATTCCCTCGTCGTCGAGCGCGCTCTCGTAGTCCTCCTGCAATATCTGGGAGAAGCCGTCGATGGCCCTCAAGGGGGCCCTCAGGTCGTGGGAGACAGAGTAAGAGAACGCCTCGAGCTCCCTGTTGGTCCCTTCCAGTTCCCTGTTGGCGTCCTTGAGGTCCTTGCTCGCGCGCTCGGCCAGGATGCGGCTGCGCACGAGCATCCAGGTGATGCCGAAGAGCAAGATGCTGGCTCCTATGCCGCTGGCGAGCACGAAGGCCGGCAGGTTGCTCTCGGCACCATTCTTGAATCCTGGCAACGTGGCGAAGTACAGGCTCCACTCGCGCCCGGCCACCCCGAAGCGATTCTTCTGGGAGTAGAGAGGATCATACGCCGCCTCTCCGGCGCGCTGCACCCCGTCTTCGTCGTAGAGGAGCGAGCTCGACGCAACATCAGCACCGTCATACAACTCGAAGTCTATGGCCGGGTCGAAGCCACTCCCGAACACGTCATCGAGCAGCCCGTCCTGCCTGAAATACCCGACGACGAACCCTTCGAGGGCGCGCCTTCGTAAGGCGACACTCTCCACCGGCTCCCCCTTGGCGTAGACCGGAAGGTACACGGCGAAGCCGGGACTGAGGGCGAGGTCGGCGCTCGAGTTCGTGGTTGGCTTGGTGAGTACGTAGACCATCCTGGTAGCCTGCGGAGAGCCTGTGTCGCGCGCCTCGTCCATGGCAACCCTGTGGGCCTGCTCCGTGTAGGCATCCTGGTTTATCATGTTCAGGTTGGCCTCGTCCGTGGGGGCGACCAGCGCGAGGGGAAAGTAGGCGGAACGCTCCCCGCCGGGATCCAGGTCAGGCCTCATCTCAGGCATCCCCTCCCTCCTGACCTCACTGACGAAAGCCTCCCTCTCGTCGGGTCCTACATATCTGGCGAAGCCGAGCGCCTGCAGGCCCTCGAGCCGGCTCTCGGTCTCTATGCCCTCGACGTAGCTCTCCCACTCTTCGCGCTCGACCGCCTTGCTGGCCAGGAACACGCCGCGGGCCCCGAACAGCGCGTCGAGGTAAGCGTCCTTCCGCCGGTCCACGGCCGCCTGCGTAGCCTGAATGGTCTCGTCGAAACGGACCTGGTCCTGCGCCTCGACCGTCTGGCGTACGTAGTACCAAGCGAGCCCAGCGAGCAGTAGCGAGATCAGGAGCACCCCGTAAGCCGCCACAGCGAGGCGCAGATGGCGGAAGAGCCGGCCTAACCCCGACCGCAAAATGAGCAGGTACGCTCTGAACCAGCCTATGAGAGACTCCAACCACCGAGCAACGTGCAGTACGCGGCCACGGACGCATCCGCCACCGATAACGTTGCGCTCACCGCTCCACGAACCTTTCCATCGGACAATCCGTACGGGACGCGCCGTATAGAGCAATGTTACCCGGCGTACACCTGGCCCGCAAGATTTGTTCCTGCAGAGCTTATGGCACGACTCCGCGCCGCCAGCGCCCCACCCCGAGCATCCCCCTGAAAGCATCGGCGAGCCCTTCGCGGGCTGCAGGGAGGTCTGTCTCCAGCCACAGGTCGAGCTCGTGGCCCACGCGCTCGTGCTCCCGCTCGAAGTCAGGATCTTCGTAATAGAGCGGCAGAGAGGCGAGTTCCCGCTGGTAGGCGCGGAGGATGACGGTGAATGATTCGAGTCTGGCGAAGGTCTCACGGTTCAGCCAGATCTCACGCCGCACATAGTACCCCTCGAATTCGTCGAGGACCCGATCTATCTTCTTGGCAGGCGCCCCGTCGAAGGGGCCGCTCCCCCAGACGTAATCGCGCGCCGCCAAGAACTCCTCGACTATGGAAGCGACCGAGTCCTGGATGGCCTCCACGGTCTCCACCCTACGACCGTAGCTCACCTCATGTTCTGTGCGCTTCCTGGCGAAGAAGTATCCGACGAGGCCTCCGGCGCCCGTGCATGCCACGTACCAGAGCAGACCCCAAAGCAGGTCCGGAACAGACCCCATCCTGGCTCAAGACCCGTCCCCGTAAGGGCCAAGCCGCGGTGGATGGACCACGTAGACCACCCTCCCCTGTACCCTTACCTCCTCCGCTGGGACCAGGATCTCTTGGTGCTCCCCGTTCTCCGGTCTGAGCCGTACCTTCGCACCTTCGCGGTAGAGTCGCTTGACGGTTACCTCATCCCCATCCCCGAGCAACGCGACGACCACAGCACCGTCTGGTGGGATCTCGTCTTCTTCCACCACCAGGAGATCCCCATCCTCTATCCTAGCCCCCACCATACTCTGCCCCACAACCCGCAACAGATAACGCCGCCGTCCGGAACGCACCGAGAGCAGCTCTGCAGCCAGCGAGTAGGCCTCGTCACCGAACGCCACCGCCTCGAGGCCGCGACCGGCGGCGATCCTGCCGAGCAAAGCCATGTGGCCCGCCGCCTCCCAACCCTTCCCCGTCAGCCCAAGCGTCCTGGCACCCCTCCCCATCCTCCTCACGTATCCTTCTTCCTCCAGCCTGCCAAGATGGTGGTGTACGCTCTGCGAGCTACTCAAACCAACAGCAGCCCCGATCTCACGCACACTCGGCGGAGGCCCCTCCACACTCGCCCGCCGCGCAAGGTAGCGCAGGATCTCTACCCGCCGCATATGTAAAGCCTCTCCCATAGATACATACCCTAGCGCAACAGAGCAGCCCCGTCAAACTTTTGTTTGATGCTACGGGATGATACTAATCTTCATCGAGTCTCATCCCGAGGTCGACGCCTGGGCGAAGTTCTTTGAGGTGGATGACGTAGCTCTCCCTGACGCGCATCCCGGCCCTTTCGTAGAGCCTGGGAGCGCCTGTGATGCTCTCGGCGTCGACGCTGAGGCTGACCCTATGGGTACCTCGCCGGTGATACTCGGTGAAGGCGTGACGAAGGAGGGCGAGCCCCAACCCGCGGTTCCGCCACGGGCGCCGCACTCCCACCACGTCGACCCATCCCTCGCCGGCGAGCGTCTTGCACAAGGTGATGCCTGCAATCTCGTCGCCTTCCACGGCCAGAAACCAGAGTGAGGGGTCGAAGCTCTCCTTCTCCGTCTCCCTGACGAACTGCTCGAAAGGGTTGCTGGGGCGGCCCCACAGATCTCTGAACGCATCCTCGACGGCCTCGTAGACCGCACGCTCGTCCTTGCCTGGGACGAAGGTGCGTACAGAGATGTCTGCGGGCCAGCGTGGTAGTGGCGGAGGTTCATCGAGGGTGGTCTCCATTACGTATATCCCGCGTACCGGGGTGTAGCCTGAGTTCTCCAGCAGTCGTTGCGCTGCTCCGTTGGCCGAGTTGATGTAATGCTGCACGACGACGCGCGCGTTCTCCTGGGCTTGTGGCATGTGGTCGCGCGTCCAGCGCTCTCCCCACACGACAAGATAGCTGCCGAGCCCCTCTTCCCGATAGTCCGGGTGGACGTAACCGTAGATGGAGACGATCACGAAGGAGCGGTTGAACACGTCGGCGTAGGCGGCGGTCCGGCCGTCGGGCGCGGTCAAGATCACGGCCTCCTCGGCGAGGTCAAGAGTATGCCAATCGTCTAGCATCTCCTCCACGCTCATATCCGACGTGCCCGTGTCTGCGATCTGGCAGGCCGAGATAATTGCAGCAACGGCCTCCGCGTCCTCGCGCGCGGGCACCCTCGTCGTGTAGCCTTCCGGTAACTCCATCACGGCGACAAACTTAGCACAGCAGAGGGCTCCCCCATGTGGGGAGCCCTCTGTGGCGGGCGATATTTAGTATTAGTGCGCCGCAGGTACCTTCGCCTCGAAGGTGAGTTCCTCCTGGGCACGGTCAACGACGACGGTGTCGCCGGGGCCGAACTCGCCCCCTATGATGCGGCTACTCAGGGGGTTCTCGACGTAGCGCCTTATGGCCCGCGCCAGCGGTCTTCCGCCGAACTTCGGGTCGTAGCCTTCCTCGGCCAGGAACTCCTTCGCAGCGTCGGTAACCTCCACCTGGACGCGCTGGCTTTCGAGGTGCTTGTTCAGGCGAGAGAGCATGATGTCAACGATCTTCAGCACGTCCTCCTTGGTGAGGGGCTGGAAGACGATGATCTCATCTACTCTGTTGAGGAATTCAGGCCTGAAGGCCCGCTCAAGGGCCTCGCGCGCCCGCCGCTCGGTCTCGCGGAAATCCACGCCATCGCGCGAGGTGAAGCCAAACTGCCTCGTCGAGACGAGGTGCTGGCTGCCCACGTTCGAGGTCATGATGACGACCGTGTTCTCGAAGTTGATCGTCCTGCCCTTGGCATCCGTCAGCCGCCCGTCGTCGAGCACCTGAAGGAGCGTGTTGAAGACGTCGGGGTGGGCCTTCTCGATCTCATCGAAGAGCACGACGCTGTAGGGGCGACGCCGCACCTGCTCCGTGAGCTGTCCGGCCTCCTCGTAGCCGACGTAGCCGGGAGGGGCGCCGACGAGCCTGGAGACCGTGTGGGCCTCCTGGAACTCGGACATGTCTATCCTGATCATGGCGTCTTCTTCGCCGAAGAGGAACTCGGCGAGCGTCCTCGCGAGCTCGGTCTTGCCCACACCCGTGGGACCGAGGAAGATGAAGCTGCCGACGGGGCGCTTCGGATCCTTTATGCCGGCCCTGGCGCGCCTGATGGCCTCGGCCACGGCCTTGACCGCGGGCTCCTGGCCCACGACCCGCTCGTGCAGTACGGCCTCCAGGCTCAGGAGACGCTCGGCCTCCTCCTGGACTATGTTGGTCGCGGGCACGCCGGTCCACTCCTCGAGGATGCGGGCGATGTCTTCGCGCGTCACCTCGGGGGCGTTCGTCTCGCGGCGTCCGACCCAACCCTCCTGCTGCTCCTCGAGCTCGGCCTTGAGCTGCTCGATTCGCTGCTTGAAGCCTGCGGCCGTCTCGTAGTCCTCGGCCATGACGGCGTCTTCCTTCTCGCGTTCGAGGCTAGCTATCTCCTCCTCGATGCGCTTGACGTCAACCGGCGGCACCGTCGAGCGGAGCCGCACCTCGGCAGCGGCCTCGTCGAGTAGGTCTATGGCCTTGTCGGGCAGGAAACGGTCCGTTATATACCTGTCGCCGAGCTGGGCGGCCGCGACGATAGCCTCCTCCGTTATCTTCACCCTGTGGTGCGCCTCGTAACGGTCCCTGAGCCCGAAGAGGATCGCAACCGTCTCGTCCACCGTCGGCTCATCGACGAGCACGGGCTGGAACCGCCGCTCCAGAGCCTTGTCCTTCTCCACGTGCTTGCGGTACTCGTCGAGCGTGGTCGCCCCGACGACCTGGAGCTCGCCACGCGCCAGCGCCGGCTTGAGCATGTTCGAAGCGTTGACAGCGCCCTCTGCGCCGCCGGCCCCCACGATGGTGTGGAGCTCGTCGATGAACAGGATGATGTCCTTCTCCTCCTGCTGGAGCTCCTTGAGCATCTGCTGCATCCGCTCCTCGAAGTCCCCGCGGAAACGGGTGCCTGCGACGAGCCCACCCACGTCGAGCGCGAGGACACGCTTGCCCTTGAGCGACTCAGGTATGTCGTCCAAGACGATCCGCTGGGCGAGTCCCTCGGCCACCGACGTCTTGCCCACGCCGGCCTCACCGATGAGGACGGGGTTGTTCTTCGTGCGACGGGAGAGGATGCGGACGACCCGTGAGATTTCCTCGGCCCTCCCGATAACGGGGTCGAGCTCACCGTCACTTGCTAGTTGCGTGAGATCTCTGCTGACCTGATCGAGGGTCGGCGTCCGGCTCGGCGGACCCTGCTGACCGCCACCCATCCCAGGGCCTCCTGCGGCGGCGCCAGGTCTCCCCTGTCCCATCTGCGCCCCCCGCTGCTGCATGAGGCGAAGGATCTCACGCCTCAGAGCTTCGGCGTCGGTCGCCCCGTGCTGCTGCAGTATCCTGTAGGCGTTCCCGTCACCCTCACCGAGAAGCCCGAGCAACAGGTGCTCACTCCCGACGTGCCCAGCACCCATCTGCCTGGCCGCGGTGAATGAGAGCTGCAAAGCGCGCTTGGCGCTCGGGGTGAACGTGTAGATCTCCTCTCCCGGATCGCCGCGGAACTCCTGGAAGCGCGCCCGCATCCCGCCTACGTCAGCGCCAGCGCGCTGCAGGGCCTCGGTCGCCACGTTGTCACCGGTCACGATGCCAGCTAGCAGATGGTCCGTCCCGATAGCCGCCGTCCGGGTGGTGCCCGCGGACGCCTCGCGAGCCCGCATCACGGCCTGCTGCGCCTCCCCCGAGAGCGCGTCGAACAGGCTGCCCTGCCCTCCTTGCTGCTGCTGTATTAGGTTCTGGAGCCTCGCGAACGGGTCCGACCCGCCCTGCGCGTCCCCGATCATGCCGAGCTGCCGCGCGCACTGCGTGCACAGATAGCTGGTCACCCTCTGGTCACCCTGCTGCCGTAATACCTGCACACTCGCCGGCCGAATTCCACAGTTCTCACATATCATCCGTCGATTGCCTCCTGTATAAAATCCTCGTACTCCCTCATTCCCCATATCGGGTCCTTCATAACGGCCAAAATCTAAGCCCGTCACGCTCATATTTTATTACTCTCTCTTGGTAGATCAAGGCGCTTTCGGCCATGCAGGCGAAAGTCGCCCCGTCATTGTGATTCCGCAGACTATCCATCTTCGATGGCGGTGCCTGCGCGCTGACGACCGCCGAACGGGACCTGGATGCGGTCATGATCAGCCAACCTCATCGCCGGGGGTCTCGAGGATCGCCCTGTATCCGTGTACTCCGTCCAGGATCTCGAGTATAAGGAGGCGTGTTTGAGGATAGGAATTTTGACCAGTGGGGGCGACGCGCCTGGGATGAACGCGGCGGTAAGGGCAGTGGCGCGGACGGCCTTCTTCAGGGGCTGGGAGGTCATGGGGATATGGGCCGGCTACAGGGGGCTCTTGGAGGGTAGGATCTACCCGATGGACCGGCGCCGCCTCGGGGGCATCATCCACCGCGGGGGGACCGTACTTGGGACGGAACGCTCGGCTGAGTTCTCGACGCCTGAGGGGCAGAGGAGCGCGGCGGGCAAGCTCGCCGAAGCCGAGGTCGAGGGGCTCGTCGTCATAGGGGGGAACGGGAGCCTGACCGGGGGTTTGAGACTGGCCGAGCTCGGGGTCAAGGTGGCCGGAGTTCCGGCGACCATAGACAACGACGTGTGGGGCACAGACACGGCGATAGGGGTGGACACGGCGCTCAACACGGCGCTCGAGGCGATCGACAGGATCAAAGACACGGCCAGCTCCCACCAGCGGGCGCACGTGGTCGAAGTAATGGGCCGCGACTCAGGCTATCTGGCGCTCATGAGTTCTATCGCCGGCGGGGCCGAGGCCGCTGTCGTTCCCGAGTTCGAACCAAGGCCCGAATCGCTATTGTCGTTCCTGAAGAAAGCTTACGAGCAGGGAAAGTCCCACTTTATAGTCGTGGTCGCCGAAGGGGCGCCGCTCTCCGCCGAGGAGCTGCACGAGTACATAAACGAGTCGGAGGGCACCTATGACTCGAGGCTCACGGTCGTAGGCCACATCCAGCGCGGTGGGATCCCGACGGCATCGGACAGGATCCTTGCAAGCCGGCTCGGGACGGCGGCGGTCGAGGCGCTCGCCGACGGAGAGGCCGGGGTGATGGTCGGGATCAGGGGTCCGCGCATCGATCGCGTGCCGCTCGAAGAGGTGGTAAGCAGAGAGCAATCCCTGGACTCCGATCTCTACAGGATGGCCGAGGTCCTGGCAGAGCTACCGGAGTAAGCCCTCGAGTACGGGGTATATCTTTCCAAACGGAAGCTACTTCGGAGGACGACTTGCAGGAACGAAGTCTCATCGGGCTCGAGGCGCGGGCGGCGGACGGTAGCGAGGTCGGCCGCATCGTCGAGGTGGTGACGGACGAGGAGAGCGGCGAGGTCACCCACGTCGTCGTCGAGACGGAGAGCGGGGAATGGCTGGAGGTTCCGATCACGGGCATCTCCCTCGACCCCGACGTCGACTTCGCGACCTTCGAGGCCGACCCTTCTGACGAAGAGCCGGGCGACCACGAGGGTGACAAAGTAGAACCGGAAGACGACTACGCCCCCGACGATATCGACGACGAGGACGAAGAAGATTACGAGCACGAAGGACAGCTCGTCACCGAGCCGGAGGACCCGGACGAGACAAGCTCGGAGGAGGATCTTGAGTCGCGCGAGGATTGGGAGGACGAGAGCTACACCCCAGACTCGGGATACCCGCGCAACGACGTCTACGTCGACCCTGACTCAGGCGAGGAGGAGGTAGACCCACTCCTCAAGGAGAACGAAGACGTCAAGGACGACGTGGCCGACCTGCTCGACGGCACGAGCCTGGAGGTCCGCTCCGTCAGGGAAGGCGTAGTGCAGCTGACAGGTGCGGTTGCCACGCAAGATGATCTCGAAGTGGTGGTGCGTGAGATTATGGGCCTCGACGAAGTCCTCGACGTCGATACCACGGACGTAGAAGTGGGATAGCCTTTGTGACGGGGCGATCGAGCCGACCGAACTGCTAAAGGGCTCCGCCTCGGCCTGTTTTTCAGCCTACGAACCTCGCCTCGAGCCTGCCGATGCCCGCTGCTCGATGCCCGACCTCCCTATCCAACCCTGCTGCGCGAAGTACCTGGCGTAGGTCTCCATTAGCTTTCCGTCGATGTCGGGCCGGGTTGGTCCACCATCACTCAGGGCGCGGCGCGTGTTGCGGTCGTCGTAAGTGTTGTCGTCACGGAGATCTTCCGCCGCAGGCGCTGCGCCGCGCACGACCTCGCCGGGTGAACCTTCCTCCGGGAGAGCGTCGTCTATCCTCTGCAGCCAATCGTCGTGGGGAATACGCTCCAGCCGGTTGCCCTGTTCTTCCAACAGGTCGAAAACCTCCTCCGCGAGCGGAGGTTCGGGGTTCGCCAGATGGTACGTCTCTCCGTGTGCTGCCGGGTCTGATGCGATGTGCAGTATCGCTGCGGCCACGAAGTCGACGGGCGTCATCTCCGTATGCCAACCCTCTATCTCGGGGGCGCACTCCAACCGCACGGACTCCACGATCACGGCACCTAGCAGGTCGCGTGGGTTGGAGGCTCCGGTCTCGCTTTGCCCCGAGAGGTTGCCTGGACGGTAGACGCAGACTGGCAGACCGCGCCTGGCGGCCTCCCGCACCAGCTTCTCGGCGACCCATTTGGACCGGCCGTAGCCATCCTCGCGGGCCTCGGCAAGCTCGTCGAGGTCGGCCTCTTCCTCGCACAGGCCGTTGCCCGGCGGGAAGATGCCGTTCGTGGAGACGTGGTGCACGGGTTTCGCCCCGTGGCGACACGCCAGGCGCAAGACCTCGCGCGTGCCGCCAACGTTAGCCGCCTTCAGCGCCGAATAAGGGTAGACGAGGTTCACCACAGCGGCCGCGTGGATTATCAGATCCACCTCTTTCGCCAGCTCGTCGAACCCTTCATCGACCATGCCGAACAACGGTTCGCCCAGGTCTCCTGCGACAGGCACTATGCGCTCCTCCCATTCCGTCTGCCACAGCCCGTAGCGCCGCAGGTTGGTCTCGATGGACTCCATTCCGTCGTCGTCACCGCGCTGCCTGACGAGACAGTGGACGCGGGCGTTCGTCGAGGAGAGCAGCCCGTCGAGCAGGAAGGCTCCGAGGAAGCCGGTGGCCCCGGTCAGGAAGACGTCGCCGGCGTCCCGCAGGGTCCGGGTGCCGTTCGCTGCTGGCTGCGGGGCTATCTCGGGATCGAGGACGGCCTCGGCGCGCAGGTCTTCGGAGGGCTGCGACTGTACGTCTTTCCCGTCGCGTTGTAGCGTCTCTATCCTGTCGCACAGCCCGGTGAGCGTCGGGTCCTCCATGAACAGCGGCATCGAGACGTGGACGCCGAAGCCCTGCTCGACGAGGCCGGAGAGCTGCGCGGCGGCAAGCGAGTGCCCGCCGAGGTCGAAGAAGTCGTCCTCGGGCCGCACCTCGCCCTCGTCCAGGCGCAGCACGTCCTCCCACACCCGCGTGAGCAGCGCCTCCTTCTCCGAGCGTGGGGCGTCTTCAGGGAGCCTGGCGAAGCTAGCTGTCTCTTCCCTGGTGGAGCTGGCGGGGCGGGGCGGCGGGGGCGGTAACTCCGACCGGTCGATCTTGCCCGAGGTTGCCTGGATGGGGAGCGACTCAAGCTCGACGAAGACGGAAGGGACCGCATAGTGCGGCAGGCCGTCTTGCAGGATGCCCCTTATCTCCTTGCTCCGCCCCGTCTTCGGGTCGAGGCTCCATCCCGAGTAGCGTTCGTTGTCCTCGGGATCAGGCACCATGTAGGCGACGAGGCGTTTGTCCTGGCCCTCCTCGCCCTCGGAGACCACGACGCAGGACCTTACGGCGAGGCCCTTCTCGATGGCGGCCTCGACGGCGCCGAGCTCGACGCTGTAGCCCCTGATCTTGACCATAAAATCCACGCGGCCGAGGATCTCCAGGCTCCCATCGGAGAGGACGCGTGCCCTGTCGCCGGTGCGGTACATCCTTGCTCCGGTCTTGGAGGAGAAGGGGTCTTCGGGGAAGCTCTCTTCGGTCTTCTCGGGCAGGTCGACGTAGCCCCGAGCGAGACAGTCGCCGCCGACGAATAGCTCCCCGGACTCGCCCTCGGGCACGCGTTCGCCGTCAGAGTCGAGTAGGTAGAGGTGCTCCGGGTCCATGGGAACTCCGATGGCGCAGTACGTAGACTCTGGGTTCTCGACCAGCTCGCGCAGGTCCCCGGCAGCCACCTCGTGTGTCTCGCTGCAACTGTAGACGTTGAGCAGTCGCGCATCTGGCAACAGCCCCATGGCTCGCTGGGCGAGCGTGCGGGTTACGACCTCGCCGTTCAGCCAAAGCGTCTTTAGTTTCGAGAGCCTCTCGCCCACATCGGGCCCGCTCGAGTTGAGGACGGCCTCGAGGAGGGATGGGGTAACCAGCGTCTCCGTGATCCCGTACTCTTCGAGAAAGCGGATCAGGGCTCTCGGATCGTAGATAACGTCGTCGGGGATGACAACCGTGGTAGCCCCGCGGAGCAGCGGCCGCATCATCTCCCAGATAAAGAAGACGTTGCACCCCACCCTGTCGCCTGGGGCATAGTCGCTGATACCGAAGCGCCACAGGTAAGAGAGGACCGGCGCCCTGTGCGGGTTGGCTATACCCTTCGGCTTCCCCGTCGTCCCTGAGGAGTACGAGACGAAGGCCAGGTTGTCCTGGTCGATCTCTGGCCTGTCATCTCCAGCCGGAACGTCCTCCAGTCCCTCTACCCAGCCCTCGTCTAGGAAGAACGTCTCTGTCCCTTCTGGCAGACGCTCCGCGTACCGCTCCTGCGTGAGTACGACACGCGGGCTCGCGTCAGCCACGACTTCGGCAAGAAGGGGCGGCGGGTAGGCTAGCTCGAGGATCAGGTAGGCGCCGCCGGCCTTCATGGCGGCAAGGCAAGCGACCACGTACTCAGCCCGCCGCTCCATGTAAACACCGACGGGTTCGTCCGGGCCGATGCCCGAGCTCCCGAGATACGCCGCGAGCCTGTCAGCGAGCCTGTTCAGCTCGCTGTAGGTCAGGGAGATGCTGGCGTCTTCGAGCGCGAGTACGTCAGGCGTGCGGCGCGCCTGCTCCTCGAAGAGCTCATGCAGGCAGAGGTCAGCGGGGTCCTTCATCCTAGCGCTCACCAGGATGGCATCCGAAAGGTACCGAGATGCCTGCATAGATACCAGATGCGTCCACGTCTTCCGTCGAGCCCGACGACCTTCGCATAGAGATCAACCCCTCCTTGCCTTTCCTACACTAGCAACGCGTTGCCAAAGACCACACAGGATGCGACAGAACGCCGCAGTAGAGATGATGCGGACCATGCTCCGGTCGAACACCCGGAGCGAAGCAGTCCGGAAACGTTGCATAACATACTAACCCGCCCACATGTTAATTCCAGCGGCTACTCTGAAGATAGGTTTAAAGTTGTATTAAATCTTGTTAATGCAAGCGATTCAGCCAGTCAGCATGCTTCGGCCTTTCAGCCTCCGCTTGTGAGCACTTCAGGTAGTCGGGGAGCTGCTCGTGTTGGTCGTGCTCACTCTGTGCGGTGGAGATGGCTCCGCATCGTTTGTCACGAAGCCTGACCTCATGTTGGAGCCTCACTGGCATGTACTTGCTGACATGCGCTGGATGGTAGGGGTTTACCCTTCCCGCTATCAGATCCTGCGCACCAGGAGGGCGTTACCAAGGAGGAGTAGAACTATTTCCGAGACGGCGACCGAGGCGAAGGCGGCCAGGTAGGGCAAGCCGGCGGCGACGGTGAGCACCACCCCGACGCCGGCGGCGGTGTAAAGGGCGTAGAGTAGTGAGGCGAGGTAGGTTCCGAGCGCCCCGCCGATCCTCCTTGCCACGAGATAACAAAGTACACCGCCGGTGACGTCTACGAGCGGCATGAAGACCAGTTCCAGCGCCCCTGCAAACGGGCTGAAGAGGTTGATGATCACGGTCCCTATTCCGAATGCGGGGATGACCTCAGGGTATTTGATCACGAGCGGTTTGAGGGCCTCTCCTAGCCTGAACTGTATGGGCCCGAAGGCGATTGGCGCGACGGCGAGGCTCAAGACCACGTAGAGCGCCCCGACGACCCCTGCGATCGCGACCCTGCGGGCTGGACTCTGTCTTTGGGTCATCACTCCCCCTACTGTGCGAGGGCGCAGCCGTCTTTGCGCGGATCGCTGCCGCACGCTCTGACGCCGTTATCCAGAATGCGGATTAGCTGGGCGCCTCCCGCAGGGATCATGAAATCTTCCCTAACCTCGATGCGATGACCTCGAGCGCGCAGGCGGGCTATCTCTTTCTCGGGCACGCGACCCTCGACGAGGAGGACGCCGTTCTCGTGGCGGTGACGAGGGTGCTCGACCGCCTCCTGCGGGTCCATACCGTAGTCTAGTAGGTCGACCAGTATCTGTGCGTGGCCCTGGGGCTGCATCGCTGCGCCCATCACGCCGAAGACGGCCCACAGGGCTCCGTCGCTGGTAGCGAGGCCAGGAATGAGGGTGTGCATGGGGCGCTTCCCCGGAGCGATGGCGTTCGGGTGTCCAGGCTCCAGGCGGAACGAGTTGCCGCGATTGTGGAGACAGACGCCTGTTCCTTCGGCGACGATACCACTACCGAAACCTTTATATAGGCTGTTTATGAACGAACAGCCGTTGCCCTCCGCGTCGACGGCGCAGAGGTAGGTTGTATCGCCCCCGGTGTCGGGAGGAGAGACCACAGCTGCGGCGTCGCTGGAGATCGACCCGCGCAGTTTTGCTGCGTATTCTTTGGAGAGCAACTCCGCCGTAGGTATCTCGGAGAATTCAGGGTCTCCGATCCTCCCGTGCAGGTCCTCGAAGGCTAGCTTCTTGGCCTCGACCTCGAGGTGGATGCGGTCGGCGCTCGAAGGTTCCATGGAGGCCAGCTCGAACCCTTCGAGGATATTGAGCGATTCGAGGGCAGCGACACCCTGGCCAGGAGGTGGGATCTCGTAGACCCGGACGCCCCTGTAGTCGGTCGAGATCGGCTCGACGAAGGCTGATTCGTGGGCTGCGAGGTCCTCCTCAGAGAGGTAACCGCCGGCCTCCTGCGTGGAGCGTGCGATGCTCGCTGCTATCTCGCCCTTGTAGAAAGCGTCGGCGCCCCGTTCGGCGACGGCCGAGATGGTGGCCGCAAGGTCTACCTGGGAGAAGATCTCCCCCGCAACAGGAGGCCGGCCTTCGGGCAAAAAGGCACGTGTGGCGGCCTCGTTTGTGCGGAGTACCTTTTCGTGCTCATCCCAATAGCGGGCAACGACCTCGGCGACAGGGTAGCCATTCTCCGCGAGCTCCCAGGCTGGCTCGAGCAGACGCGCCAGAGGCTTGTTCCCAAAGCGGTTCGCAGCGTCCTCCCACAACCTGACAGCGCCCGGAACCGTAACCGTGAGGCCGCCACGCTCCTGCATCTCGCCCAGATGCAGGAGCTTCTCCGCGGTGACGGCCCCGGGGGCCCTACCTGAGCCGTTCACCCCGATTACCCGCCCTGTCTCGGCTTCGTAGAACAGTAGGAAGGCGTCGCCCCCCATGCCAGTCTGCATCGGTGAGAGAACGGCCATCGCAGCGGCCATGGCGACACACGAGTCGGCGGCTGTTCCTCCACTATCGAGGACGCGGAGGCCGATAATGGCGGCGCTCGGGTGCTCGCAAGCGACCGCCCCCCTCGTCCCGAAGACCGTCGAGCGGCCTCCCAGGTCAGGCCTCCGTGTGGCGGTTTCCTTGTTTCGGGACACGTGCTGCGGACCTCCTTTTGGGACCTATGATCGCTCTTACAGTTTATAGAAGGGGGCGGCGGGTATATTGTGGCGCAAATAGACCTAGAGGAGGTAACTCATGGAAGGCGGCAAAGGAATCTACGTGGGTGGGACCCTGATCTCCATCCTCATCTCTCTGGCCCTGTATTTCTCGGGCAGGCGCGAGTCGGCGATCTTCGTCGGACTCTGGGCCCCCACGATATTGAACCTGGGGCAGAGCCTCCTGGACGAGGACTGAATTGATTCGCTGAGGAGTTGGTCAGCGCCGCCTTGCAGGCGGCTTGCGTCGTGGGCCAAGCCGACGCTAGTATAGACGCCCCGTTACTTCGACGGGGCGTTTTCTTTGCCACCGGTTCTCCCCAATGGCCGAAGACCACATTTGCTGATCTAGATTCTCCCGAACTCGCGGAGTAGATCGACGAGAGACAGGCGTTTCACGATGGGCCTTCCATGGGGACAGATCTCTCTAAACTCAGTGAAGGACCACTCCTTCAGCAGCATCTCCATCTCCTCGCTGGAGAGGTTCTCGCCGAACCTGGTGGAGCCCTTGCAGGCCAGCGCCTTGGCTAGGTCTTCGCCGCCGGCGAGCGCGTGGAGCGCCGCGAGCAGTGCTATCTCGGGGTCGGTGACGGTCTCGGGCACGGCCGAGATCCGCACAGCACCCTCTCCAAAAGGCTCGAATCGGAATCCCAGGGCTTCCAACTCTGCTTCGAAACTCAACACCTCGGGCGCGAGGTCCTCGGGTAGATGCGCGACGACGGGGCTCGGAAGCGGGATGGCCTCATCCCTGGGGTTCTCGGAGAGCCGCTCGTACAGGATGCGCTCGTGCGCCCCGTGCTGGTCGAGGATGACCAGCTCCTCGCCCTCCTGGGCGATGATGCACCTTCCGGCGAATTGCCCGATGAGCGTTAGCCCGTCGCTGCCCCCCTCGGGCGGCGCGCCGCCACCCAGCTCCCGCTCCTGGGCCAGCGCCGACCTGATGGTCCCCACCACGAGCGGGTAGGCCGAGCGTCCACCGCGCAACCGCACGGCGCTCTTGGCAGGATGTACGTTGACGTCAACCTCGCCGGGTCCGAGCTCGAGTCGCAGGAACGCCGCGGGATGCCGCCCTTTCGGCAACAGGTCAGCGTAAGCCTTGGCGACCGCAGGAGCGAAGGAATCGGCCTCAACGACCCTGCCGTTCACGGCGACGTGCAGGTAGCGACGGGTCGGGAAGCTGATGGCGAGCGGG
>DASSCV010000417.1:0-6647 GCA_035697505.1 Rubrobacter sp.
AAACCCATCCTTCACGATCAGCTCGAACTGGCAGCCTTCGCCGATCTGGCGGTTCAGTTCGACGATTGACTCCACGGCGCGGACCAGAGGCCGCTCCCTGGCGCTCTCCAGCCGCAGGTCGTAGATGGCGTCGCGCAGGCCTGTGACCGCCCTTTTGAGGGCCCCTATCTGGTTTTCCGTCTCTCCGGCGCGGTCTATACCCTCAGGCATCCTCTTGAGGACCTGCATTGACTGAAGGGCGTAAGTGAGGTCCTGCAAGACCACGTCGTGCAACTCGCGGGCTATCCGACGGCGCTCGGCCTCCCTGATCTGGCGCAGGGCCTCTTCGGCCCGCTTTCGCCCGGTAATGTTCTCAACAGTACCCTCGTAACCCGAGATACCTCCATCGGCGTCATAGATGGCGCGCGCGTTGGCCGAGACCCACACTAGGTCTCCGTCTTTACGATGCATCTGTACCTCGAAGCCGCTCACGAAGCCATCCCGCAGCGCGAGCTGGTAGAACTCATTCCTGCGATCCGGTTCTACGTAAAGCTGGTCCCCGATGTTGGAGATAGCCCCAAGCAGCTCCTCGGGAGACTCGTAGCCCAACATCCTGGCCATCGCGGGGTTCGCCGTCAGAAACCGTCCGTCGACCGTGGTCTGGAAGATTCCTTCGACGGCATTCTCGAAGATCGAACGGTACTTCTCCTCGGCCTGCCGGCGCTCGCGACGCACGTCAGCGTCCCTGAGCTCCCGCTCGATGGCGCTGTTGAGCCTGGCCAGGTTATCCTTCATGAGGTAGTCGTGGGCACCGGCTTTCATGGCCGAGACGGCTGCGTCCTCCCCGATCCGGCCGCTCACTATGATGAAAGGCAGGTCCACAAACCCTTTACTCCTGACCAACCCCAACGCCGCCAACGAGCTGAAGGCCGGCATGGAATGGTCGGAGATGATGAGATCCCAACTGCGTCCGTCGAGCGCGGCCTCCATAGCCGCCGCGGTGTCGACCCGCTCCCAGGCGGGGTCGTACCCACCCCTGCGCAACATCCTCATCAGGAGCAGGGCGTCGTCCTCGGAGTCCTCGACGAGCAAGACTTTGAGCGGCATACCCATTCAGGCACAAGCCACGCAAGCTCTGCGCAGGCCACAGCCCATGTTTCTAGGCGCGGATAGCAGGCACAGGTCCGTCCGTCTCTCCGCCGTCATGCTAACCAGTGTAACTTCCATCACATCAAGCCCTATTCTAGAGTTACCCGGGCGCCGGGGCAACTCGCCGCCAGAGGGCAAAACATTCGAAAATAACTCATTTGGGGGATGCATCGGCGTCCCTTGCAGAGCTATCATGACGGGGCCTGGATACAGGCAAACCCCAAGACCGGGACGGAAGGAGAGAAAATGCAACAAGACCCCAACCTCGGCGGTGAGCGGGAACGAGTCTCCCAAGACCAGGTCGGAGCCTCAACGCAGACGATGAGCGCGCAGGACGAGCGGACGTGGTCCATAATCGCCCACCTGAGCGTACTCTTGTTGATTGTTGGCCTTATGCCTTTCGGGGCCCTGCTCGTCTGGCTGCTATACAGGGACCGTTCCCTGAAGGTGCGCTTCCATGCCCTGCAGGCGCTCTGGTACCAGATAGCCTGGATCGTGATCCTCGTGACTTACGCCCTTGTCAGCACCGCATTGAGTCTCGTAATCATCGGAATCTTCATGTTCTTCTTGTTGCCCATCCTGGCGCTGATACCTCTGATTCACGGTTGTTACGCAGCCTACAAGGTGAGCCAGGGCGTAGATTACCGTTACCCGTACATCGCGGACAGGATAGAGGGCCCGCGGGGCGTAGTCTGAGGTGCTCCCCGCCTAGCAAGGCCTGAGGACGAAGCGAGATGTCGTGCCGATACATCAGAGTACCCGAGAGAACCAGGACGCGCAGTCCCTTCAGCGATGGGCTCGGGGCGAGATGAGCACCAAGATCATCCTCCTGGTCGAAGACAATCCCGACGACGAGTTGCTCACCCTGCGGGCGCTAAAGAAAACCGGCGTCCAGAACGAGGTCGTGGTGGCCCACGATGGGGTCGAGGCCCTAGATTACGTTTTCGCACGCGGCTCCTATTCGGGGAGGGATCCCACCGTCCTGCCGCAGTTGATACTGCTCGATCTCAAGCTGCCTAAAGTGGACGGGCTCGAGGTACTCAAGCGCCTGCGCTCAGACGAGCGTACGCGGCGCTTGCCCGTGGTCATCCTGACTTCGTCCAGAGAGCAGCAGGACATGCTCGACGGCTACGGCCTCGGCGCCAACAGCTACATCCGCAAGCCGGTAGATTTCGAGCAGTTCATCAGTGCCGTCGAGCAACTCAGGCTCTACTGGCTGGTACTGAACGAGGCCCCGCCAAGTGGCGTATAGATAGCAGCACGCTCTGGCCTGCGGCAGCGCGCTGATATGCTGAAGTGCTCAAATTCCCTCGGCCAGTTCGGCTTCGAGCTCGTCCACAAACTGACGTGCGGTGCGGCCTGAACGTCCGGCGTGCCAGCGATCCCACAGGAGGGCGCGCTCCCGCAGGTCTTCTGCAGGGATGTCCAGGCCGCGTCCTCTGGCGAGTCCGGCTACGATCTCCAGGTAGCGTGCCTGATCGGGAGAGGGGAAGGTCAGGCGCAGCCCGAAGCGGGCCGCAAGGGAGAGCTTCTCCTGCATGGTATCGCGGGCATGCACGTCGTCGCCTGCGGGGCCTTCGCCACGTTCGGAGAAGCTCTCCCGGATCAAATTCCTGCGGTTGGAGGTCGCGTAGAGCCTGACGTTCTCGGGCGGCTCTTCGACGCTGCCTTCGAGTAGCGCCTTGAGAGCCTTGTACTCGACCTCGTGCTCCTCGAAGGAGAGGTCGTCGACGAAGAGCACGAAACGCCGTCCACGCCCGCCAAGGACCTCGAGCACCTCCTGCAGCTCCGCGAGATCCTCCTTCTTCACCTCGACCAGCCGCAGACCCTGGTGGGCGTACTCGTTCATGATAGCCTTGACGGTGGAGGACTTTCCGGTCCCCGGCAGGCCGTAGAGGAGCGCATGGTGGGCCGGCAGCCCGGCGAGAAATCGCTCTGTGTTCCTGATCAAAGGCTCCCTCTCGCGCTCGTAGGCGACGAGTTGGGCGAGGCCCACAGGGTCAGGACGAGCGACGGCCAAAAGCCTCCCTTCTCTCCAGAGGAAAGCTCTGTGGCGGCCGTAGGGTCCGGCTCCGTGCCTGGCATAGTGGCCGGCCAGAAGCTCTGCGCACGCTCCCCAGTCCTCCGCCGCCGAGAGCTTGCGCGCGATCGTGCGACGCGGCGAGTCGCCCACGGGCTCGGGATTCGTCCAGGGGACCCAGATGCCCGCCAGGGCAGGAACAGCAGACTCGACCCTGCCGAGCAACACAGCCGCGTCCAGCGCGAACATCTCCCTGAGCGTGCACAGATCCCGCCCCGCCTGCTCGAGCACGGAGGTACTGATCTCCCCCTTCTCCGCCCCCAGGCTGAACGGGTTCTCGTCGTCCAGGACCCTGCCAACGAGATGTGATTGCCAGGCGTCAGGGAGCAGACGCTCCTCCTCGAGGGCGAGCCCCTCCCATAACCGTCCGAAAACGCTCGCAATAGCGCCAGCGTCAGGGCGCTCCTCCTCCAGCAACTGGAGGAGACCAAGTATATCCAGCGCAACGGCCGAGTCCAGAACACCGCGCAACGTCGCGATCCCTCGCACCCTGACCAGAAGTGCCCCCGTGTCCCCGAGTCCCATGGCACAGCATGTTAGCATTTCAGCACGCCGCCTCCCCCGGTCGGCGGCTCTCAGCACTTCAGCAAATCATCCCGTAGCGCCGCTGCTGGCAGTGGTTCCTCGTACGAGGCAGGGCGAGGCTGGAGTGGAAGAAGCTAACCTGCTGACAAGGCGCCAAAGGCGCCGTGCTGACAAGCGAAGCCCGAAGGGCTGAGCGTGCTACGTATATATATCTCGTCGCCCGAAGACTAACGTGGCCAGGAGCAGGAGTACGAGTGCCACCAGGGTTATGCTGCCAAAGTGCGTCCAGTCTATGCCGTTCTCGATGGCTGAACCGTAGTAGTAGAAGACGGAGAAAGGCCGCCAGTCTTCGAGGTCTTCCGAAGCCCTGCCTATGGTATCCATCAGGTACATGCCGAAGAGCAGGAAGGCGGGGATGGCTATGGCGAGACTTCTGCGGTGGAAGAATGCCGAGCATAGCAGCGCGAGGGCGCCGAACACGATGCATACGGGCCACAGGTTGAGCACGGCCTCAGCCACCTCTCGCAGGGAGAGCTCAACGTCGACTAGGACGGCCGTGCCCCACGTCAGCAGGCCGACGATGGCGCAGATCCCGAATAGCGAGACGGCCACGGCGACGAAGTTGCCTGCGACGAGCTGCCAGCGAGGCAGGGGGGTGCCGAGCAGGACGTCTATGGTGCCGCGCTCCTCGGCCCCTGCTATGGCGTTCGCTAGGGCGAGTATCGGGAAGAAAGACAGCGCCAGCGGCGCGAGCCCGAAGACCTGAGAATGAAGGTAGTTGGCAGGATCGCCCAGGTCAGTTACGCCGAAAGCCTCGAGCATCCCCTTCGGGTAGGCCTCCAGGAGTTGGTTCAGCTGATCCGCGCTCCCTTCAATGGCCGTGAACGAGGCGACCATCGCGGCGCTGTAGAGCCCGAGCGCTGCTCCCCAGATGATCACACCCCGCAACTGCATCCTGACCGTGTGCGAGACGAGCGCGAACAGCGTCCACCCCCGCCTTGCGGTATGTCTTCCCTTCTGGCCTCGATCCAGAACCACGCTCATCGCACCTCTCCGTTCTCCCGCTCGTAGTAGGCCAGGAAGACCTCCTCGAGGCTGGGACGCTCGTACTCCATGTTCACGAGAGTGTGCCCGGCCGCCAGCTTGACCAGCTCGTCGGGGTTGTCGTAGAGGGTGAAGGAGATCCTCTTCCCATCACTCCTCAGGTTCTTGAGGCCTGAGAGATCCTCGAAGGGCTTCGGATCGACATCTTCTGCAAACGTAAGGACCACGTGCCTGAAAGACTTGTCTATGAGCGTATCCGTCGTCTCGACCGCAGCGAGTCTGCCGCCGCGGATGATCCCCACCCTGTCGCACACCCGCTCGACCTCGGCAAGGTTGTGCGAAGAGAAGAAGACGGTGCGCCCCTCGTCCCTGACCTCCTCGATGATGTCGAGAAACTCCTCCTGCACCAGCGGGTCGAGCCCGCCTGTAGGCTCGTCCAGCATCAACAAAGGCGGCCTGTGGAACATGGCCTGCACGAGCCCTATCTTCTGCTTGTTCCCCCGCGAAAGCCTGCGCATGGGACGGTGCAACTCGGCCCCCAGCCTCTCCGAGATCTCATATGCGTAGCCAAGGTCTTTGACGCCGCGCAACCTGGCGAAGAACTTGAGAAGCCCCTCTCCCGTCATCTTGTCCTCCAGGGCGAACTCCCCGGGCAGGTTGCCGACCCTGGCCCTTATCTCCACACTGTCTGTCCTTATGTCGAGCCCGAAGACCTCGCCACGCCCACCCGTAGGCCGCAAGAACCCTAGCAGGGTCCTTACCGTCGTTGTCTTGCCGGCCCCGTTTGGCCCGAGGAAACCGAAGACCTCCCCTTCCTCCACGGCGAGATCCACATCCTCTATGCCCCGCGCTTTGCGGCCGTAGGCCTTGGTAAGCTTCTCGGTCTCTATAGCCAGGCTCATCAGTTCCTTCTATCCTACCGCTCCAACACGGCGGGCATCTCCTTCGGGATGGTGGAGCGAGAGTTTTCTGGCTCTCTCCGCGCCTCTCAGCCGCCGAAGAGGCGAGACCAGAAGCCGCGGTTCTTCATGGCGTTGAGCTCGGCTTCGAGGCGGACCCGGTCTTCGGAGAGGGCCGATTTCTCCTCCACGAGGTCCATCTGTTCCTTGAGGAGCCGCTCGCGCTCGGACTGTAGCGTAGCTCTCTCCTCTTCGAGGGTCGAGATCGTCTTCTCCTGCAGTTCGCGCTGGAACTCGACGAGGTTGAGGCGTTCGATCTCGGACCAGAGGCGGTCGATCTCCATCCTCGCCGCGTCGCGTTCCTGGCGAATCTCTTCTATCTGACGGGTCCGCTCCTCGAGGCGGGTCTTGTAGTCCTGACCCTGCTGCAGGAGCCGCTCGTAGCGCTCGAAAGGCACGGCAGGGAGCCTGGAGGTGCCGGCGGACTCGTCCCCCATTACCTCGCCCTCGAAGATCTCCTCCTCCGTGGTTTCGGCGCCAAGCTCACGCGCGAGCCCAAGGACATCTTCCAGGTGAAAGACGTATTCTCCTTCCTCCCCACCTTCGGAGCGAAGCCTCCCCTCTAGCGCGAAGCGCCTGACCGTCTCGGGTGGGACGTCCAGAACGGCAGCCGCCCCGTTGAGCCCGATGATCTCCTGGCCCCTGTCCATGAGATCATTCTACTTTAGCTTTCAGCGGTCAGCCATCAGCCGTCAGCTTTTCGGTGGATAGAGAACGTCTTGCCAGAAGGGCGGGACCGCCCTGAAGGCTTTAGCTCGCCGCTCTCAAGCCTTTACGACCTCGCCGCCCTGGACCTTCACTGGGATCTCGGGGAGCGGCCTCTGGGCCGGGCCTGAAACTACCGCGGCGCCATCGGCCGGATCGAAGATCGAGCCGTGGCACGGGCAGGCGAGATTGCCGTCCTGGTAGGC
>DASSCV010000418.1:0-11636 GCA_035697505.1 Rubrobacter sp.
CAAGCTCTTATTAGCTGCCATTCAAGGCCATGCCAGAGAGCCGTCCATACATCGGGTGGCATGTCACCTAGTGGAACGTCAGTCATCGGCAAGCGGGGTGTCTGGCAGTCATACTAGCTAGCCACTCTCTGCAGAACATACTTTAATGGAAAGGCTTGTTTGAGGAACATCGGCTCCAGGTGGAGAAACCTTGCCGATGGCCTACTTCACATCGAGACTCTTGAGTCGCAGTTACTTACAGAGTGGGGTCAGCGGCTCGATAAAGCCCACAAGGAGAGACAAGTGGCTGCGCGCCAACGAGCTTTGAGACGAGGACTAGCGACCCTAATCTCCGCGCTCGGCGTGGCATTACTCATGTTGGCTTTGAGTATCGTCCTGCTCAGGCTTGCCTCCCCCGCAGCCACGATCGTGCTACGCCTTGCCTTCCTGCTTCCTATGGTACTGGCCATCTGTGGGGTTTTATTCCTACTCAGAAGCCCTGACCCTATTCGCGTTCGCATGAATCTCCCTGACGTATGGTGGCACATTATCCCCAAGCACGACGCGTCAATTCGCCGGTCGGGGTCCACCCTTGCAGCGCGGCGCTACGGCGATCAGGGCGATGAGTCGTTCGTCTCCTACCTCTCCGGTGCCTTGTCAACAGAGTACGTCGTGTAAGGGACCTCTTGGTTGCCCAAAACCTCGACGCGAACGTGATCGTCGTCGGTCCGACGGGTTCTTGGATCTACGAGGTTAGTGTCAGAAGAGCCCAACTCGCCGCCACCTCACCAAACTTCATCTTATAATTGCCTGCAAATCGCGCATTTTCTGTAGCGCGCCCGGCAGGATTCGAACCTGCGACCGGCGGATTAGAAGTCCGCTGCTCTGTCCCCTGAGCTACGGGCGCATTCGGCTTATCTATGCGGAATTCTCGACTCCGAGGTCAAGCCGAAAACCCCTGTGGCAGCAATGTGGCAGCAATAGCACCCGGAACGGGTGTTCACAGCGCGTCGTCCATAGCGTCGGCCAAGCCGCCGTCCATACCCTCGATGACGTGGGAGTAGGTGTCGAGGGTGATCTTTATGCTGGCGTGGCCCAGGAGTTCCTGGACGTACTTTGGGTGCTTGTCTGCCATGAGGAGTATTGTAGCGCAGGTGTGCCTAAGATCATGGACCCTTATGGGTGGTAGCTCTGCCGTTTTCAAGAGGGGTTTGAAGTGGCGACCTAGGAGGTTGGTGCCGCTCTTGGTGGTGCCCGTGAGGGTCGGAAAGACGAGGTCGTTATCCTGCCAGAGGGGACCCGCGGGGGGTCGGCTCATGATCCAGGTCCCGACTTGCCCCGTATAGGCGGAGAAGCCGGCTCCGCCGAGGGCTTCGGCGATCTTGGGGTCGTCTTTGAGCCTGGACGGGTCGATGGCAACGTCACCGTCTGTGGTGTAGGGCGCCACCGCCAGGTCAGCGTCGCCGGTGTGGAGGTAGATGGCCTGCGCGCCGACGAGGACGACCGCGCTCCTCTGCTCGCCGAGGGCCTGTAGCGCGTCGAGCAGCACCCTGCGGGCGAGGACGTATTCTGGATCAGGAACGCCAGGCACCTTCGTTCCTGGCCATCCACTCCATGAGTTCTTCCGCCTCGCTGGGACCGCGTCCGGGACTGGTCAGCAGGTCGGCGGCGTTCTGGCTTGGTGCGACGTAGATGATTCCGTCCCGCTCCTCGTCCCGCTCGTACGCAACCGGATCGAAGGGTTCGACCAGGATTACGTTCGCTCCGGCCTCGGTCTGGCGTATGGCGAGGTGCTCGGCGGCGTCTTCAATGTCATCCACGAAGATTACAGCGAGGCGCGCGGAGGCCAAAGGCGCGATGCTTGCCGAACCGAGCGAACCGGTCACGGCGTGCCGGAAATCCGGGTTGCTTAGCTTGCGGAGCAGGGAGTTGAGGCCTCTAGGTTCCAGGTACGAGCCTGTGCGGTTGCTACCGAATAGAGAATAATCTTCGGTCCAGCGGCGGATTAAACCCTGCCAATCCACGCTGGTTACCGGTCCGCGGGTCTCCCTTTGGATCAGATCTTCCCTCTCCAGCAGGGTAAAGACCCTCGAGACGTACCCCGGGTCGGTCCTGGCCTTCTCTGCCAGCTCCCTTACGCCGACGGGTGGCGTGCAGTCACACAGGGCGCGCACGATTCGGGCGGCCTTCGCTCCCTTGAGCGTCCGTGCAGGTCGCTCCTCGCGCCTGGGGTCGCGCTCGGCCCCGCTGGTATGGACGAATAACGCGGGGCGATCCAGTACTACACGCACGTTGCCAGTCAGATCTATGTATCCCACTCCGCGCTCCTCCAGGCGCTCGCGGGTACGCGAACTCAGAAAGGGAGCCACGACTACAGGCACCGCCCCTTCCACCTCGTCCAACCGGCTGTAAGCCGTCAGCTGGTCGGCAATCGTCGACACGTCTTTCGGCTCGACCCGATTCTTGGCTTCCAGGATGAAGTTGCCGCACGTCCCATCGGCGGCACAGAGTCTTAGAAGCGCGTCGAGAACTCCGACACTGCTGGCCGGTTGGGCTTCGACCTCCATACGCCAGTTGGAAGGGAGGCGAGTTCTCAGCCCGCTGATCGCACTGGATATCAGTTTGTTGTCTAGATCAGCTGTGTTGCGCATGTTGTGCAACAGTGTACTTTGAGACAACATTTTCGTCCACCTTCTCCCCTTTACAGTACACAGGAAATAGGTGCCTACATCATAAGCGGCGCTACGCTTAATCTGGTTGGTCGCGGAACACGTCTACGAAGCAGAGGTGAACGATGCCAAGAAAGCTAGGCAATCTGGAGAGGATAAGGGGCGAATGCTCCCTCACCGTGGAAGAGCTCTCGAAGGCGAGCGGTGTACCACGCAGCACGATAGTCGGGTTGGAGGAGGGCACCAGGAAGGCACAGGAGGTGACGATAGATAGGTTGGCCGAGGCGCTCGGCGTGGAGCCTGGTGAGCTGACTAACGAAGAGGGCGTCACGCTCTTGGAGGAAAGGGAAGACAACACGACCAGGGTGATCAGGCAGTACGACGACTTCACGCTGGACATAAGCTACGACACGAGCCGTTTGGATGAGGTGTACCGCTTGATCCTGGAGGGATGGGATGGCTGGAAAGAGTTCCAGACGCATATGCCCGTCCTCGAGGAGAAGTTCGGTCGAGAGTGGGTGGTGGCGTTTCTGTCCAGGGTAGTCCGTACTAGACTTACGGGCGAGGAGTTCGTACTTCCCGAATTCACGAGCGACGACTAGGCCGAAAAGGCAGGTCTCGCCGACGAGCGCAGGAAAGTCTACGGCCCGAACAGCGGAACTCACCCTCCGGTCCCGAGGTCGCGGAGTGGCCGGGACCTCGGCGGCCTGCCCCACCGAAGCACGACGAAGTGCGGTGGATCCTTTGTGAGTTCGTCCTCGTGCGTCTCTAGGACCTCAGCAACCAGGCTCGCCTTTGCTTCGACATCCGCTCCGTGGGCGCGCAGCAACACGATGCCCGAAGATCTGTTTCCGTAGAAGAACGCCAGGTCGCCGAAGTCCTTGTCCTCCGTTAGCAGGACCCGGTCCTCCGCGTTGGCCCGCGCGAGCACCTCGTCATCGCGTATGCCGGCGGACGCCTCGGGGACGTAGGCGACGTTGTGGCGTTCGCTCCTCAAGCGCTCAACAACCTCCCCCTCCACGCTCTCGTCGGCGAGTATCCTCAAGCGTCGGCGGTCAGTATCTAGTGGAAAATGCGGAGAACCTCGCTGGCGAACGCGAGGGCCACCACCGACTCCGGCCAGGCATCCCGGGGGGGGCGATGCCACTCGAGGCTAGCATCCTTGGTGAGCGCCGCCTCGGCTACGGCTTCTAGTAGGGTCGGGACGTCCGAGCCCTTGAGCTCCCGCATGGCCTGTATCGCCCGTTCTTCAGACACGTCCGCCGCCAGGACCTTCTCCGCGACGGCCAGCAAGGCCGGCGGCTCGGCCTCGTCCGGGAAGTGGCGCCGGGGCGGGGCTTCGATCCTCTCGTCCCCCTCGGAGTGATCGTCGAGCGCGGTCAAAGCGTCCGCGAGGGGCTCTTCCGCGAGCTCAAGCCTGGTAAGTACATCCTCGACGCGCCCGGCAGCAAACAGCAGGGCCCCACGCACGGACTCGCGGTCCAGCCTAGGGTAAGACTCCACGAGCGGACCGACACCCTCACCCGCCGCCAGCTTCTCGAGGATTAGCTCAACGGTCAAGCGGGTGCCGGCGACGATCGGTTTACCGAGCATGATGCCCTCGACCTTCGCGATAGCCTTGCGGTCCTGCATGTTCGTCGTCTCCTTCACGCCGCCTCTGACCGACGGCTTCCCTGCATGCTACCACGACGCCTCAGCTGAGATCCCTACGCCCATTCCGGAGACGCGAATGAGCAAACCTCACCATAGAGTCCGGGACGCATAGCGGGACTTAGGCTGGCGGCCGGGGCGCGGCGATACCCGGCTCAGCGCTCCACGACCAGCAAGGACTGCGCGGCTGCGCCGACGGGTCCTATAACGGGGTCGTAGATAGTGGTGCGCGCGAGGCCGACGCCGAAGGACTGGACAGCGGCTGAAGACTCCAGGCCGACCCACTCGCCGCCCGGGTAGGCGTGCAGGTGGACAGTGGTCTCCGGGTTGACGAACGTCCACGCGGAGGTATCCAGCGCGCCACCCACGCCGTTGCCGGAGTCGGCGGCGACGAGCACCCTCACCAGCGGCGAGGGCTCCTCGCCTGGAAGCAGGGGCACTCGCATGCGCAGCCAGGCCGCGGCGTGTCCCGGCTCGCGCCACGACCCTTCGACGAATCTGGCCTCTATGCCCCGGTGGTACCCGACCTCGGGGGCCATCTCGAAGAAGGGTTTCTCCTCGCCCTCCTCGGGACCAGGTAGCGTCGGGCGTTCGGGCTCGAGGTCGTCGGGCAAGGAGGCCGGGGACGCGGAGATGCGCCACGCCCGGCAGAGCATCACCGGGTGCCCCGCCCCGTCCGAGAGGGTGGCCTCGCGCAGGGAGACCCTGCGCCCGGGCCGCACAGTCTTCGCCTCGATGGAGAGCTCGCCCACGGGGACGGGGCCGAGGAACTCGAAGGCAAGACGCGCGAAGATGCCGCCCTCCCCGCCCACGTCGGACTCCAGGGAGCGGCCAAGAGCGCGGCGGGCGGCCCGCCGTGCTGCGAGCCGGGCCCCCACGGGCTAGCCGTCAGCTCCGTCGCCCGGAAGCGTCCCTCGCCCAGCGGTACGTAGTAAGAACCGGCCTCAGCGCCCATCCTACCTCCCTCTCTGGGTCACTCTACTACCGCGATGGCGATCTCCCGCCGCTAAGGATCGTACGGCCGCCAAAACGCGCCCCTGAGCCCGAGGCGCCCAAGGATCGTGGCCGCCTCCTCGGCCGTCCTGCCCCTGAAGCTGGGCGAGAGCCGGTCGTCGTACCACGCCTTCGACAGCTCCCACGTCTTCCGCAGTGTCAGCGCCTCACCGCGGGGCACTCCGCTCCTCCGGCACCATCCCTCGATCGCCTCCTCCGACCGGAAGAGCAGGATGTTCGCTCAGGTGAAGACGAGGTCTTCGTACCAGTGCCTGAGCGGTAACGGGAAGTGGACGAAGCCGCTCCCTTCGCTCCGAAGTCGGCCGTCCTCGACCGACAGGCGCGCCGGCGAACCGTCTTCGGCGTACTCCGCCTCGACATCGGCGTCTGAGTGGAAGGCGGCTGGGATGCCCAGCATGTCCCAGGCGCAGTTCGCCCAGTACGAGCGCCCCTTCGAGTGGACCCGGAACGGCGTAGGGATCCCGGAGTAGGGGAAGGCCATGCGGACCTCGCGGGTCTCGGGGTCCAGGAAGAGGGCGTGCCGGGCGTGGAGCCGCTCGTAGGCCGCCCGAGCCTGCTCCGGCTCGATGCCGAGCCCGGCCGACGCTTGCTCCGTCGTCGGCGGGAGCCCGCGCTCGACGAGGCGCACGTACACGAACGAGCGGACCTCCCAGTCCAGCCGGTCCTCTTCCTGGGGTCCCAGCACGTACCCTCCGTACTCTACTTTTCGCCAGCGTCTAGCAAGGTTAGCTTACCGGGCCACCTCTCGCTAGCGCACATCTCCGCCAAGCTTGGTCCCACGATGCGTCCCGGACTTTAAGGCCAGGTTTGGGGTAGTCGCGCGCTACGACGACCGCACGCTGAAGTAAGCCGCGCCACGTCCCGCTCGGATGACGTGTACCACTTGCTCCTCAAGCGACGGCCCAGAGAATCTCAAGAGCCCCACCTCCACTACAAGATCAAAGGCACACATCTAACCCGAACACCGCCGATAAATGGCAGCAATAGTGGCAGCAATAGATCCCAAACAGGCACGAACGACGGAAAACGCCCAACGACGAATTCCGCTTACCTATGCGGTTTTCTTAACATCGGCTAACACCCAGAAAGGTATTATGGGGGATTAGAAGTCCGCTGCTCTGTCCCCTGAGCTACGGGCGCATTCAGCTTTTATCTATACAGAATTCTCGCCTTCGGAGTCAAGCCGAAACCTCAATATTAGCGCCCGAAACGCGCGTTCACAGCGTATCGACCATTGCGTCGGCCAGGCCGCCGTCCATCCCCACGATGATGTGGGAGCAGGTGTCCAGGTTGATGGAGACGCTGGCGTGAACGTATTGCGGATGCTTATCTGCCATGATGAGTATTGTAGCGCAGGTGTGGCGGAGATCATGTAAGCGGACCTGGGGCAGGTCCGCTCTCTTCTGGAGGGGCCTGAAGTGGCGGCCGAGAGGGTTGGTGGCACTCGTGGTGATGGCTGTGATAGTCGGGGCGTCAACTTCGCCGGGGCAATAGGCGTGAGTGGCGGTACTGTCGACCAGGAGGTTGCTGCTTTCAAGATTCGCGGGGTCCTGCGGCGTGCTTCAGGGCGCTAAAGGTAGAAGGCGCGGAGAGTGGCGTAGAGGGCGTAGGCCAAGAGGAGCGCCGCGCCCTCTAGCCGCCCTACCCGGCCCCGGGCGAAGAAGAGGGTCGCCAGCCAGGTGAGGGCGACCAGGAACGGCCAGTCGAAGTAGATCACCTGCTGGTCTACCCTCACGGGCACGAGCAGCGAGATCAAGCCCAGGTTGAACCACAGGAAGTACAGGAGGGTGCCGACAAGGTTGCCCGCCGAGACCTCCGGCCGGTCCTCCCTGGCGGGGACCGCCTGGCGGATCACCTCCTCGACCTCTATGGCCGCCGGGGTGAGGACCATGCCCACCAGCAGCGCCGAGAGACCAAGGGCGGAGACGATGCCCTCAGCCCCCACAGTTACCAGCTCGCCTCCAACCGCGATCACGGCGAGGCCGAGGACGGCCAGGCCGACGGCCTTCGGGTACGAGCGGCGCTTCTCCTCGGCCTCCCGCACCTCTTCGGACTCCAGGAAGCGGTGGTGTCGGGAAGCCAGGACCAGGTAGGCGACGGCCAGGGCGAAAGCCGCGAGCAGCGCCGCCCCCGCCAGGCGGCTGGTCGTGCCCCCGAGGAGCCCCAACCCGACCGTCAACGGGCAGGCAGCCATCAGCACGAGGAAGCCGCCGGGCAGCCTCACCCGCAGCGGGTAGAGCACCGCCCCCAGACCCAGGGCGACGCACACCAGGAAGATGGCCCCGCCGAAGACCGTCCCCAGGGCCACCTCCTCGGCGCCGCGCCGGGCCGCCGCGAGGCCAACCGCCACGTTCTCTGCCTCGAAGCCCGAGAGAATTGCCGCGACGGCGAAGGCCGAGACCCTCAGCAGCCACGCGAGCCCCACCAGCCCCTCCAAAAGGCGCTGCGTCGCCCAGATAACAAGCGCCACGCCGACGCCGAAGATGGCGAGCGAGAAGGCCGCGCTCAAGGTGCCGCGCCAAAGGCAACGTCGAGGACTGACAGCGGCAGCACCATGAGGACGGCCATGCCCCGGGCACCGAAGGAGGAGATCATGCCACCTACCCACCCGCTCACGGGCCAGACGATGCAGGGCTTGCCGAGCCGTGGTCCGCAGCCCCGTACACCGAGGCGGCGAACGCCTCCAGATCCTCCCGGCACGCAAAGACCGCCGACCTCGCCTCCGGTGCCAACGGCGCGCCGAAACGGTCCCGGAGCTCCACCTTGCGCAGCCAGGCCCCCAGCTTGTCGAGGTCCTCTTCGTTCTCCTCGAGCTCGGCGAAGGTGAACTTCCCCGCCGCGCGCTCCTTCTCGAGCTCGGCGTGGAAGTCGCGGCACTTGCTCAGGATCTCCGCGTACTCGGCGTCGCGCGCTTCCTCGAACACCCCTACCAGCGCCGCCTCGTCGCCCACCGCCTCCCCTCGCAAAAGGTGGGCTGTCCCACCAAACTCCTTTACCTCCTGGGCCGCTCCCCGCATCGCCCGCTCACCCGCCGCATCCGCCGGCAACGCCGCCACCCCATTCTGCAGGTACACCGCCCCGGCAGCCTTTAGCCTCCTCCACACACTGGCCCGCAGGCGGGTGGGCTCGGCTGGCAGCTTGTAGACCAGGACGAACCAGCCACGCCGCTCTTCTCCTCGGTCCGTCACGAAAATAGTATAACAGTGGTTAGAAAACAGTTGTAACGTCTCTCGGATGACCGAAGGATAGTAGGCAAGGCTGTGTACCTCGAGCACGTTGGCCACCGGACCAAACCTGAGAGGCGCGGCAGGCGGCGGACTAGTCTGAAGGTTGTGCTTCCCTGGGTTGGGGCAGGATGGATGCCTGATCTAGCAGTGTGTAGAGTTCCCGCGCGGCGGGCTCGCGCGGAGAGGCGCGAGCCAGGTGGCTCCGTGCTTGCTGTTGGTAGAGCCACACGATCAGAGCCGTATAGCGCAGAGATCCCGCTTCTGCCAGGAGTTCCCGAACCTCGTCATGGTGCTCTCTGGATCCACGAGCGGCAGCGAGCAGCTTCTGCAGGCGCTCGCGCCTTTCCCCGCGCAGGGTGGCAAGCGCGTGGACTAGGGGGAGAGTGCGCTTCCCGTTCAAGAGGTCTTGACCGCGCTCGTCGCCCCAGATGTCCTTTGCGTCGTTTATGAGCTGTTGGGCTATACCGAAACACGAACCGAAGGCCGTGTATTCCTCTATCGTGGAGGGATCTTCGGTGGCCAGAGTCGCTCCCGCAGCTGCGAACAAGGCATATTCCGCCCCGCTTTTGTGCTCCGCCATCGCCCGGCTGTCCTCTAGGGACACGTTCTCCAGGCTCGGGAAGAGTAGATCCTCATACTGGCCAGCACCCATCATCAAGCCATAGTCCGCGAAAAGGTGGGCCAGCGTCCAAAGCCTCTCTGGTAGAGTTCCTCTTTCTTGTAGACGAGCCATGCAAAGCTGGGGGAGCGCTCCCAGAAGAGTGGTCGCCGCCAGGCTAGCCTCTGAGGACTCGCGAGCTTGCCATGAGGGCGGCAGTTCGTGATCCAGGATGCTGTCGAACAGATCGGCGCCGAGAGATAGGAGAGTACAGGCCCCGGCCACGGGGAGGGCCGGCCTGTCATCGCCGGTAATCGCCGCGTGCACCAGAAGCGGCAATTGGATCGACGACATCTCGGGCCAGGCTTCTGCCCGCTCCTTGCCCACACTCAAGTGTATTTGCAGTAGCTCCCGGTGACCCGGGGGTACTGGGAGCGCCAAGATCAACTCATCGAGGAACTCGAAGACTGGCTCCACCCGCCCACGCAAGAGTCCTTTATCGGAGTTCGCTTTCTTGCGATTGTTCGCTACGCTGTCGACCTCACCGAATCGTCTTACTATGCGGCTGAGTTTGCCATCCTAGCGGGCATTTCGGCTCTGAGTCCGCCGCTTAACGCATATCTAACCTTCAGCTATTATCTATAGGCCCGTGTTAATGCTGCGTAGACGTCTTCGTCCATGCTGTTACCAATGGCATCGCGAACGTTCCTTACCTGCGCTATTTCTTGTTCGCTTAGGGCAAACCCGTACCTTGTTAGCGTACCTTCTAGGTCTTCCCATACTCCGCGCCGGAACTCGTCATCGTGTGTCGCCAAGGCAATCAGCGCCCTCAGCGCCTCTAACCGTATCTCCTCGTAGCCCTCCATGACGTTCCTCCATTAGTTTGCCTTCTGATGTAGCCTTATTAAGTTTAACCAGCAGTCATCCTTTGGCGCAAGAGTTGCCCCACCGTAGCAGTTCATCGTCGCTTACGTGTTCGAAGAAGGTGCCGATGTATCCCTGATGGCGGCGGTTTCTTATATTATGGCGGTGTGCAACGAACAGAGCCCACACCTTCTCCAGCCGAATGAAGTCTCGGCAGACGATTTCTCGGAGGCCTGCCGTGCAAAGTCGCACAGTAGCACTCATACGCCCATGACCGCTTCAGAAAAATTTGCGCCTTCTGTTCGACGGGGATTGCGGTTCCTATATGACCATCAGCTACCAGATGGAGAATTCAGGACGTACGCTAGCCCTACTATAGATATGAGGGTGACCCGTTACGATAGTGCTATATTCGTCACGACCTTCGTCCTCTACAGTATCGCGCGTATCGATCACCCCTGCGTAACTACCATGAGGAATAAGGCCATCTCGTTCCTCACAGAGGAAATGGTGAGCCCCGGCCTGTTTCAGTATTACACCTCGAAGAACATTTTGAGCATCGATTTCGATTTGGACGATACTGCTTGCGCATCGGTGGCCCTAGAGCGAAGCCATCCTCTCGTGATGGGGGGCTATAACGTCGAGTCTTTCATGGAGAATCGAAATGAAGGTGATCTCTTCTATTCCTGGGTAGGCGTCGAAGCTCCAGCGAATGACGTAGATAGCATCGTCAACGCCAATGTAGTGCTTTATTTAGGCGATCGCGACGAAACCAAGAGTGCATGCCGATACCTGATCGACACGATCAAGAGCGGCTACGTAAGCGAATCGTACCGTTACTACTTCGAGGACATGATCCTCTACTATGCTGTTTCACGCGCGTATGCGCACGGTACCTCATCACTAGGCGAGGTAAGGGAAGCACTCATTGAGAATGTCTTACAGTTCAGCAAAGATGACGGATCGTTCGGCAGTGAGCTCGCCACTGCTTGCGCGGTGTGCAGCCTGGCGAATATGGGGTACAACGGGGTCACAAGGCTTAGGGCCGCTGCGCGTTACCTCGAAAAGCAGCAAAGAGCGGATGGTTCATGGCGGAAGATAGGAATGTATAACCAGCCTGGTGTGTGCTACGGCTCCGAAGAGTTGACCACCGCACTCTGTGTTGAAGCGTTGATTCATGTCGCTGGAATGTAGGCGGACAGGATCTGAACACTGGGCAGATGGAAGGCAGGTTTGCCAAGGAGGGTGCAGCCGCGCATGACGGCTAGCGAGGTGACAAGTTCCGTGTTATCTGCCATCATATCAAGACCTTATGGGATAGGGTAAAGGCACCGTGTAGCGTGGGTCTTGAGGACGATAGACCGGTCGAGCTGGCAGGTAGGACCTATGGCCCAACCTACTCCACTCTGAACGGCCGTCGGCTCTTCCTGGCTCGGCTAGGGTGGCTGGTGGTGTTCGTAGTGACCATAGGGCTGTTCTCCGCCAGTATCCCAACGTACTATGATTCGCTTGTAAGCTTCTCCGATCCCCAACTCGACTCCCCCAGCGTACGCGCCAATCTAGAAGCCGCCCACCTTTCCATCGAGTACTACGCCACTTACCTCCTGGGGATCAGTGTCGCTTCGACGTTGGTGT
>DASSCV010000419.1:0-4945 GCA_035697505.1 Rubrobacter sp.
CGGGCCTCATCCTGTGCGAGCACCACGACCTTGCGGGCCCGCTCCGTGAAACGTTCGAACATTAGCGGGAATCTCCTCTGCTTCGAGGGTCCTTCACGGCATCGGGGGTCATAACGGTCTGTATCTGTATACGAGTATCGAGAATGGACGGATTACACATCTCTGAAAAATCTGCCTTTCGAAATAAAGTGCGTCTCTCTAATGAGTATCTCTCTATAGCTCGTGCCGGCCGACCTAAGTATACAACCGTTGGGCCAGTATTTCGGTACCTGCTTGGAGCTTTACGCTCTAAGCGCTATACCTCGTGTTGCGGTGAGCCGGCTAATCCTCCTGTAGCGCTTTACGGAAGACTATCGTCTCGCCCTCCTACCGATGTGGTGTCTCCTCTTACACGGAGAACCTCTCGCTGACCTGATCCGGGCCCAACCCGGCGATGAAAGGGCCGGCCTTGGGGCCGCTGGTCTTGCCAAGCAAGACCCTGTAGACGGCGGCGAAAGCCTTCTTGGGCTTGAGCCCGCGCTCGATGGCCGTCGAATACAGCACGTCCTGGATGGCCCCTGCGTCCATCTCGGCCTGGAGCTTCGCCGAGACCTCACGCAGGTACTCGCGTTGCTCGTCGTCGAGCGCTGCGGCCGCCTGCTCCGACTCGGCCGGGTCGAGCAACCCCACCCGCATCGACTCGGGAGCCCACTCCGCGGCCCAGTTGCGGGCGTAGTAGAGGTCATTTGCCAGCCCGTATCCGATCGCCTCCTCGTACCCACCACGACCCAGCATCTGTGCGGCGGCGTCCGTGTCAACGCCTACGGTCTGGGCGACGGTGACGAGATGGGTGAAGGGGACGTAGGGCTGGCCGGTCTCTGCACGGTATTCGTCCATAAAGCGCGGGAAGCCGCCCTCCAGGTCGATATCGAAGCGACGGGCGGGGTCGCGTCCGAGGATGATGCGCCTGACGGCGCCGGGGGGCATTATCCTGAGGAGATCCTCCGGCAGGAGCACGATACCCCGAGAGCTGCTCATGTCCCCGCGGCCCTTGAGCCCTATCCACTCGTACTCGTAGCGGCCCGGCACCGGGTAGTGGAAGACCTCGCGGGACATCCGATCAGCGGTGTCGGTCGAGCCGCCGCGACTGGTGTGATCCTTGCCGAAAGGCTCGAAGGTTACCCCAAGCGCCTTCCACCGGGCCGCGAGCTCGACCCGCCAACCAAGCTTGCCCTCGCCCCTGGAGTAATCGGCGCTGTCCTGCCAGCCGTCCTCATCCGCGAAGACGACGCTGGTCTGCTCCGGCAAGTGTTCCAGAACGCGCATCCCAGTAAGCTTCCCCGATGCCGCGCGGGGCAGGTAGGGTGACCAGTGCTCCGGCATCTTTCGATTCGTGACGTCCTGGAGGATCTCACGCAACTCGTCCGTGTGCTCGATGGCCTCGCTGGTTACCCCGGTGTAGACGCCCCGCTCGTACAGCTCGTGCGAGCGGAGCACTTCTACGTCCATCTCCATCTCTCTGAGCGCCTCTTCGAACGGTACGAGAAAATGCTCGGCGTAGGAGACATGGCAGCCTTCGGGGTCCGGTATGTGCGAGAGGCTGTGGCCGATGTATTGCTCGTAGCTCTCGGGAACGCCTGGGGCTATCTTGCGCAGCGGGTCGATAGTGTCCGCGTGAAAGATAAAGCGAACCTCCTCGCCTCGCTGCCGCAGAGCGTTCGCCACCGCCTCGGCGACCAGGACCTCGCGCAGGTTGCCGGCGTGGATGTTACCTGAGACGCTGATGCCGCTCACGACCACGTGCGGCCCCGCGCCCAGAGAATCGGCGACCCTATTGGCCCAGCCGGGTATGTGAATGCCGGTCGACCTGCCGGTCTCGCTCATGCGGTACTCCAACTGGGTTCGGTGGTTGGAATCGGGGAGAAGTGGGCCGTGCGCTCCAGGCGCCCTAACTGGCCGCCTCGACGTTGACGATCTCGTACTCCGTCGCGCCGCGGGGGGTGGAGACCATGACCTTCTCCCCCACCTTCCTCTTGAGTACTGCCCGGCCCACCGGGGAGGCGTGGCTGAGTTTCCCGCTCGTCGGGTCCGACTCGTTGGCGCCGACTATCTGGAACGTCCGCTCCTGTCCCTTCCTGCCGACGATCCTGAGGGTTACCCGAGTACCGAGGTCGACCGCGTCTTCCTCGACTTCCGAAGGGTTGACAACCTTCACGTTGCGTACCCTGCGCTGGAGCTCACCGATCCGGCGCTCCAGCAAACCCTGTTCGTTCTTCGCCTCGTCGTACTCGGAGTTCTCGGAGATGTCCCCGAACTCACGAGCCTGGCGGATGCGGTCGGCGACCTCCTTGCGACGCGTCTCGGTCAGGTATGCGAGTTCCTGCTGGAGCTTCTCGAGCCCTTCCGGGGTAGCCAGCTCCTGGTTCTTATCGGTCATAAGCCGCGAGATTATAAGGGCGGGTGCAAAGGGTGTCAACGAGGAAATGCTGCGCGTTTCCGCACGCTCCGGCCTTTCAGGCCTCCGCTCGTCAGCACTTCAGCACGCCTCGGGCCTGCGGCCCTCGCTCGTCAGCATGTCAGCATTGGCGTGCTGGCTGAATTGCTGGAATGCTCTCACGCGTTCATCTCGTAGAGCGCCAGCAGGCCCTTGAGGGTGAGGTCGGGGTCGAACTCCTGTATCTCGCGGCAGTAGGGCACTATGACCCCGGCCGGACCACCTGTGGCAATGACCTTGACGCCGTCCTCGCCCAGTTCGTCACGGGACCTCCTGATCAGGGCGTCGACAGCGCCGGCGTAGCCGTAGATGAAACCGCTGCGGATGGAGTCTGGAGTATTGGTGGCTATGACCCTCGGTGGTTCTTCTTCGAGGTCCACGCTGGGAAGCTTGGCCGTTTTGGAGACGAGCGCGTCCAGCGAAACGTAGAGGCCTGTCAGGATGGCGCCCCCGAGGTAGCATGCTTCGCCATCAACGGCCTCGACGGTCGTCGCCGTGCCGATATCGACGATGATCGCGGGGAACCCGTAGTGCCTCCCTGCCGCCACGGCGTTGACGATCCTGTCGGCCCCGACGGCCCCTGGGTCGTCGTAGCGGTTGTCGAGGCCGGTCTCCATCTCCGCAGTTACCACGTAGTAGGGTATCCCGAAGACCTCAGAGGCGAGGTTACGATAGGAACGGGTGAGACCAGGCACGACGCTGGAGACTATCATCGCACTCACCTCGTCGGGGCTCAGACCCTCGAGCGCCAGAAGCCCCGCGAAGATGACGGCGAGCTCGTCAGCCGTCCTGTGCGCCTCCGTCGTGATACGCCACTCTCCCCGCGGCTCCTTGCCATCAATGAGCCCCAGAACAGTCTGTGTATTCCCAACGTCCACGGCCATCAACAAAGTTCTTCAGCCTCCCCGAACGTCAAGATTCCTCCCTCTTCCGCTACGGCAAGCAGCTCCAGGACCGTTCCGCGCCCCGGAATATACAGATCCGCATCCAGGTCCGCGAGCCCCCTGAGGTTGAACGTGCGCGTCACCCCCGCATGCGGCACCCGTAGATCAGGTTCCGTAATGGTCTCTTCTCCGAACAGCAGCACGTCTATATCCACCGTGCGAGGGGTTTTCTCGCCTATTTCGCCGCGCTCGCGGCCGAGCGCGGCCTCGATCCCCTGGCAGTAGCGAAGCAACTCGATCGCGGGAACACCGCACTCCAGCTCGACCACGCAATTCAGATAGTCCGGCTGCTCCTCCTCGACCTCGACGGGTATCGTCTCGTAGACTTTCGACGTACCTTTGATCCTCGTAAGAGGACCTCGACCGAGGGCGGCGACAACAGCCCTCAGGTACGCCATCCTGTCGCCCAGGTTGCTGCCGAGGCTCAGGAATGCGCGAGTCACCGGCGGGAGGTATGGAGCACGGCTTCGGCGACTGCGAGCGCTTCGCGGTTGGCGCGCACGTCGTGCACCCGGAAGAAGGTCGCGCCCCTTTCGTAGGCGAGCACCGTTGTCGCAACCGTGCCGGAGACGCGATCTCTCGCCTCTTGCACGCCTGTGATCTTCTCCATGAAGCTCTTGCGCGAGGCCCCGATCAGGACGGGGAAACCTAGATCTACTATGGCGTCAAGGTTTTGCAGGAGCGCCAGGTTGTGCTGGAGGTTCTTCCCGAAGCCGATGCCTGGATCCAAGATCACGTTCTCGGGCCTGATGCCCGCCGCGACGGCATACTCGGCCCTCTCAGCGAGGAAGTCCCTGACCTCGCGCACCACGTCTTCGTAGTGGGGTTCCTTCTGCATGGTCTTCGGTTCGCCTTGCATGTGCATCAGGATCACCGGACATGCTGCCTCCTGTATCACGGATGCTATGCGGGGATCGCCGCGGAGCGCGGTAACGTCGTTGACGAGACTTGCGCCGGCTTCGAGGGCGGCTGTGGCAGTGCCTGACCGGTAGGTGTCGACCGAGATCACCGCCTCGGGGCGCACGGAGAGTATTCTCTCCAGTACAGGTATGACGCGCTGTATCTCCTCCTCCTGGGAGACCGGGTCCGAACCGGGGCGGGTGGACTCTCCACCGACGTCCAGGATGTCAGCCCCCTCGTCGAACATGGTAGCGGCGTGCTCTGCCGCGGCTCCCGGGTCGAGGAACTCCCCGCCGTCGGAGAAGGAGTCCGGGGTGATGTTCAGGATGCCGACGACGGCAGGGCCGGGACTGTTACGCCAGGTCCCGGCCCTGTCCGTATTCCGGGCCGTGCGGCCCATCTAGTCCTGGTAGCTACCCCTGTAGCGGCCGTCGGAGTCTGGGACGGCACCGTTCGGTGAGATGCTATCCACGGCGTACTCCTCGATCAGGCGCTTCAGGTGATTTGCGTCTACGGTCTCGTACTCGATCAGCTCGGCGGAGAGCTTGTCCAGCAGCTCACGATTACGAACCAGTACGTCCTCGGCGGTGTCGTAGGACTCATCGACGATCCTGCGGATCTCCTTGTC
>DASSCV010000420.1:0-4320 GCA_035697505.1 Rubrobacter sp.
ACGTACAGGAAGAGGAATACGCCGAGCAGTACGACGACGACGGCAACGGCGAGCCTAACTGCCCACAGCATTTGTTCCCTGGTCGGGCGCCAGTCGGGCACTAACTCACTTGTGAACGATGGTTCGCGGGGCTGCTGTTCCTGGTCCACCGGGCGCTCCTTATCCATCACGTTCTGGCCGCCATCTTAGCCGACCACTGATGAATCCACGATGAATCAAGAACCTCCGGAAGCGCTTCTCTTTGGAAATTCTCGGGGTAGTTGGGCCGTAGCAAGTCGCAACAGCTTGTATCAAATCCTAGCAATAACCTTAGCACTAGGAGTGTGGCAGAGGGCTAAAATGTGGCTCTACCCCACCCGGATAGGCTTAGGAACGGGGGAATGCGGAGGAGATTGCTACCGTAAACTTCCGAGAATTCTTCTTTACTACGAACTCCGGTGAATAAGGACCAACAAGCCTATCAGCCCCCATCCCATCACCAGCGTAAGGAGCCAGTTCCTCAAGGGGTGGGGGCTTACCGGGGTGTCTGGTACTGCCGCCTTCCCATACACGCGGGCCGTCACTTGGCTGCCAGCCGCGCCTCTTTCGGGGATGAGCTCGGAGGACACTTGGCCGACCGTGTTGACGATCTGTGTGGCTTTGTGCGGGTCGGTGCCTTCGTAGCTGAGGACTATGAAACTCGTGTTCTCGACCTGCTCGACGGTCAGCTTATCCAACAGTTCGGCGGGGTCTATTCGTAGCCCCAGACGTCCGATCACCTCTTCGGCTACGGGGCGGCTATCTATGGCGTGTGTCATCTCCAGGATGATCGTTTGGAGCCCCGCGCCTCCCGGGGGAAGCGGTTGGATCTCCTCGCCGCTCCTCGTCACGTACGTCTGCTGATCACCTTGCTTTTGATCCACCGTGATGAGCAACACCGAGCCTGTGCTGACGGTGGTGAGATGTTTAAACCAGTCGTAGGCCATCCGTACGCCTTCGACCGCTCTCTCCAAGCCGTACTTCTCATTCCTTCGCGAGAGATCGTCAGCCTCGGCCTTGACTATGTCCCACTGCTTGCCAAGCTGCTCGACGAGCGCCTTGTCCCGCTCGAGGGACTCAGGGTAAGAGCGGAGCCGGTCAAGCAGATCGACCCGCTCTGACCATATTTCGGCCGCCACCTCGGCGAGCTCGTCGCGTCGGGCTTCGATCTCCTTGAATGGGTCACCCGGCCTGTTCTCGGGCTCTTCAGCCACCGAACACCCTACGCACCACGGCCTCCGTGCACCTTCCTGAGCGCCCGGAGGCATTGGAGTGGGGCCGACCCGCGCAGGCCGTCAGACGAGTCAACTCCTTTCCAGATGAATAGCGTAGCTGACCTTGTGGCCGCTACGCTCTTTACGCCTGGCGAGCGTCGGACCATCGGTCGCGACGTGCGTGACCCGGAAGCGGCCCATGTACTCCCACTCGTTTGGGCGTCGGCGTACGTACACCGGCAGCGGCTTCTGCTGCGTCTGCTCCTGGATCTGGCGCACCTTCGGATCGTTGGATGACTCCCAGTCGACGATGTACGGGGCGTCTGCATTGTGCTCGGGGATCAGCCTGAGCAGGGTAAAGTCCCCGTCCTTGGTCGGTGCGCACTTCTGCGGTGCGCCGCCGTGCATCTCGTGTTGCTGTTCCATGTCGTAAAGATTGCCTACAACCGGCTTGTTCGGTGTTGCTATTCGACGTCCTTTCGATGTGTACATCCTTCAGCGGCTCCTCAGGACAGCCTCCGCAAGCGCGTCAGCCACCGGACATCCTACGCCACCAGCAACGTCTTCATGCTCCGCCCGTCTCCAGGTAGTCGCGAGGGGTCCTGTTCACGCCGATGGGCTCGGCTTCTTTGTCGTCTAGGCGGATGTGCTTCAAGAGCTTGTTATTCTCTACGTCCTGGGCCTCGCACCAGTAGAAGGCCCTTACCGAGTCAAAAGCGTTCCAGATGTCCTGGACCTCCAGCTCGGGGCAGTCCACACCTGTCTTCTCCTTCACCAACGCTATGATGCGCTGTCGTCGTTCTTCTTTGCTCAAGTAGGCCATGCTTGCCTCCCCTTCTGCTAGCGGCCGACCATCCTACGCCACCGGAACAGCAGCTTGCCGAACACCCCTTCTTCGAACTCCGTGAATAGGGCTCAGTCAGTCGGAAATACCGACGTCCTTTCGCGCTACCTCCCAATAGCGGCCGGGGACATCGGGATCTCGATCTTCGTCGTCACGTTCACTCCATTTAACTAGCTCGTCTGCGGCTTCGCGCACCTCTTCCGGCGCTACGAAGGACAAGGCGTTAAAGGTCCTCAGTAATTGCCTGTACGCTTCATCGAGCTTTTGAGGGCTCTCGGGTTCCAACTGCTTGAATGCTTTTTTGGCCTCATCGTGCAGAGTCCAGCGTAACGTGAACTCCGCATAGACCTCACGGCGTACGGCCTCGTCCTCCCGCTTAAACCTGCGCCTGTCCGCGAAGTAGGCGGCAAGGTAGGCGACGCCGCTACCAATGAAGGCACCCAAGATGATGTCTGCTCCCTGGACTAGCTGCCGAGATATGTCCGCCCAAAGATCAGCCACCGCACCCCCTCCGTCGCCAGGGCTTCTGTATGCCCTCCTGAGGCCCTCTACGACACATCTTCCACGACCCCGTGGAACTTCTGGTGACACGAGCGACACAGTACTACGAGATCCTCTGGCCTTTCGTCACCGTAGTTCTCGTAATTGTTGTGGTGGACGTCAAGAGTCGTGTCGCGGCTACCGCAAGTTTGGCATCGGTATCCAGCTCGCGTAAGCGCCTGCGTCCTCTTCACCTTCCACTCACATTGCTCCCTGTACTTGGCTCCCATCTTGTATAGCTGGGCAGCCCTTGCCTGTTGGGCGAGGCGAGCAGTGCGGCACTCCTCATTGTATTGGTGCAGCCGGAGCTCTGTGCACCCCCCGCACAACAAGGCTGTAGACAGCAGCTCCCCACTCTGCAGGTGCGGAGGACCTCTAGTTCTCGCTTGAGGCGGCGCAGGTGCCTGGGATCCTTCGGACAGATCTGCTCCTGGCAGTCGAGGCACCAGAACAGGAAGATCGGCTCCGCTTGGGCGATGGCCCACGCCTCCCGGCCGTTGACTCCGAACGCATGGTCTAGCCAGGAGATCGGGATCTCATCTACCTGCGCGAAGAGGCTTATGAGGTTCGCCCTCAGCTCAAGACTGTCCTCCACAAGCAGTCCCGTAGACACGAGGTGGGTCCACATGGCACCTCTGTTGTCCCTGTACATCCTCCTAGCTGCCTCCAGCATGCCCCGATCAAGCGGCAGCCGAAGTTCCCCTGGCGAGGACCACGCCTTTGGTATAGAGTCATACATACAGCAGGCGATCTCAAGACCCCCAAGAGCCGCCGCAGCGTCCGACTCACCGCCGTCGCCACAGACGCCTTGCGAGGACACCTTGAGCGGCAGTTAGCGGAGATAGAACGGATGGGTTCCCTCTACCAGCCCGGCGGCCTCGTCTTCGCCACGGAGCACGGCACCCTCATCAACCCATCGAACCTCCGTAACCGCTCCTTCAAGCCTCTTCTGAGGCGGGCCGGACTGCCGAACATCTGCTTCCATGACCTCCGGCACACCTGCGCCACCTTGCTGCTCTCGCAAGGCACCCACCCAAAGCTGGTTCAGGAGCTTCTAGGACACGCCACCATTGCCATGACCCTCGACACTTATTCGCACTTCCTGCCGAGCATGGGGGAACAGACCGTGAGGGCGATGGAGGCCGCGCTTTCTTAGAGCAAAGCCGCGTTGCTGCACCGTTGCTGCACAAAGGCCCCGGATGTACTCCGGGGCCCTCATTCGCGTCACCTTTTTTACCTGCAAAACAACGCTTTTTCGATGTGGGCCTGCCTGGACTCGAACCAGGGACCTCTTCCTTATCAGAGAAGCGCTCTAACCGGCTGAGCTACAGGCCCTAAGTAATCGGCGCAACAGATCTTTGCCGCCGGAATAATGTACAACACGGGCAGGCTACTGACAACCTGATTGAACACCGGAGAGGCTGGCAGTAAAATCGACCAGTATAGGAAAACCCCGCGACCTCGCGGAGTGAGAGGAGCATATAGCAAGTGAGCGCCAACGGCTTCACCAAGATGTCCATCTACGGCATGAACATGGACCTCTTTTCCTCCAGCCCGATAGTTATCCTCAAGGTAGAAGATGAGAACCGCTATTTGCCGATCTGGATCGGCCAGGCTGAGGCCCGCTCTATCCTGTTCAAGCTTCAGAACCAGGAGTTCGTCAGGCCTCTGACGCACGACCTCGCCCTCAGCCTCGTCAACGAG